>JAMPXH010000108.1 GCA_023701285.1 Candidatus Didemnitutus sp.
CGCCGGTCAGCGCGGCAAGTGAACTGGAGGGGTGTCGTCATGACGGGGTGCATTCCAAGATCCGCGATCGGCGTTCCGCATTCTCAGAGGGGGCGGAGTTTCTCGTAGAGGCGGGAGAGCCAGCCGCGCTTCTGCGCGTCGCTCAGCGCGCCCTCGGCGACGAACTCGACGCGCGCGTCGGCGATGTTGGAGGAGAGGAGCGTGTTGGCCGGCGTGATGTCGTCGGGACGCACGAGGCCGTGGAGCACGACGTATTGGGTCTCGCCGGAGAAGGTGACGACGCGCACGCCCTGGATGACGAGGTTGCCGTTGGGCATGACGTCGGTGACGAGGACGGCGGCACGGCTGGTGAGCGACTGGTTGCTGGAGACGTCGCCGCCGCCGGAGGCGTTGGCCTTGCCACCGAGGCCGAGGGCGGGGAGTTCGCCGTTGTGCGTGCCGAAGGAGCTGGCGGCGGGGCTGAAGAGGAAACGCGAGACGGCGTCCTCGAGCGCGGATTCGCGGGTGGATTTCTTGCTCTGGGAATTGGTGGCGGCGGCGCTCTCGGCGACGACGACGGTGAGGATGTCGCCCTTGGCGGCGGCCTTGCGGTCGGCGAACATGGAGCGGTCGCTGCCGTTGTTCCACACGGAGGAGGCGGACGCGACGCCGGCGGCGGCGAAGGCGAGCGCGGCGCACAGCGCGAGCGCGGCGGAATCAGAAGCGCACTTGCACACGGTTTTCATCGATGACGAAGGCGGAGAAATCCTTCCGCGAATCGGGATTGCGCACAGTGACGACCTCGCCCTGGGCGCCGTTCTGCATGGCGACGCCCTTCATCGTGACGACGAGCTGGCCGTCGGTGGCGGAGACCTCGACGACGTCGCCCTTGCGGACGAGCGGGCGGCGGGCGATGTCGCGCCAGGTGAGCAGGCGCCCGGCGGGGACGCTGCGGACGAAGATGAAGGAGGCGTCGCCGACGGCGGCCGGGAGCGCGTCGCGATCGCGGAAGAGGTCGACGCGCCGGACCTCGAGCAGCGCGGGATCGAAGGTGCCGCCGTGGGAAACGGGCTGGCGCGAGACCCAGGCATCGCGCCAGAGGGCGGCGCGGAGTGTGAGCGTGTAGTCGCCGGCGGGCTTGGCGTCGGCGAGCACGCGGCAGCGCACGAGGAGGGCGGCGCCGGGGACCTGCGGGTATTCGGTCACCTGCACCTGCCACTCGCGGGCGACGAGCGCGGGCGGGGCCCAGGCGCGGAGCAGATCGAGCGCGAGTTCGCCCTCGAGGTTGAAGTGGGACTGGAGGTCGCGCGCGAGGGCGGCGACGAATTCTTCCTGCGCCAGCGGCTGCGCGGCGGGCTCGGCGCGGACGAGACCGGCGAGCGCGAGGAAGAGAGTGGCGAGGTGAAGGGCGCGGCGCATGGCGGAGCGGGGTCAGCGCTTCATGTTGGCGACGTTCTGCAGCATCTCGTCGGAGGACTGCACGGACTTGGAGTTAATCTCGTAGGCGCGCTGGGCGATGATGAGGTTCACCATCTCCTCGACGATGTTGACGTTGGAGGCCTCGATGTAGCCCTGGATGGTGCGGCCGAAGCCCTGCTCGCCGGGGTTGCCGGTCTCGGGCGTGCCAGAGGCGGCGGTCTCCTCGAACATATTGCCGCCGAGCGAGCGCAGACCGGAGGGATTGGCGAAGCGCGTGAGGGTGAGACGGAAGGTCTGCTTGCCGCTCGAGGAGGCGACGGTAACCTGACCGTCCTCGGAGATGGTGACCTCGGCGCCGGCCGGGACCTGTTGGAAACCGCTTAGGATCGGGAGGCCGTCGATGGTGACGACCTGGCCCTGGGCGTTGAGCTTGAAGGAGCCGTCGCGCGTGTAGCCGATGGTGCCGTCGGCGCGCTGCACTTCGAAAAAACCGTCGCCCTGCACGGCGACGTCGAGCTTCTCACCGGTGTTGGTGAGCTGGCCCTGGGTGAAAACCTTCGACGTGGCGGCGACGCGCGAGCCGTTGCCGACCTCGATGCCGGTGGGGATGAGGTTGCCGCCGCCGGAGTCGGTGCCGGAGGCGCGGGGCTTCTGGTAGAGCAGGTCCTGGAACTCGATCTTGCTGCGCTTGAAGCCCGGGGTGTTCACGTTCGCGAGGTTGTTCGCGATCGTGTTGAGGTTGAGCTGCTGGGCCTCCATGCCCGTGGCCGCGGAGTAGAGCGAGAGGTTCATGGAGCGAGCGGTGAGCGGTCAGCGGTGAACGGCAAAAAACTCCGCCCCACGACTGGGGCTGGCCCGGCCCCACACCGGGCGCAGCCATGCAGTCGTGATAGCGGTTGTCTATATGGGGAATTCATGGGCGCGGGGCGGCGGCTCAACCGAGGGCGCGGAGCGTCTTGTCCATCTGCTCGTCGGCCGTGGTGATGACCTTCTGGTTGGCCTCGTAGGCGCGGGAGATGAGCACGAGGTCGACCATCTCGCGCAGCGGCTGGACGTTGCTCTGCTCGAGGTAACCCTGCATGAGCTCGGGCTCGTCGACCGTCTCGCGGCCGGCGCCGGGGCCCTCGACGAAGAGGCCGCCGAAGGTCGGCCGCAGGGCACCGACATCCTCGAAGCGCTGGATGGAGAGTTTGCCGAGGGCGGTCTCGCCCTGGAAGATGGTGCCGTCGCGATTGACGGTGATGGCGCCGCCGCCGGGGAGCATGACGATGGGGTTGCCGCCGTCGGTCATGACCTCGAAGCCGCCGGCGCCGACGAGCGTGCGCTCGGGCGTGATGCGGAACTCGCCGCTGCGGGTGTAGAGTTTCTGGCCGTCGGGGCCCTTGAGTTCGAAGAAGCCGTCGCCCTGGATCGCGACATCGAGCTCGCGGCGCGTGGGCTGCGTCTCGCCGGTGAGGAAGTTGATGCCGTTGGTGACGCGCGCGAAGAGCACGGCGTGCTCGTCCTCGGGGCCGGTGGCCTTGGCATCGGGTCGCAGGTTCCACTTGCCCGCGGTCTCGGTGGAGAACTGGACGGTGCGCTTGCGGTAACCGGAGGTCTGCGCAGAAGTGATGTTCTGCGAGACACAGTCCTGCCACCGCTCGAGGGCGGACAGCGAGGATGCGCTCTGGTAGAGCCCGATGTTCATGCGTGAGGCGCTTGAGCACCGCCGATGCCAAGGCTAGGCGCACCCGCCTTAACGCGTGTTTCCCAACGGATTAAAATTTTCGTTTTTCGACGCGAGTCCGGCACGCGCGGCCGGGGACAGGGGCGGCAATTTCGCCCGGCAAAAACTGCCGGGGCGCGGGGCGGGGCGCACGCGAGCGAGCTGCCTACGGGGGCGATACGAAGCGTGCGGTAGCGCGAGGCGTGGGCGTCGTGCCCCAGGTGACAGCGGTCAATCAGGGCGCTTGGGGACAAGCGCCCCACCCTACCCTGTTGGGCGGCGGACGGTCGCGAGCGCGACAGGCGGGCGGCGTCAGCCGTTCGCCGGGTAGAGGCACTCGATCTCGGTGCGCTCGCCGCAGGAACAGGTGACGACGATGCGGACGACCTTTTCGCCTTCCTTCACGACCTCGACGTGCGGCGAGGCGGCGGACGGCGGGGCGACGACGCGGCCGAGCGGGGCGTTGCGATGCACGTGCGGAGCGCGGAGCGGCTCCTTGGCGTTGGCTTTGCGGCCGTGGAGAAAGGGTTTCATGGGGACGAGCCGGAAACGGGGGCCGGGACCGGGCCGCTCGGGGGCGGGAGCACGGGGATGCCGGCGACGTTGTTCTTTTCGCGGGATTTGGCGGAGAGGCGGAGGCTGAGCGTCATGCGCTGGTTGGCCTCGGAGGTGGGCGGCTCGCCGTCGAGCGGCACGGTGTCGGCGTAGCCGGAGACGCGCTCCACCTGCTCGGCGTCCACGGCGTAGAAGACGAGGGCGCGGCGCGCGGCGTTGGCGCGATCAGAGGAGAGTTCCCACGCGGAGTAATCGGCGTTGGGCAAAACGAGCTGCGCGCGGGTGTGGCCGTCGATCGTCACGCGGAAGTGGTGGCGCTCGATCATCCACGCGAGGTTCTGCAGCATGAAGCTCCCCCACTCCGTGAACTCGGCGGTGTTGTCGACGAAGACGGGACGCTTCACGCGGTCGAAGACGGTGATGCGCAGGCCGTCGGTCGTCACCTGGATGTCGATGGGACGGTCCTCCCACTGCTGGTCGAGGTGGAGCAGGCGGTAGAAGTCGGCCGCGACGGAGTTGAGGAAACTGAGCTGGATCTGCTTGTCGCTGTCGGCGGCGGCATCCTTGCCGGAGCTGTCGCCCTCCTTCTTGCTGGAGCTCGTGGTCTCTTTCGTGAACGGCATGACGCCGGAGCGCTCCTCCATCGGCGAGCTGAACGGGTTCTGGAAATAGCGCGAGGTGGCGATGAGGATCTTGCGGTCCTGCGCGGAGATCCAGAGCACCATGAACAGCGCCATCATCGCGGTGACGAAGTCCGCGTAGGCTACTTTCCAGGCTCCTCCTCCTCCGCCGCCGGCCATGGGTGCGCTCCTTTATTTGCTGCCGAGTCCCTTGACCGCGACCTCGAGTTCGTCCGGCGCGGGCTGCACGGAGCTGTCGAGGGAACGGCGGGCGATCTCGACCGCAGTGAGCGGCGCGAGTCCCTTGGCGAAGCCGGCGACCGCCTGCATGATGCAGGTCAGGCAGAGGTGGTCGGCGGCGTCGTTGAATTTGATGCGGTTCGCCAGCGGGTTGACGAAACCATAGGCGAAGAAGATGCCGAGCAAGGTGCCGGTGAGTGCGGCGGCGACCTTGTGGCCGACGGCCTCGGGGCCGTCGGCGATGGCGGCCATGGTGTTGATGATGCCGAGCACGGCCGCGACGATGCCGATGCCGGGCAGCGAGTCGCCGACGAGCTGCAGCAGGTGGACGGGATGCTCGGCCTCCTTCTGCTTCGCGTGGAGCTCGGCGGCCATGAGGCTCTCGAGTTGGTCGGGCTTGATCTTGCCGTCGATGACGGGCTTGAGGCCGTTGCAGAGGAACTGGAGGCGCTCCGGGTGGTTGAGCACGTGCGGATATTTCTGGAAGACCGCGCTCTTCTGCGGGTCGCCCACGTGTTCCTCAAGCGCGATGAGGCCGTTGCGCCGGCCGGTCATGAAGAGTTCGTAGAGGAGCTTGAGCAGCTCGAGGTAGTCGGACCGCGTCGAGGCCTTGCCGGAGACGGCCGCCTTGGACTTGTGCAGGATCTCCTTCAGCACGTGGCCGGGGCTGGCGATGATGAGCACGCCGGCCGCCACGCCGAGGATGACCACGAACTCGGAGAGGTGCAGGAGCACGAGCGGCTGCCCGCCCGCCAGCATGAAGCCGCCGATGGTGGAGACAAAAACGACGACGGCTCCGATGATGACGAGCATGGAGCGCGCTCAGCGGTTCCGGGCGCGCGTCAGGTAGGCGCGCAAGCCGATGATCGTCTGCGAGTGGATCTGGCAGATCCGCGACTCCGTCAGGCCGAAGACAGCCGCAATCTCCGCGAGACGCATGTTCTCATGGTAATACATGGCAAGAATCTTCCTCGGTATATCGGGCAGTTCGGCGATTCTTTGAGCAAGAAGTTCGAGCAACTCGCGTTTCTCCAGCGTGTCGCGGCCCGTGGTGTCGCTCTCGTCGGCCAGGAGCTCGTGCAGGGAGGCGCCGGTCGACTCCTCGCCCTCGGTGTGCTGGTCGAGCGCGACGAAGGTGACGGGGCGCGACTCGTCGAGCCACTTGGCGTATTCGGCGTGGCTGACGCCGAGCTCGCGGCAGATCTCGTCCTCGCCGGCGGTGTGGCCGAGGCGCTGTTCGAGCTGGTTGATGGACTCCTTCAGCTTGCGGGCGCGGGCGCGGGCGCGGCGCGGGCACCAGTCCATGCGGCGCAATTCGTCGAGCACGGCGCCGCGGATGCGGAGCGCGGCGTAGCCCGCGAAGGTGTGCCCCTGCTCGGGATCGTATTTGCGGACGGCGGCGAGCAGGCCGGTGACGCCGACGCTGTAGAGGTCGTCCGCATCGATGTGCGGGGGGAGCGTGAGCTTGACGCGGTCCACGACGTTGCGGACCAGCGGGAGGAAGCGTTCGATCAAATCCTTTTCATCGACCGCGCCCGGGGAGACCCCCGCGTAGGCCCGCCAGGCGGCGGTCGCGGGAGCTGGGGTGGAGGCATCCATGCCGTTAGCGGTGGCCACGGCGGTTTTCATGACTTTAGCGGGGGAAATTCAGGGGGTTGCTTCGCAGCTTCCGCGGCGAGGGCGCGGTGGCGGGCCTGCATGGTCTCGCGCAGGCCGGCGAGGAGGATGTTCCAGAACCAACGGAAGAGCAGCGCACCCGCGAGGCAGCCCACGGCGCCGTCGAGGAACACGCGGTCGGCCGCGCGCTCCATCGCGAAGGACGTTCCGGCCGCGAGGCAGAAACCGCAGGCACCGCCGAGGAGGAAGACGTAGCGCATGGTCAGGCGGCGGTGTGGAAGGTGGAAGTTTCGCCCGCAGGCTCGTCGGCGTCGGCCTCGTCGGCCGGCCCGGCGGTGACGAGCGCCGTGCGCGCGGGCGCCGGCAGCGTGCGGCGCGCGAGCGCGTCGCCGGGATCGGCCTCAAGGTCGCCGGTCAGCGACGGCCCCGTGGCGAGGAAGAGCGGCTCGAGCCCGCCATCGAGCAGGTAATCCCAGAGGCGGCCCCACTGCGTGACTTCGTCAAGATGCGTGAACACCACGTGCGTCGCGCCGAGTTCGCGGCCCGCGGCGTAGGCCGAGCGCAGCGCGGCATGGTCGTAGGCGGCGTTGAGCACCAGCACGCGCTCGGCGATGCGCTCCGCGTCGAGGAAGCGCTGGAGCGGTGCGTTGTCCTGCGGACGGCTGAGCGAGAGGCCGGGCAGATCGAAATAGACGAAGCCGCCGGGCGTCGCCGGCTGCGTCGAGGCCGGGAAATGCGCGAGCGGCACGCCGAGCGCCTCGCAGAACACCGGCAGCGGTCCCGCCGACATCGGGCGGTCGAATTCGGCCGTGACGACATGGCCGAGACGCGCGCGCTGGAACACCTCCGCCGAAAGCCATTTGCAGAGCGCCGTGGTGCGACCGACGCCGGGCGAGCCGAGGAACGCCGCGCGCGACAGCGGCGCGGAGGCCGGGCGCCCTGCCCACTCGCGCAGCAGAAGGCCGACCTCGGCGAGCGCGCGATGCAGGGGCTGGGCGCAGAGCGCGCCCCAGTGCGGCGTCTCCTGGAGACGCGACAGCAGCGGCGCGGAAAAACCGGAGCGCTTGAGCAGATCCGCCAGATGACCACGCGGTTCGCGCAGCGCGGAGCGCGGCGTGCGCACACGCACGCCGGCGAGCGTGCTGTCGCTGGCCGCGAGTTCGCTGCGGGGCGCGGCGGCGGCGGACGTCTCCGCTTCGGAGGCGACAGCGTCCGGCGCCGCGACGGCGGCCTCGGGCGCGCCGACTTGCGCGATGACCTCGATCTTGGGCGCGGAGAACAGCCCGAGGATGCCCGTCGACGGCACGTTGCGCACGGACAGCACGCGCGCCTCGGCGCCGAGCTGTTCGCGGATCACGCGCGCGGCCTCGTCGGCATTCGCGGCCACGAAGCGGAAGCAGGCACCGGAGGCAGGGGCGTTGGGCAGGGACATCACGGTTTTCATGCGGCGGCCTTCACTTCGTTCGCGGGGGTGTTGGCGTTCGCCGGTGCGTTCGCGCGGAGGATCGCGGCCGGCGCGGTGATGATGCCGGCGTTCTCGATCTCGGTGATCGTCGGTAGTTCCTGGAATGCGAGCACGGTGAGGCGCGGGAAAGAGGGCTCGAGGAAGCGCTTGATCGGCAACCGCGTCTCGGTCGACACCACGATCACGGCGGGCAGGCCCTTCAGCGTGAGCTCGGAGGTGAGGCGGTTGAGCTGTTCGAGGAGGTGGCGGCCGGTGGCGGGATCGAGGGCGAGGCCGACCTCGGTGGGCGAACGGTGCACCTTGCCGGTGAGGAGCTGCTCGAAGCGCGGGTCGAGCGTGAGCGCCTTGAGCGTGCCGGGCTTCGCCTCGTATTCGGGCACGAAGTAGAGGCCGAGGCGGCGGCGCACGAGTTCGCTGAGGTCGTCCGGGTTCTTCGAGAGCGGGGCGAAATCGGCGACCGCCTCGAGGATGAGCGGGAGGTTGAGGATCGGCACGTTCTCGCGGAGCAGATTTTGCAGGACGCGCTGGATGATGCCGAGGTTGACGAGATCGGGGAGCAACTCGGCGACGAGCGCGGCGTTGGTGTTCTTGAGGTGATCGACGAGCGCCTGCACGTCCTGCCGGCCGAGCAGGTGGTGCGCGTGCGCCTTCAGCGTCTCGGAGAGGTGCGTGATGAGCACCGACGAAGGGTCGACGACGGTGTAGCTGTTCAGCTCGGCGGTCTTCTTCTCGCTCTCGTCGATCCAGACGGCCTCGAGGTTGAACACGGGCTCGCGCGTCGGCACGCCGCGCAGGCGGACGTTGGAGCCGCTGACGTTCATCGCGAGGTAGCGGCCGGGCATCAGGCTGCCGCGGGCGAGCACCTTGCCGCGGAGGAGGAAGCGGTAGTCGTTGGCCTCGAGTTCGAGATTGTCGCGCACGGAGATCGGCGGGACGACGACGCCCTTCTCGCGGGCGAGGGTCTTGCGCACGCCGGTGACGCGCGAGAGCAGGTCGCCGCCGGACTTGTTGTCCGCAAGCGGAAGCAGGCCGTAGCCGATCTCGATGGCGAAGGCGTCGACTTCGATGAGCTTGCGCACGTCCTCGTTGGCGCCGCCGGAGGGCGCGGGGGACGCGGTGGCGCCACCGGCGGCCGGAGCACCGGCGGCGGGCGCGCCCTTGGCCCCGGACTTTTCCTTCGCGGTCGGCGCGGCGTTCTCGCGCTCGGCGTCGTGATCCTTGAGCGTGCGCGCCATGAAGGCCGCGACCGCGGCGAAACCGAAGAAGGGCAGCATCGGCATGCCCGGCATGAGGCCGAACACCACCATGCAGCCCGCGCCGAGGGTCAGCGCGCGCGGGTAGCGCATGAGCTGGCCGGTGATCTGCGTGCCGAGGTTGTTGTTGTCGGCCGCGCGGGTGACGAGCAGGCCGGCGCCGATGGAGATGATGAGCGCGGGGATCTGCGAGACGAGGCCATCGCCGATGGAGAGGAGCGTGAACTTCGAGAGCGATTCGCCGAGCGTCATGCCCATCTGGAAGACGCCGATGGCGAAACCGCCGAGGACGTTGACGAGCGTGATGAGGATGCCGGCGACGGCGTCGCCGCGGACGAACTTCGAGGCGCCGTCCATCGCGCCGTAGAAATCCGCCTCCTTCTGCACCTTCACGCGGCGGGCGGTGGCGGTGACCTCGTCGATGATGCCGGCGTTCAGCTCGGCATCGATCGCCATCTGTTTGCCGGGCAGCGCATCGAGGGTGAAGCGCGCGCTGACCTCGGCGATGCGGCCCGCGCCCTTCGTGATGACGACGAAGTTGATCAGCACGAGGATGACGAACACCACGGCGCCGACGATGTAGTTGCCCTGGATGACGAAGTGGCCGAAGGAGTCGATGATCTCGCCCGCGTAGCCGGTGGAAAGGATCTGGCGCGTCGAGCTGATGTTGAGCGCGAGGCGGAAGAGCGTCAGCGAGAGCAGCATCGCCGGGAAACCGGAGAACTCCGGCGGGTCCTTCACGTAAACGATGGTCAGCAGCACCATCAGCGACAGGCCGATGTTGAGCGCCAGCAGCGCGTCGATGAGGAACGGCGGCACCGGCAGCACCAGCAGCAGCACGGTGCCGAAGAGCGCGATGGTGAACAGCAGGTCCGCCCGCTTGAACAGGTTCGCGATGTGCTGATTGCTGGAGATGGGCATGGCTCGGAGGCGCGTCAGACGGCGCGCGCCACGCCCTCCAGGCGGCGGGTCTTGAGTTGGTGGAAGTAGTAGCGGTGCGTCCGGTAAACGACCGCAAGGATCTCGGCCACGGCCTGGTAGAGCGGCGGCGGGATCGTCTCGCCGACCTTGCCCATGGCGAAGAGCACGCGCGCGACCGGGCGGTTCTCCACCGTCGGCACGCCGTGCTCGGCGGCGAGGGCCTTGATGCGCAGCGCAAAACGGTTCTCGCCCTTCGCCAGCACCACCGGCGCCTGGTCGATGCCGCGCTCGTATTTGAGCGCGACGGCGTAGTGCGTGGGATTCGTCACGACGACATCGGCGGTCGGCACGGCGGCGAGCATCTGCTTCTGGAGGAGGCGGCGGGCCATGCGGCGCATCGCGCCCTTGATGCGCTGGTCGCCCTCGGTGTTCTTGTGCTCATCCTTCACCTCCTGGCGCGTCATCATCTGATCGCGCGAGGTCTTGAACTTCTCCCAGCCGTAGCTGATCGCGGCGATGAGCCCGAGCGAGAGCAGCAGCCGGCCGAAGAACGCCGTCGAGGCCTCGCGCAAGAAGGTGCCGAGATACGCCGCCTCGATCGGCGCGGTGAAAAGCGGGTCCTCCATCAACGTGCGCGCACCGAGGTAGAGCGCGTAGCCGATGGCGACGACCTTGAGCACGTCGAGGCCGCTGCGCACGAGCGCGGCCTTGGAAAAAATGCGCTGGAAACCCGCGACGGGGTTGAGCGCCTCGAGGCGGAACGAGATCGCCTTCGGCGAGAGCTGGAAGCCGCTCTGCAACCCGCCGGCCAGCATCGCCGCGCCTGCGCAGGCCACGAGCACGGGCGCCGCGGCCCCGGCGATCGTCTCCAACGCGCCGACAAGCAGCACCGGCACCGTGCCGGCATCGACCTGTTGGCGCGAGAAATTCGTGAACATCCCGACCGCATACTCGCCGAGGCTCTGCGTCGTCTGCCGCGCCGTGAACGCCAGCGCCGCCAGCGCCGCGCCGAGCGTCATCACGACCGTGAGCTCCTGACTCTTCGCGAACTGACCTTTCTCCGCGGCCTCGTGCAGCCGCTTCTCGGTCGGCTGCTCGGTTTTTTGGTCGTTATCTTGGTCAGACATCGCGGATGCGCCCGCTTGAGCACCGCCGATGCCAAGCCCCGGGACCGCCCTGCAAGCCCTTGCCGGGCATGTTATTAAAATTGCCGGCACGACGGCACGGTCTCCGTTTCCTGTCTGCGGCGCCGGGCGCGGCAAAAATTGCCTTCGTCGCGCACCCGCTCCGTCACCCTACCCGTGCGGCAGGATTTCCAACATCTGCGCCGGCAGCGCCGAGAACTCGCCGAACAGGTAGCGCGCGATCAGCGCGCCCGCGCTGGCGAGGAGCATGAACCCGAGCAGCGTGCGCACCGGGAACGCCAGGATGAAGATGTGCATCTTCGGCACCGCGCGCCCGAGCACCGAGAACGCGAGCGTCACGAGAAAATTCAGCGCGATGAACGGCGCCGCGATGCGCAGCCCCAGCTCGATCACGCGGCCCGTGCCGGTGATCAACTCCTCGAGCGCCGCGCCGCCCAGCCCCGGCGTGCCGGGCGCGGCCAGCAGGAAGCTGCGCGCGAAGGCCCCGAGCACCAGCTGGTGCGCCCCGAGCAGGAAAAACAGCAGCACCGCGAACGCCGCGAGGAACGACGCCACCGACTCCGTGCTCATCTCCGGCGCGCCGAAACCCGGCGTCGCCGCCACGCCGATCTCGGACGACATGATGCGGCCCGCCATCTCCACCGCCGCGAAGGCGAACCGCGTCACAAAACCCAGCGCGAGCCCGAGCAGCACCTCGCCGCCCGCCGCGAACGCAAGTTCCCAGTGGCCCAGCGCCACGCGCGCCGGCGGCACCAGCCCGGCCAGCAGCGTCGCCAGCCCCACCGCCATCGCCACCCGGATCGGCGCCGGCAACGGCCGGTTCGCCAGCACGGGCAGCAGCAGGATCAGGCCCAGCGCCCGCAGGAAGACCATCATCCACGTGATGAGGAATTCGAGCGTCATGCCCTTTGCGCGGCGCTCAGTGCGCCATCGTCGCCATGCGGCCGAAGATGTTCAGCGCGAACTCCGCCAGCGACCGGATCAGCCACGGCGCGAGCAGCACCGCCACCGCGGCCGTGACGACCAGCTTCGGCGCGAAAGTCAGCGTGTTCTCCTGCATCGACGTCACCGACTGGAACAGGCTCGCGATCAAGCCCACCACCAGCAGCGTGCCGAGGAACGGCGACACGATGTAGAGCGCGAACAGGATCGTGGTCTTGAACAGGTCGATGGCGATCTCGGGATTCATCGGGACGGAGGCGCTAGAACGTGAAGCTCTGCACGAGCGACTGCACGATGAGGTGCCAGCCGTCGACGAGCACGAAGAGGAGCAGCTTCATCGGCAGCGACACGACGTTCGGCGGCATCATCATCATGCCGAGAGCCATCAGCGTGGAGGCGACGAGGAAGTCGATGATGAGGAACGGCAGGAAGAGCAGGAACCCCATCTGGAACGCCGTCTGCAGTTCGCTGATCACGAAGGCCGGGATCACGACGCGCATCGGCAGGTCCTTCGCCGCCGTCGGGCCGTAGCCGCCGAGCTCGAGGAAATACTCCAGGTCGCGCGTGCGCGTCTGCTTGAGCATGAAATCCCGCAGCGGACCCGTGGCGCGCTCGACCGCCTGCTCCGACGTGATCTGCCCGTCGAGGTAGGGCTTGAGCGCGTCGCCGTGCACCTTGTCGAGCACCGGGCCCATGATGAAGAAGGTCATGAACAGCGCCAGGCCGACGATGATCTGGTTCGACGGCGCGCTGGGCACGCCAAGCGCCGTGCGCACGAACCCGAGCACGATCACGATGCGCGTGAAGCTCGTCATCAGCAGCACCAGCGACGGCGCCACCGAGAGCAACGTCATGAGGATGACGATC
>JAMPXH010000215.1 GCA_023701285.1 Candidatus Didemnitutus sp.
GGCTCGCCGCGTCGGCCAGACCGAGCGCCAGCAACGCGGAGAACGGCAGGCTCAAGCGCGCGACGATCGGATCGTCGAGTTGGCCCCAGTAATAGAACATCAGCAGGCCCAGCCCGCCCGCGATGGTGGCGCCGAACACGGCCACCGCGAAATCCGCCGCGCGGCTTTCCCGCCAGGCGCGGAGCGCACGCAACAATCGGAAAGCGGCCCAGCCGAATGCCGGGATGCCCGCATAGCCAAGCCAGGTGGAATTCGTGACCTGGCTGGAAAACGTGAAGAAAAAATCCCGAGCGTGCGCGAGGTTAGCGAAGAGGTAGCGCAGCCCGAAGCGACTCTCATCGCCCGCCCGGAGCTCCCACAGCAGCGGCGTGCCGCTCAGGTAGGTATTGTGGAGCGCATAGGGGATGAGCAGCACCGGCGCGAGCACGGCCGCGAGCGGAAGCACAATTCGCCCGGCGCGGCGCCAGCCCTCGAGCACGACGATTGCGACGGGGAGCACATAGAGACCCGACTCGTAGCGGGCTTGCGCGAGCAACAACGCGCTCAGCACGAGCGCCGCGAGTCGGGCCTCGTCGTCCGGCCGGGCGAGATAAAACGCCGCAAGCTCGATCACGAGCAGGAGCATCGCGAGGTTGAGCAACTCCATGCCGGCGCCGGTGCCGTTGTGCGCGAAAAGCGAAAACGCGCCGAGCGCAGCCACCGCGGCAAGGCCAGGCCAGTGTCCCACTCGACGCCGGGCGACGAGATACAGCAGGCCGAGCACGAGCGGCATCAGCGCGGTGTTGAGCGCAAACGCGTTCGCCTCGCGGTAGCCGAAGACGTCGTGGAGCAAAGACAGCACGAACGCGTAGAAATACGGCCGCTTGTCGAGGTAGTCGCCGAAGGGCAGGAACGTGCCTTCGATCTCGTAGCCCCGCACGGCGGCGCCGACCACGCGCGCCTCGTGCATGTTCCAGGCGGTGGTTTGCAGGACAAATTCGTCGTAGAGCACCTTGTAGGTGTAGGGCACCGTGAGCGCCGCGATGAGCGTCAACCCGCCAATCAACGCACCGAGGTGGGCCAACTCGCGGCGCACCACGGGGGGCCGCGCCGCCCACCATTGCGGCCACAAGCGCACGAGCGCGTAGACCGCCCATCCGAACGTGCCCGCGACCACGTAATAGCCGTAACCCTGCACGACACGCCGGGCAAAATCCACCGTCGGCCAGACGAAGCCGAAGAAGACCGAGGCGACCGCGAGCAATCCGACCGCGAGAAGTCGCCCGGGAAAACGCGCGCTCGCCGCGGACCCGCCGGGGTCTGGCGCGCGGTCATCGCGTCGGAAGGCAAAGGGCAACTTCACGGGAGCTGCTTGATCCAGTTCTCGAGGTAGAGCGCTTTCGCCTTCTGCAACTCCTCGGGCGTGCGGGCCCGATCGGCCGCAGGCAGCGGTTCCGCGGCGCGGGCGACAACCTTGTCGCCCTCACGAATCGCCGTCACGCGGCTGATCCGGGCGAAGACGAGCGTCGCGATGCGCTTCTGTTCGACCGTCTCCAATTCGAAGTCCGGCCCGATGTCGTCGGCCGGCTCCACGCGCAATTCACCGGTCCGGTCGTCGCTGTTGTAGCGCTGAAAAACGTAGATGGCGGAGAAGCTGCGGTTGCGCAGGTGGAACGCGAGGCCCTCCTTGCGGAGCTTCGCCTGTTCGACGGGCGTGGCCGGCAGGCGCTGGGTGATCCAAAAAATCGAGTCGCGGTCGATGAAAAGAAAATCGCGCGCCGGATGGCGCTCGAGGAAGTCGGCGCGCCAGGCCATTTCGAGGGTCGGCGCATGTTCCCAATTGTAGGCCTGTTTGGCCAGCATCGGCAGCCCTTGCAGCACAAAGCCGCCCGCGGCGATCGCCGTCAGGAGCTTCCACCCGGCGTCCGAGCGGAAAAAGCGCGCGCCCACGAGCAGGAGCGCCAGCAGCATCAGCAGATGCACCGGGAGGCTGAGCCGTCGGATGACCGGGTGATCGAACTGCCCCCAGAAGTAAACCATCAGCAAGCCGAAGATGCCGCACAGCCCCACGCCGACGATCGTGGTCGCGAGCAAGGTCGCGTCGGCCGCGCGCCACTCGCGCGCCACCCGCACGGCGATCAAGCCGAAGAAAGGCAGCGCCATCAACCCGAGCGCGGCGAAAACCACGGAGTTCGCCTGGTAATTGGAAGTGTCGAAGAAGAACGCGAGGGCGTGGCCAATGTTGTCCGGCACATAGCTGAGCGCGAACGGCGTGGTGGCGCCGGACTTGCCTGCGAGTTCCCAGAAGCCGCGGTTGAGTTCGAACACCCGGTTCTGCAGCAGATACGGCAACAGGAACGCCGGCACGACGACGACCGCCCACGGCAGCACGACGCGGCCGGCGCGCAGCCACCCGGCGAGCACGACGAGCGCGACCGGCAACACCATCACCACGGATTCGTAACGGGTGAGCGCGAGCAGCGCTCCGGCGAAGCACAGCGCGGCGCAGGAAACGTCGTCCGGCTCGCGCAGGTAGCGGGCTGCCAGCAGCAGCACCGCCGCGAGCATGCAGAGGTTGAGCAACTCGAAGCCTCCACCCGCGGCCTGTTGGGCCAGCAACGGCAAACCGCCGAACAGCACCAC
>JAMPXH010000216.1 GCA_023701285.1 Candidatus Didemnitutus sp.
GGTGAGGCGGCGCATCGCCTGCGACATCAGGCGGGCCTGCGCGCCGACGGTGGCGTCGCCCATCTGGCCGTCGAGTTCGGCGCGGGTCGTGAGCGCGGCGACGGAGTCGAGGATGATGACGTCGATGGAATTCGAGCGGATGAGCGTCTCCATGATGTTGAGCGCGTCCTCGCCGGAGTCGGGCTGCGACACGAGCAGATCGTCCAGGCTCACGCCGACGACCTTGGCGTATTTCGGATCGAGCGCGTGCTCGACGTCGATGAACGCCGCGAGTCCGCCCTGGCGCTGCGCCTCCGCGATGACGCTCAAGCAGAAGGTCGTCTTGCCCGACGACTCCGGGCCGTAGATCTCGATGATGCGTCCCTTCGGCAGACCGCCGACGCCGAGCATGAGGTCGATGGCGAGCGAGCCGGTCGAGAGCGTCTCGACCTTCATCTTCGTGTTGCTCCCGAGGCGCATGATGGAGCCTTCGCCGAACTGCTTCGTGATCGAGGAGACGGCGAGGTCGATGTTCTTTTCGCGCACGGCGAGCGCGGCAGGCGCGGCTGATTTGGTTTCGGCTTTGGGGGACTTATCGGCTTTGGACATGGGAGGAGGGGAGGGAAGGGAGAGACTATCGGGTCACGTTGACAGCCTTATGTCAGGAGTCTTTCGGGGCCGTCCGCGCGCGAGCAAGCGCGGAGTCGGAAAAAATCGCCTGAAACCCGGTGTTGCGGCTTCAGCCGGCCGGCGGCGGGGCGGCGCGGAACCCGAAGGCGAAATACACCGCCAGAAAAATGCAGAGCAGGCTGACGGCGTAGTTCCAGCGGAGTTTCTCCCCGAGCACCACCCACGCGAAGCCGACGAACACCAGCAGCGTGATGACTTCCTGGATGATTTTCAGCTCGTAGCCGGTGAACCTGCCGTAGCCCAGCCGGTTTGCCGGCACCATCAGGCAGTATTCGAAGAACGCGATGCCCCACGAAATCGCGATCGTCACCCAGAGCGGCTTGTCGTGGAGAAACTTCAAATGACCATACCACGCAAAGGTCATGAAAACGTTCGAGAGACAGAGGAGCACGACGGTCGTCATGCACGCGCATCATGCGCGACCCCGTGGACGCGGCAAGCAGGAGCAACGAACCGCGTCGCGCCATCACGCGGATGGTGGGCCGGCCGGGCCGGCGGCCCGCCCTTCGGCGCGCCCCGGGATCCGCGCGTCCGCGTCGAGGCTTCGAGCGCCGGATCGCCGCCGCCCAAAAAGCAGCTCACTCCGTCAACGCATACACCGCGAAGGACGCCAGCCAGTGCGCGCGGTGGAAATCGTGCGCGTCGAGCAGCGGCATCGCGGCCTCGTAGTGCCGCGCCGCGGCCGCTTCGCAGACGGCGACGATCGGATCGCCCTCGGACAACAGCCCCGCCAGCCGCCGCCAGACCCAGGCGCGATTCAGGTTCAGCCCGATCAGGTGCGCGATCTTCGGATCCGACGGGTTGCTCACCGCCGCCGGGTGAAGGAGGGTGGCCGGCTGGCCTTTTTCCAAATCCGGCAGGAACCGGTGGAACCACTGCGCGAATGCCACCTGCGGCAGGATGCGGCCCATCAAGCCCGCCTCGACGAGCGCGGGCGAGAAGAAGTCCTCGCCGTTCGGCTCGAGGTGGCCGGGATAGTCGTGATCGTGCCCGAACCACGCCGCCGCGCGACTCGTGCAGAGCAGCTTCAGCGCCTGGTCGTCCACCGAACGCGCCCAGTTGAGCGCGAAGCCGGCGGCGAACGCGCTGTTCGCGTGCACGCCGTGGCGCACCGGATAGGTGAGCGCGCGGAAATAATTCAGGAAACCCTCGCGAATTACCGCCGCGAGCGGCTGCAGCTGGCGCGCGAAGCCGGCGTCGTAGGCGCGCATTTCCTGCTCGAGCTTCAGAAACCAGGCCCAGCCATACGGCCGCTCGAAGGCGGTGCGACCCGGCGCTGCCAGGTAGGCCGCCTCGGCGCGGATGTTCTCCGCCGCCAGGTGCTCGCGCAGCAGCGCGTCGACCGCGGCCCGTTCGGGCAGGTGCGGCATGACGCGGACGAGGCGCACGAGCATCCAGTGCTGGTGCACGCACGAGTGCCAGTCGTAGCTCCCGTAGAATGCCGGGTGCAGCTCGCGCGGTGTCCGCGCGTCCGCGGCGGAATTCAGCACGTGATGCTGGAGCCGCGGGTATTCGCGGCGCACGTTCTCCATCGCCAGACGCGCAAACGCCGAGGCTTGGGCGAGGCTGAGGACGGGCAGGGCGGACGACACAGCTCGGCAGCCTACCGGCTCAAAGTTTCAGTTGAAGAAGAAAAGGCTCGGCCTACATTGCGCCGCACATCAAATCCACGGCCCACACACCCATGAAGATCAAAGCCTACCTGAAGCCCTCCTGCGGTTGGAGCAACGGCGTCCGCGCCATCATGCGCAAATACAACCTGGCGTTCGAGGACATCGACATCATCAACCACCGCGCCAACTACGAGGAAATGGTTCGCAAATCCGGGCAGCCCCTCTCGCCCTGCGTCGAAATCGACGGCGTCATGCTCGCCGACGTCTCCGGCGAGGAGGTGGAAAACTACATGCTCGCGAACGAGCTCGTGAAGCCGACGAGCGCCGCCGTGGA
>JAMPXH010000217.1 GCA_023701285.1 Candidatus Didemnitutus sp.
ACTCCGAAGTCTTCACCATGCCGACGATGCCGCCCGCCGGGCCGGAGAGGATCGAGTCCTTCCCCTGGAAGCGGTGCGCGTCCGTGAGGCCGCCCGAGGACTGCATGAACATGAGCCGCGCACCCGGCAGCTCGCCGGCCACCTGGTCCACGTATCTCCCGAGGATCGGCGAGAGGTACGCGTCCACCACCGTCGTGTCCCCGCGCGAGACGATCTTCATGAGCGGGCTCACGGCGTGCGAGGCGGAAACCTGCGTGAACCCGGCCTCGCGTGCGAGTTCCGCCACGCGCGCCTCGTGCGCCGGGTAGCGGTAGCCGTGCATGAAGACGATGGCGATCGAGCGGAAGCCTTCGGCGAACGCCGCCGCGAGATCGCGCCGGACGCCGGCCTCGTCGAGTGCCGCAACGACCTCGCCGCGCGCGCCCATGCGCTCATCCACCTCGAACACCTTGCGGTAGAGCAGCTCCGGAAGACGGATGTGCCGGTCGAAGATGCGCGGCCGGTTCTGGTAGGCGATGCGCAACTGGTCGCGGAACCCGCGCGTGGTGAAGAGCACCGTGGGCTCGCCCTTGCGCTCGAGGAGGGCGTTGGTCGCCACCGTCGTGCCCATCTTCACCGCCTCGATGCGCTCGACGGGAATGGGTTCCCCGGGAGGCACGTCCAGGAAATGGCGGATGGCGGCGATGGCCGCGTCGCGGTAGCGCTCCGGATTCTCGGAAAGGAGCTTGTGCGTGGCGATCGACCCGTCGGGGCGCCGGGCGACCACGTCGGTGAACGTGCCGCCACGGTCGATCCAGAATTGCCAGCGGCCGGGAATGCCTGTGCTCATGGGAGGGGACGTGCGCGGAGGCGCCAATGTCGCCCCACGACCGTCCGGTGTCAATCGGATTGACAACCCGATCTCCCGGTCGCTACCGTGCTGGGGCTTCGACCCCCTTCCGGAGAACCCCAATGAAAACCATCCAGTCCCTTTCGGGCGCCCTTGCGCTGGCCGTTTCGCTCGCCGCCGCCGCCCAGACCAAGTGGGACATGCCCACGCCCTACCCCGCCACCAACTTCCACACCGAGAACATCGTCCAGTTCGCCACCGACGTCGAGAAGGCCACGGGCGGCAAGCTGAAGATCACCGTGCACCCCGGCGCCTCCCTCTTCAAGGCGCCCGAGATCAAGCGCGCGGTGCAGGGCGGGCAGGCCCAGGTGGGCGAGATCCTCATTTCCGGCTATTCGAACGAGGACCCCATCTTCGGCCTCGATTCCGTCCCGTTCCTCGCCACGAGCTACGCGGAGTCCGCCAGGCTGTGGAAGGTCTCGAGGAAGGCCGTCGAGGACCGCTTTGCGAAGCAGGGCATGGTCGTCCTCTACGCCGTGCCGTGGCCGCCGCAGGGCATCTACTCCACCAAGCCGCTCAACTCCGCGGCCGACATGAAGGGCCTCAAGCTGCGCGCCTACAACCCCATGATCTCCCGCATCGCCGAGCTGGCCGGCGCCCAGCCCGTCACCATCCAGGCCGCGGAGCTCGCGCAGGCCATGGCCACCGGGGCGGTCAACGCCAACATCACCTCCGGCGCCACCGGCTACGACACGAAGGCGTGGGAAGTGGTGAAGAACTACTACGACACCCAGGCGTGGCTCCCGAAAAACATCATCTTCGCGAACAAGAAGGCCTTCGACGCGCTCGACAAGCCCTCGCAGGACGCCCTGCGCAAGGCCGCCGCCGACGCCGAGACGCGCGGCTGGAAGGTTTCCGAGGAGAAGACCGCCTACTACCTCGGGGAGCTGAAGAAGAATGGCATGAACGTGGCGCCGCCGTCCGCGCAGCTCAAGGCCGATTTCCAGAAGATCGGCCAGACGATCACCGCCGAGTGGCTCAAGACCGCCGGGCCCGACGGCAAGGCGATCATCGACGCGTTCAGGAAATGACGATCGCGAGCGCGGCGAATGCCGCGCCTGCGATCGTCATCCCCGAGCCGTCGGGGATGACGGAGCGTCCGCGATGAGAAAGGCTCTCGACCTGCTCTACGACGCCGCGGCCTGGGCCGCGGCGTTTTTCATGGTGGGCGTCCTCGCGATGGTGCTCGCGAGCGTCGTCGGGCGGCTGGCCGGCTTCAACCTGCGGGGCTCCGACGCCTACGCCGGCTACTGCATGGCCGCGGCCGCCTTCCTCGCGCTCGCGCACACCCTCAAGCGCGGCGAGCACATCCGCGTGAACCTCTTCCTCGAGCGCTTCGGCGCACGCGTCTCCCGCGCGCTGGAGCTGTGGTCGCACGCCGCGGGTTCCGCCTTCTGCATCGTGCTCGCCGTCTTCTGCGTGCGCCTCGTGTGGCAGTCGCACGCCTTCAACGACGTCTCGCAGGGCAACGACGCCACCCCTCTCTGGATACCGCAGATCGCCATGGCCGCGGGCGCCATCGTGCTCGCGGTCGCGATGGTCGACGACTTCGTGCTGCACATCCGCCGCCGGCATCCGAAGACCACCGCCCAGGCGCAGGCCGAACTGAAGCTCATGGAATAGCGCACGATGGACCTCCTCATCACCGCGGTCCTCATCGCCTTCCTCTTCGCGCTCCTCGCGAGCGGGTTGTGGAT
>JAMPXH010000218.1 GCA_023701285.1 Candidatus Didemnitutus sp.
ATCAGGTTTACCTCCGCCTCATTCAGCTGAGCCGCACCGCCGAGGACACCGACGACACGATGCGCACGAAGGCCAACGACATCGTCGAGAAGCTCAAGGCCGGTGCCGACTTCATCGACCTCGCCCGCCTCTTCTCGCAGGATTCCCGCCGCACCAAGGGCGGCGACTGGGGCTGGCAGCGCCGCTCCGACCTGCGCCAGGAATTCGCCGACGCCGCCTTCGCCCTGAACAAGGGCCAATATTCCGAGCCCATCATGCTCCCCGAGGGCGCCTTTTTCCTCTACGTCGAGGACCGCAAGTTCGCCGGCATCCTGCCCATCGACGAGGTCCGCGACCAGATCGAGCGCATCCTCGTCCAGCAATCCGCCCGCCAAGCCCAGGAGCGCTGGCTCGAAAAACTCCGACGCAACGGCTACGTGAAGCACTACTGAGTGCGCCCAGCTCGCGGGCCAGCGGGCGAAGCGCCCCGGCCCGATGAGCGATCCCTACCCCACCCTTCGCGTCAAGGACCTCGCGGTCAACGACCGCCCGCAGGAACGCCTGCAACGCCTCGGCCCGTCCGCGCTCAGCGACACCGAACTGCTCGCCCTGCTCCTGCGCAGCGGCGGCAAGGGCAACAACGTCCTCACGATCGCGCAGCAACTCGTCACCGCGGCCGGTTCGCTCCGTCCCCTCATCACGTGGACCGAGACCGATTTCCGCCGCATCAAGGGCATCGGCCGCGTGAAGGCCCTGCAACTCGTCGCCGTCCTCGAAGTCGCCCGGCGCGTCCTCGCCGACACGGGCGAGACCGAGCCCTTGCTCAACCGCCCCGAACTCGTCCGCGACCACCTCGCCCCACACTACACCGGCCTGCAGATCGAGAAATTCTGGGTCCTCTGCCTTAACCGCAAGAACCGGCTCCTCAAGCAGGTCGAGATCACCTCCGGCACCGCCACCAGCAGCCTCGCCCATCCGCGCGAGGTTTTCCGCGAAGCGATCCGTCACGGCGCCACCGCCGTCATCTGCGCGCACAATCACCCCAGCGGCGACCCCGCCCCCAGCGCCGCCGACGCCCAGATGACCCGCCAGCTGCGCGACGCCGCCCGGGCCATCGACATCGAACTGGTCGACCATGTCGTCCTCGGCCGCGCCGCCAACGATCCGCACGGCACGGGTTTCTACAGTTTCCGCCAAGCCGGAGCACTTTGAGCGCCCCCGCCGCCGCAATCGTGGCAATCGGGAAAAAACCTCTTGGCAAACGCGCGTCCGTCCACCTACTTTGACCCCTCGTTCATTGATGGTGGAGTATCCAAGTGGCCAAAGGGCGTTGACTGTAAATCAATTCGGCTCCTGCCGTTCGCTGGTTCGACTCCAGCCTCCACCACCACTTTCCAAACCCGCAGCCTCCCTGAGGTTGCGGGTTTCTTGTTTTTCAGCGGTGCCTTCCCAAACCTGCCCCCCTGCCGGTCGCGGACGCGTCCCGGCAGACCGTTGCTGCTCCGGCTTACCAGAACCAAAGATACAAGGCGACGGTCAGCACGCACACGACCACGCCCCAAAACTTGGCCCCCGCCGAAGTTTCGAGCGAGATGGCGTCATTGACGGGCATTTTGACCGGCTCGCGCAACGGGTGGATCAGCGTCATCAGTGCGCCGACCGCGACCACCAGGAAGAAGCACAGCGCCATGCGATCGAGGAACGCCATCTCGGTGGAGAACCACCAGCCCCGCGCGACCAGCCACGGCCCGAGCACCCATTTGAAGGCAGCGTAGGCCACGGCGTTCATCACGATGCCGAGCCAGCCGAAATAGCGCGGCGTGCGCGGCGAGAAGAACCCGAAGATGAACACCGCCAGGATGCCCGGCGAGATGAAGCCTTGGAATTCCTGAATGTAGGCGAAGATGCCGCCGAACGCCTCCAGCTTCGGCGCCAGCAGCGCCGCGAGGACGACGAAGACCGTCACGAACACCTTGCCCGCCTGCACCAGCTTGGCCTCGGATTTTTGCTTCGTGAGTTTCTGGTAGAGATCCATCGTCGCGATGGTCGAGGCCGAGTTCAGCATCGAGGCCAGCGAGCTGATGACCGCGCCCGCCAGCGCCGCCAGCACGAACCACGAGACGAGCGGATACGGTTTCACCAGATTGCGCACCAACACCGGGAACGCCCCGTCGTAATCGTAGGTGCCGTCCGCCCGCAGCATGTCGCCGCTGAACAGGTTGTAGGCGAGGATGCCGGGGATCACCACGACGAACGGGATGATCAGTTTCAACAGCGCGGCGAACACGATGCCCTTTTGTCCCTCCGCGAGCGACTTCGAGCCCAACGTGCGCTGCACGATGTATTGATTCAGGCCCCAGTAGAAGAAATTCGGGATCCACAAGCCCACGAGCAGCGCGGTCCACGGGATCGAGCTGTCCGTGACCGGCCGGATCATGTGCAGCTTGCCGCCGCTGCCGTTCGGACCCTCGCGCACCGTCGCCTCCCCGTCCCGGCCGTCGTTCAGCAGGATGAACCGATCCCAGGCATTCGCGGCCCGCAAATCCTCCACCGTCGCGGCGGAGTTCTGCACCTTCGTCAGGATCAGTTCCTCCGCCGGTTTC
>JAMPXH010000219.1 GCA_023701285.1 Candidatus Didemnitutus sp.
ACCGGGATCGAACCGGTGACACCTGGAGCCACAATCACCGGCTGTTTTGTTTAAAATCAGTAACTTAATTCAATTTCTGATCTACAAAATCCCGCCAACCACCCCCTTGAAAGCCGCATCAGCGCTGAAGCCTGAGCCGTTTTGTAGAACGGTTTGAGCAAGGTTTCTGTCCTCTCGCCTCGGCCTTCCGGTGGAAAAGATCGCCGGCATGCCCGAGCGCCAACGGCCATCCCCCCAACCACGATCGCCGACTCGGGCCGGGCCACGGCAACAGGGACGTCCTTCCCGGCAGTAAGCGCCGCGTAGTTTGCAGCGAAGAGCCCCGACCTAGGCAACGGGTGCCATCGAGGCGCGGCATTCGAGCCTAAATCGTATCGTAACGTTATCTATTGATACGTTACGCATCATCACGACAGGGACAGGACATGCCGCGAGAAGCCAGCATCACGTACGAGGAGGTTGCGACCATCGCCGAGACTATCAAGGTGGTCGGCGGAAAACCGAATCCCGTTGGATCCGCGAACACCACCGCAGCGGCAGCCTCGGCACGATCCACCGGCACTTTCACAGTGGGCGGCCGGCCAGGGCCGCCACGCGGAGGGTAGCGCAGCCCGCCCCGCTGCAGGCCGTCCTCGACTTCGTCGCGCACGAGGTGGCCACCGCGCGAGCTGACCTCGAGGCCAAACTCGCCGACGCCCTAAACCGTCGCCAACGATCACGCCACGGAAAACGCGCGACAGGCCCAGCGCGTCGACACCCAGGAAGACACCTCGGAGGCCCTCCAGAGCGAAAAGGCAACGCTCACCGGCGAGATCGCGCAGCTCGCGGCCGACCTTGATGCCACCCACAACGAAGCCGCTCGGGAGCGTCTGGCCGCCGAGATCGCCCGGACCGAGCTGGCGAAGGCGAGTCTGCGCCTCGAAGCGATTCTGGCGCCGGAGAAGGACATCGAGCGTCTTCGGAATGCGATCGATGCCGAGCGCGTGGCGGCTACAGGCGAAGCGAAGGCAATGGGCCTCGCTGACCGACAGGCAGTTGCCCACGAACGCCACACAAGGTCCCACGAGCCCGACAAGACTCTGGCGACTTCGGGGAAAAGTCGTACGTCAGCCAACAAAGAAGTACCAACCAGAAAGGTCCAAGGTCACCCCACCTTGAATTGCGCCGAGATGCGCTCCATCACCGTGTGATGGTTGGCGTGTGCGGCGAGGTTGTAGGCCGTCAGGTTTGCAGCGCGGATGAACGCACGTTCGACCTGTCCGGCGGAGACATCGATGTCGATGATGTTGATGCAGGCGGGCTCCTGCTCGAAGGCCTTCAGGCCGTGCAGCGAGGCCCCGACGACATGGCTCAGGATGACGCGATTGACCGCGTCGTGGGCGACCACCAGCAGATTGGCCCAGCCGTCCGACAAGACGAGTTCGAGCCAGACTTCGAGCACGCGACGCTGAAAGTCCACCCAGGATTCGCCCCCCATGAAGCTTGCGCCCGGCTCGGGAGCCCGGTCGTAGGCGCGGGTGATGATGTGATCGCGCCGCTCCGGAGGCACCTCCGCGAGGCGCCCGGCGCGGATTTCCTTCAGGCGCGGCTCCTCGCGCACCGGCAGGGTCCGTCCGTCCAGCACCAGGCTCGCCGTATGCGCGGTACGCGCCATGCCGGAAATCAACGCATCGTCGAACGGAACCTCCCGCAGCAGCACACCTGCCGCCCGCGCCTGCTCGCACCCGCGCTCGGTGAGGGTCACGTGGCGCGGGTCGATGGGGCGTCCGGCGGCATCGAAGTACTGCACCTCGCCGTGGCGCATCAGATAGACACGTCGGCGACGATCCGTGCCCGCGAGGCGACTCATCAGCCCTGCTCCCCGAGGTACTTCGGGTTGCTTTCCATGACCTTCGCGCGGATGGTTTCCAGCAGATGCTGCCGCGCCGTATCGCGCCAGGCGCCCGCGTCGCCCCGCCCGGCACGAATCGCGTGTGCGAACTCGCGGTCGAGTCCGGTGAGCTGGCGCCGCAGCTCGGCTCCGCCCGCCGGTTCGTCGCGCCCGGCGTGTCCCAGCAGGCTCGCCAGCGACCGCAGTTCCCTGCGCTCGCCGTCCTCGCCGTTTTTCAGCTGGCGCATCGCGATGATCATGGCGTTGGCGATCATCAACGCGGCGTGCTTCCGCTCGGGTGGCAGCGCGGGCAGGATCTCTTCCCGCAACACGTTCCGCGCGGTTTCGAGCAATTGTTCGCCGATCGGTTCGTCGCGCATCAACGGGCCTCCGTCATGGTCAGGATTTCGTATTCGAGTTCCGGCACGATGTGACCGGTGAGCGCGAGCATCAGCGAGGTCTCCTCGCCGGAGAGGTGACGCTCGGCCTGCTGCACGGCGATCACGGCCCAGTTCAGGTGCGCCATCACTTCCCAGTAGTGGATGTCCTCGTCTTCGAGGCGGCGCCCGGTGACGGATGCATAGCCGCGGTAGAAGTCCTCGCGCGCGCCGATTCCGCCCGCCTCGCCCTTGCCGCCGAAACGCCAGCACTTGGCGCAGAACCAGCCGACGTCCTCGAGCGGGTCGCCCCAGCCGGAGAAT
>JAMPXH010000220.1 GCA_023701285.1 Candidatus Didemnitutus sp.
GCAACTGACAGCCGCGACGTCGACGTCGCCCGCCGCCTCAGCCTGCTCGGCAACGTGCTCGGCGACCGCCTGCGCGTGAAGATCCGCGAGGAGATGGGCGACACCTACTCGCCCAGCGCCGGCATCAGCCTGAGCGACACCTACGACGGCTACGGCCATGTCGTCGCCACCGCCACCGTCGCGCCCGACAAGACCCGCATCGTGGCCGACGCGATGAAGGCCGCCGCCGCCGACCTCTTCGCCCACGGCGTGACGGAGGAGGAACTCGTCCGCGCCAAGCAGCCCGCCCTCACCGCCGTGCGCCAGTCCATGCGCACCAATCCCTACTGGCTCGGCAACGTGCTCTCGTCCGCGCAGGAGCAGCCCGAGCGGCTCGACTGGGCCCGCACCCGCCTCAGCGGCGTCGAGGCCATCACCGCCGCCGAACTCACCGCGCTGGCGCAACGCTACCTCAATCCCGCCAAGGTCCACGAATTCATCTCCCTGCCCGTGGCGAAGCAGGCGAATTGAGCGGCCGCGCTGCCCGGCGGGCCGGCAGTCCGGAGGTTAAACTCCGCCTCGTCCGCCGGGATCGTCCTCGCGCGCAGGCGCGTCGGGCGGGGATGCCCCACCGCCGCTGCCGCGTGGAAAATCAGCTCAGGACCGCGGCTCGTCGGACGCCGTTTCCGGTTCCGACGCCGCTTCCTCATGCGCGTGCTCGAGCCGTAGATTCAGCAACGGCACTAACGCCAGCAGCCCCACGCACGTGAGCCCCAGCACGGCGTAGCCGGCGACATCGTGCACCGTGCCGCTGATTGCCTCCGGCCCGTAGGCGTAGGCCCAGCCGGTCAGGAAGAGACTGCGCCCGAGATTCATCAGGAACGCGAAGAACATCGCCGCGGCAACAAGGAAGACCTTCTTCCACAGCCGGTCGAGGAACATCGCCCCGAGGAACGAGCCCGCGAAGAGGCACGCCGTCAGCGAGCGGATGCCCGAGCAGGCATCGGCCACGCCCACCGGCCCCTTGGGCAGCATCAGCACGTTGCCCTGCTGCTCCAGCGGATAGCCGAGCAGGTCGAAGGAAAACGCGACCACCGTCACGACCTTGCGCAGCAGGAACAGGCTGACCCGCGACTCGATCGCACTCACCAGCGGCGCGGAGATCAGCCAGATGAGCACGGGAAAAAGGAAAAGCACCGCCACGCGCGCGCGCGGCTCGTTCCACAGATCGGAGAGCCGGAATCCCGGCGCCACGCCCGCACCGGCGGCACCGCCCGGGGCGTTGAAGAACAGCAACGGCAGCACGATGCCCACCATGCCGAGCGTGAGCGCGAACGTGCCCGGCTGCGATGCGCCCGCACCCGCGCGGTAGAAAGCGCCGAGCAGGAACAGCAGCGCCCCGCACGCCAGCGCCAGCGCAGCCAGCGTGTTCAGCGCCAGCCGCACCCCGCGCGTGCCGCTGGGTCCGGCCCCGGCCTCGCGCAGCCGCGCCACGATCTGCGGCCAGCGGTCATACACCGCGTAGGCGGTGAACAGCGGCACCAGCCAGCCGAACGAGTAATCCTCCTTCGACTGCCACCAATACTTCTGGTCGAACGCCACGAAGGCCACGAACGCCCCGCTCAGACCCAGCGCGGCCAGAAACGAGGTCGGCACCTGCTTGTGCCAGGGAAGTGCGGGGGATTTAGCCGGAGCGGGAGCCGTTTCCATGCGTCAGTCCGGCCATCGAACGGTCATGCACGCGGCTGAGCAATGCCAAAGCGGCGAGCGCGCCGCCCAACGCCCAGCCCATGTCGGACTGCGTGTCCCAGACGTAACCCTGCGTGCCGAGGAACGACTCCGCCGCCTCGCCCGACAGCTCCGCCACGCCCCACTCGATCAGCTCATAGAATGCGCTGAACGCCAGGCACACGCTCACGACCAGGAAACCCAGCCACCGGCTCGGCCTCCCGTCGCCGCGTTCCCGCAGCGGCGACGTCCGCAGCAGAATCTCCCGCGTGAGGATCGCCGGCACGAAACCCTGCGCGAAGTGCCCGAGCTTGTCGTAATTGTTGCGCGTCCAGCCGAACCACTCCCGCGCCCACTCGCCCGCCGGCACCAGCGCGTAGGTGTAGTGCCCGCCCACGATCAGCACCACGCTGTGCAGCCACACGAGCACCAGCAGCAGCGTCGACAACGGAAACCGCCGCTGGCACGCCACGATCAGCGGCATGCCGAGCAGCACCGGCGCCACCTCCAACCACCACGTCAACCGGTCATGCGGACCGACCGCCGACCACGCCAGCACCGGCGCCAGCAGGATGCAGAACCAAAGCACACGTTTTTCCATGCGATCGAAGATGGTCCGCGTCGGGACGAGGAAGACGCCCAGGCGGTTCACGCGCCCAATCTGATCGCTGCGCCGCGCCCGCGCAAGCCGCGCCTGCCAATCGCCGCTTTGACATCGCGGCGCGCGTTCACCACCGTCCGCCGCAGTCATGGAACAACTGCACGCCTACTGGCGCATGGAATACATCGAGGCGCCCCGCGCGCCGGAAGGGGGCAACATCTTCGTCGATCTGCCCGCCTTGGGCGAC
>JAMPXH010000012.1 GCA_023701285.1 Candidatus Didemnitutus sp.
ATCGCCCCGCGCTGGAAGCGCCAGAGGCTGACGCCGATCAGCGTCGCCGCCATCGCCAGCAACACTCCCACCGTCGGCAACAGCTCCGGCAGCGTGCAGTCGTTCCACAGCACCTGCGCGAAGCCCTCCATCGACCAGTAAACGACCGTCAGTTTGCTGACCTGCTGGATGAACTCCGGCATGAATGATGTCGGGAACCACGCGCCGCCCACGGCGCTCATCGTGAGGATCAGCAGCGTCGCCAGGCCCTGCGCCGCCGCCGGCGTGCGCGTCACCGCCGCCAGCAACATGCCGAACGCCGTGCACGCCGTCGCCGCCGCGAGGCAGATGACCACCAGGTTGCCGAAGTTCGACGTCACATCGATGCCGAACATCACCCGCCCCGCGAAGAAGAGCGTGAGCAACTGCACCAGCCCGAGCCCGATGCCGAAAAGATACTTGCTCCACAAGAGATGCGCGCGCCGCACCGGCGACGAGAGCAACCGCAGGAACAGCCCCGCCTTCTTCTCCTCGAACAACGCCGTCGCCGTCCCGCTCAGCGCGAAGAGCAGGAACATCATCGCCCAGCCGCCGACCGCGCGCGTCGCCCCGACGTTTTTCACCTGCGCGCCCGCGAGTTGCTCGGTGTCGATCTTGATCATCCGGTCGAGAAAATCCGCCGCACCCGTCGAGCCTGCACCGCCGCCAGTCGGAGCCGTCAGGCCGGGCATCTCGCCGCGGCGCATCGCCTCGCGCACCTTGGCCTCATCGTAGCCGAAGGCACGGCTGACCGAGCCGGCCATCTCGGCGTAAAACTTGTCCGTCTGCTCCGCGCCGATGAACTCCGCCGCCTGCCCGCGCAGCGAGCGCAACAGCAGCGTGGGCACCTCGGTGTAGATCGTTTTTTGCAGCAGGCCGGTGACGGTCTGCGTCTCGATGTCATTGCGCGGGTTGGTGAGGAACTTGACGCGCAACGCGACGCCGCCCTCGGTCGCATCGGCCGGGAACACGAGTGCGAAACGGTATTCGTTGGCCTTGAAGCCCGCGCGCACGCGCTCCTCGGTCAACGCGACGCGCGCGCCCGCCGCATCCGGCGCGTCCTCGACGATGCGGAACGCCGCCTCGCGCTTCAGCGCCGCGACGAGCGTCGCGACCTCGGGCGCAGCGCTCTCGTTGACGATCGCCAGCGGGATACCCACCGGCCCGCTGCTCGTGCGCGCAACGCCGAACACCTGGCCGAAGAGATAGATCAGCACCACGGGCACGAGGAACGTCAGGCCGACGGCGACGCGGTCCTTGCCGAAATTCAACAGGTCTTTCCGCAGCAGGGTGAGGATGAGGTGCATGGCGGTCATTCGCGCAGGGTTTTGCCGGTGAGGTGGAGAAACACGTCCTCGAGGGACGGACGCTTGAGCTGGAACCAACGGTCGGGCAGTCCGGCCGCCGTCGCCGCGCTGAAGAAATCGGCCAGGCGCACGTCGGCGCGCAGGTGCACTTCGCAAGTCTCGCCGCGCTCGACGCAGTGCCCGAAGCGCGCCAGCGCCGCCTTCGCCGCCTCGGCCTGCGCGTGACGCGGGAAACTCACGACCTCGGCCACGGGAAGGTGCGCGAGCAGCTCGTCCAACGTGCCGAGCGCGAGGATGCGGCCGTGGTCGATGATGCCGATGCGCGTGCACAGCCGCGTCGCCTCCTCCATGTAGTGAGTCGAGTAAATGACCGTGAGCCCGTCGCGGTTGAGTTGCTGGAGCAGATCGAAGATGGCGTTGCGCGACTGCGGATCGACGCCGACGGTCGGCTCGTCGCAGAGCAGCAGCTTCGGCCGGTGCAGAAGCGCGGCCGCGAGGTTCAAGCGCCGCTGCATGCCGCCGGAGTAGGTCTTCACGGCGTGGGCGCGGCGGTCCGCCAGCTGCACGGCCGCGAGGCATTCCTCCACCCGCGCCGCGAGCGCGCGCCCGGCGAGCCCGTGCAGGCCACCGAAGATGCTCAGGTTCTCGGCCGCGGTCAGATCTTCGTAGAGCGCGATCGTCTGCGGCACGAAGCCGATGGCGCGCACCGCCTCCGGCGGACGGCCTTGCAGCGACACACCGTCGAGCGTGATCCCGCCGGCATCGGGCACGCGCAGTCCGGCGACGAGCGACATGAGCGTGCTCTTGCCCGCGCCGTTGGGCCCGAGCAGGCCGAAGAATTCGCCGCGCTGCACCTGCAGCGTGACTTGGTCGAGCGCGGTGAACGCGCCGTATTTTTTCGTGAGTTGGGTGACGTGGAGCATGGGCATCCCCGGAGGGCGCCGGCATTCGAGCGCATCGCGACGCGTTGCGCGAGGCCGCACCGCCGTCCGAAGGTCATGGTCATGCATGACGGCCCCTTTTTGTCCCAAGCGTGGGAATCGCCGATGCCGCCAGCGTGACGATGGCGCGGGGCCGGCGGCGCTGATTCGGCGGCCAGAATATTTTATCAAATTGGGAATGATGCGCTTACGACGACGCGTGCAACTTGGCATCCACCCTGCGTGTAGTGGCATCAACCAACCAACGTCATGAAAAAGATTTCCCTCTTCCTCGCCCTCGTGAGCCTCAGCCTCACCGCCGTCTCCGCCCAAGCCTCCATCCATCAGGACCAGCCGGTCATCGCGCTCGGCTCCTTCGCCGTCCGCGCCTCGCGCTACTCCGAAGCCGAGAAGAGCATCGAGAGCAACCTCGCCGCCCTCCGCGCGCAGGCCCGCCAAGTGGAGACGATCCGCACCGAGCTGCCCTCCTTCGGCACCGTCGCCGCCCAGCCGGTCGACCAAGGCTCCGCCCGCCAGCTCGCCGCCAAGCCGGTCACGCTCCCGACGGTGCGCTCCTGAAAATTTTGTGTGTCAGTGTGTGTGTGTCCAACCCGCCCCGCAGGGGGCGGGTTTTCTTTTGCCCGCGTCTCCGGCGCCGCCTTGAGTGTTCTCCGTGAACGCTGACTCCGCGCCCGACGACACGCCGGTGCCCATCCCGATCACGGGCGAGTTGGACCTGCACACCTTCCGACCCGCGGAAGTCGCCTCGCTCCTCGAGGAATATTTCCAAGCCTGCCGCGCACGCGGCATCGCGACCGTGCGCGTCGTGCACGGCAAAGGCACCGGCACGTTGCGCGAGACCGTGCATGCGCAGCTGCGGCGCTCGCCGCTCGTGGCTTCTTTCCGTCTCGGCGACGAGCACAGCGGCGGGTGGGGCGCCACCCTCGTCACGCTGCACCAGCCGGGCGCCTGAACGACCGCGCGCGACTAATCCGGCCGTGGCGTCGTGCGCCGTGGCTTGGGCGGCGGCCCCCAGAGCCGCAGCATCAGTTCGGCCAGATTCTGCAGGCTCGCCCGCAACGGCAGATCTCCGCCCAGCGCCCGCAAGGCCGGCACATGCTCGTAACGCTCACGGAAATAATCCCACAGATCCCGCTCCAACCGCCGCGCCGCATCCAAGGGCGCTCCGGCCGCTTTCGCCGCTTCGAGCGTTTTCATCTGCCAGTGCCGGCGCTCATCCGCGTTGCGCTCCCAATAATCGAAAAGACCTTGCTCGTAACGGTTTAGGCTCATGCGCACAGGGCGCGACGAACGCGGCAGGGATGGCGGAATTGCATTTGAACACTCATCCTGTATGACTGTCCCAAGATTTCTCAACCTGACACTCCCATGTTGCAAAAACTTAAAGAACAACTCCCTGCGGTTATCCTGACTGCGCTGCTCCTCACCGGCGCCGCCTACTGGTTCCACCAGAAGACGGTCCAGGATCTCACCGTCCGGCAACAAGCGGAGATCACCGCCCTGCGCGAGCAGACCAACGCCGAGATGAAGGCCTCCGCCGAGGAGACGCGCCGCCACATCGAGTCCGTCAACCAGTTGCTCAAGGACGCCATCTCCAAGCGCTCCGCCGACGTCTTCATGACCGACGAGGAAGTCCAGAAGCTCAACACCGAGCGCATGAACCAACTCGCCGACGTCATCGCCCAGAAAATCTCCCCCTACGGCTCCGTGCCGCAGACCCCCGAGGACGCCGAGCGCCTCCAGAACGAGCAGGTCGACAAAGTCTCAGCCCGCATGGCCGAGCGCATCTCGCCCATCCTCGCCGAGATGTCGAAGGACCAGAACCTCACCCGCGACTCCATCAACCAATACAGCCAGCGCATCTCCGACCAGATCAGCGGCGTGCTCACCGCCGAGATGGCGCGCAACCAGGAACTCAACACCAACCTCATGGTCGCGCAGGGCCTCGCGCAGGACTCGATGAAACTCTCCCAGGAGATCACCGCGCTCTACCTCAGCAGCTTCAAGGATCAGTCGCTCATCACCCGCATCCTCACGCTCCCCGCCAACGTCGTGCGTGACGCCGCCAACATGAGCATCGTCAACAGCTCCGAGCGGAAGAAGGTCGAGGAACGCCTCGTCAACGACATGAACGAGCTCAACCGCCGCCTCCAGGAGCTCCAGGCGAATATGCCGAAGAGCTGAGCTGATTCCCCCATCCCTTTGTCTTGGCCAAGGCCGCGCCCTGCGCGGCCTTTTTCTTTTCCCTCCTTCGCTTCCCGCGGCCACTGTCCGCTCGCCGATGTCCCAGCTCCACCCGCTCCCGCTCCGCCCGGACCACGCCCGCCGCTTTGTCCGGCTCGCGCTCGGACTCGACCAGCCGGCCGCGACCACGGCCGCCATGCTGGAGCACCTCGGCTACGTGCAGATCGATCCGCTCAACCTCTGCGGTCGCATGCACGACCTGATCCTCCGTCCCCGCGTGGCGGGCTACCGCGAAGGCGACCTCATGCGCCACCTGCACGGCCCCGCGGAGGAGCCCCCGCTCGCCGCCGAACGCCGCTCGGCCTTCGAGCATCATCACCCGCAGACCAACATCCTTGTCGCGTTCCCGCTCGCCGCCTGGCCTCACCTGCTCGCCGCCATGCACGCGCGCACGCGCCGCTCCGGCGCGTGGTCGGGCCGCCTCACGCCGAAGCAGAAACCTCTCGCCGCGACCCTCCTCGCTGAGATCGCGGCCCGCGGTCCGCTCAGCGCGGAGGACTTTGCCGGCAGCGGGCGCGCCCGCTCCGTCTGGGGCTCCGCCACGCTCGCCAAGGCGACCCTGCAAAAACTCTTCTTCCACGGCCGCCTGCTCATCGCCGCCCGCGGCCCCGGCAACCGCCGCTGCTACGACCTGCCCGAGCGCATCCTCCCGGCCGCGACGCTGGCCCAACCCGCTCCGACCGCCACCGATTCCGCCCGCTGGGCCGCCTTGCTCAAGCTCCGTCAGCGCCGCCTCGTCACGCTCAAGCGCACCGAACTCCCGCTCGTCGCCGATTGGGTCCAGCCGATCGCGGTGGAAAATTGTCCGCCGCTCCACTGCCTCCGCTCCGATCTGCCGCTGCTTGAGCAAGCCGCGCACCACGTTCCCGCCCCCACGCTGCAACTGCTGGCCCCGCTCGACCCGCTCCTCTACGACCGCCGGCTCACCTCCGCGCTGTGGCGCTTCGACTACACTTGGGAAGCCTACACCCCGCCGGCCAAGCGCCTCCGCGGCCACTACGCGCTGCCGCTCCTCGCCGGCACGGAACTCGTCGGCCACGTCGACCCGAAGGCCGACCGCGCCGCCGGCCGCCTGCGCGTCGTCTCCCGCTCCGTGCCTCGCCGCCACCGCACCGCCGCTTCCGCCGCCACCCGCGCCCTCGCCGCCTGGCTCGGTCTCCGCTGAACATCGCGCGGGGGCGCCGGAAAATTTCTCGCCTCCCAACTCGCGTGCAGGCTTGCTCGGACCACGGGCCGTTACGCAATCTCGCCGGTTTGTGGACGACCTCCTGCTCACGCTCAAAACGACCTTCGGCTACGGCGCCTTCCGGCCGTTGCAGCGCGAGATCATCGAGACCGCCCTCGCCGGACGCGATGTCTTCGCCCTCCTGCCCACCGGCGGCGGCAAATCCCTCTGCTTCCAGCTGCCCGCGCTGCACCGTCCCGGCCTGACCGTCGTCGTCTCTCCGCTCATCGCGCTGATGAAGGATCAGGTCGACCAGCTGCAGGCCGCCGGCGTTGCGGCCACGTTCCTCAACTCCACCCTCTCCACCGCCGAGGCGAAGTCCCGCCTGCGCGGACTCCATCGCGGCGAGTGGCGCCTCCTCTACGTCGCGCCCGAGCGCCTGATGCTCGACGAGTGGAAGGAAAACCTCGCCAGCTGGAACGTCACCGCGCTCGCCATCGACGAGGCGCACTGCGTCTCCGAGTGGGGCCACGATTTCCGGCCCGAATATCGCCAGCTCGCCCGTCTCCGCGCCCTGCTCCCCGGCGTGCCCGTGATGGCCCTCACCGCCACTGCGACCGAGCGCGTGCGCGTGGACATCATCAAACACCTCCAGCTCCGCGAGCCCGAGGTCTTCGTCGCGAGCTTCAACCGCCCCAACCTCACCTACCGCGTCCTCGCGAAGGATCAGCCGCTGAAGCAGATCATCGACTTCGTCCGCAAGCGCGAGGAGGAGAGCGGCATCATCTACTGCGCCACCCGCGCCACCACCGAGCGCGTGGCCGACGCCCTCGCCGGCCGCGGTTTCTCCGCCCGCGCCTACCACGCCGGTCTCGACGCCGAGGAGCGCGCGCGCAACCAGGAGCTCTTCCTCCGCGACGAGTGCCGCATCATCTGCGCCACCATCGCCTTCGGCATGGGCATCAACAAGCCCAACGTCCGCTGGGTCATCCACCACGACCTGCCGAAGAACATCGAGGGCTATTACCAGGAAACCGGACGCGCCGGGCGCGACGGTCTGCCGGGCGAGTGCCTCCTCCTCTTCAGCGGCGGCGACGCCGCCAAGCAGACGCACTTCATCGACGAGATCACCGACGAGCAGGAAAAGACCATCGCGCGCAACCAGCTCCGCCAGATCCTGCACTACGCCGAGAGCGCCGGCTGCCGGCGCGGTGAACTGCTGGGCTATTTCGGCGAAAGCTTCCCGCTGGATAATTGCGCCGCGTGCGACAACTGCCTCGAACCGCGCGAGACCTACGACGGCACCGTCGTCGCCCAGAAATTCCTCTCCTGCATCTACCGCATCCGCCAGACCGGTCGCTTCGGCGTCGGCCTGAACCACCTCGTCGAGGTCCTCACCGGCGCCGAGACGGAAAAAATCCAGCGCTGGAACCACCACCAACTCTCCACCTACGGCATCGGCAAGGAGCTCGCCCGCCCCGCCTGGGCCGCCGTCGGTCGCGAGCTCATGCGCCTCGGCTACGTCGCGCAAGCCGAGGGCGAATTCCCGATCCTCGAATTGACCGAGGAAGGCATGAACGTCCTCCGCTCACGCGCGAAGATCACGCTCACCAAGCCGCTCGCGCTGCCCAAGACCAAGCGCACCGTGCGCCGCGAAGGCGACATCGAGTGCGACGAGATCCTCTTCGCCCGTCTCCGCGAGCTGCGCAAGAAGCTCGCCGACGAGCGCGGCGTGCCTGCCTACATCATCTTCGGCGACGCGACGCTCCGCCAGATGGCGCGCGACTACCCCGTGCGCGTCACCGAGTTGGAAGGCATCACTGGCGTCGGCGAGAAGAAGCGCGCCGAGTTCGGCGAGACGTTCGTCCACGCCATCGCCGCGTTCCTGCAGGACAATCCGCGCGTGAACTTCGGCGCCTGACGCCCGCGCGCCGCGAGCGCCGCGCCGGAATTGCGCGCTTGGCGGCGCCGCCAACCTCCGCAACGGATTAGCCGTGCCCGCCCCCTTCGCGCCGCTCGCCGAGAACCTGCCCTTCGCCTTCGCCGGCGAACCTCTCGAGCCCGCGCGCACGCTCCCGCGCGCTGCCGCCCAGCGGCTGGTCGCCGCCCGCAACGCCACCGGCAAACCGAACCACGATGTGCTGCGCGAGACCATCGGGCTCGCCCCGGACGGCGACGAGCGTCGCCGCTGGATCGTCGATTTTCCTCCGGAGATGTCCGCCGCCGAGGCAGCGCTCTACGCCGCTCCCTTCTCCACGCTCGCCCGCAGCCGCACGACGCCGGCCAACCCGCACCGCGATCCGGCGCTGCGCACCGCGCTGGCGCGGTTGGAGCGTTTCCTCGCCAGCCCGGCCTGCGCGACCGAGCCGGACTTTCTCTGGCTCGAAGCCGAGCTGTTGCCCGACGATTCCCTCGTCGTGTGGGCGCGCGATGACGATTTCAGCGCCGGCGTGCTGGCCTCCTCCGCCTTCGCGCACTGGTGCGAGGCGCACCCTGACGTGCTCGCCGCGCTCCGCTCGTTCCCGTTTCCGTGGCCGCCCGCCACACCCTTGAGCGCGCTTTCGCGCCTGCAGGAGGAACACCGCTTCGCCCTCGCCCGCGCTGCGCGCGCCGAGGACGGCGACGCGATCGACGACGCCCTCGCCGACGCCTACGGCTGGCCGGCCGGGCTCAGCCCCGCGGAAATCCACGTGCGTCTCGCCACGCTCCACGCACAACGTCCGCCGCACCGGTAACAGGTAGGGCGAGTTCTCCGAACGAGCCGTCGCAGCAACGAGCACGAATGCGGCTCGTTCGGAGAACTCGCCCTACCCGTCACCCGCCCTGCCCGTCACCCGTCCTGCCCGTCACTCGCCTTACCCGTTCTTCTCGCGGTCGTGCCCAAGCGCTTTCTTAAGCGCCGCCCACAGCGCGGCGGCCACGAAGCCGCCGAAAGTCATCACCACGAAAAGCCCCGTCAGCAACCGCGTGGAAGCGCCGGCACTTTCGCCGACGAGCTTAAGCTGAGCGAGAATGCCGCGCGCATACCAGATCAGCACGAGCAACACGGCCACGCAGGTCACGACGACGAACCACATGAACGCCTTGCCAAGCGGGGTCGCCTTCGCCGCTGGCCCGCCCGCCGGGCGTGGTTTGCGCTTCGTCCTGCTCATGGCTTTTCTCCGGCGAACTTCCACGCGAAACGGAAATCGCGCGGCAGCTTGGTGTCGGTGAGTCGCGCACGCACGAGTTCGATCGGCATGGGACCGCCTTCCATGATGCGGTCGTGGAATGCCTTCTCCGGCATCCGGCCGCTCGCGACGAGTTCCGCATACAGGGCCCGCAGCTGGATCGCGCCCATCATGTAGGCGACCTGGTAGAGCGGCGAATAATCGCCGTTGAAGGAGCGGCGCACCTCCCCGGTCGCCGTGTGGCGGTCGTGCCCCACGCGCTCGACGAGGAAGTCGATGCACTCCTCCGGCGTCCATTTGCCGAGGTGAAAATTGAGCGAGAAGATGATGCGCGCGCAGCGGTGGGTGCGCCAGAAGAGCATGCCGGCCTTGTTCTCCGGGCTCTGCGCGAAGCCGAGATTCCAGAGGTGGAATTCCCACCACAGCGCCCACCCCTCGACCCAGAACGGCGTGGAGAAGAGCTGCCGGTGCGGGTTGAAGCGGTCCATATACCAGCCCTGCAGGTGATGGCCCGGGATCAGCTCGTGGTGCGTCACGGCACGGCAGAAATGCCGGTTGTTCGCGCGCAGGCTGTCGAGCTTGTCGGCGTGCGCCATCGTGTCGGTCGGGAACGACACCAGGATGCACTCCCCGCCGAGGAAGAACGGTGCGACCTTCTGCCGCGCGGGCGACATCATGTCCATGCGCCACGTGTCGATCGCGTGCGCCGGCAGCGTGATGAGGTCGCGCTGCTGGAGGAATCCGATCGCCTCGTAAGCCTGCTCCGCGATGAGCGCGGGCTGCGCGCCGGGCGGCACGTAATCCTGCTTCACCTTCTCGAGCGCCGCCTTCCAATCGTCGCCGAAACCCATCTCGCGGGCCGTCTGCTTCCATTCGGCCTCGCACCAAGCGAATTCGCGCTCGGCGATCGCGATCAGCCCCTCGGGCGTGTAGGGAATCATCTCGCGTTCGAGGTCCAGCGTGAGTCCATCCGCGCCGATGGGGTCGCCGACGATGGGTTCATCCCCGCCCGGCTTCACCCCCACGATGGTTTCGCGCAGAAATTTCCGGTAATCCTCCAGCGCCACGCCCGCGGCCTGATACGGCTCGCGCGCCCACCAGCTGAACTCCGGGTCGTAACCGTGGTAATGGTCGAACCATTGCTTCAGCACCTTCGCGAGTCCCTCGATGCGGTTCGCCGCGCGCAACGCCACGATGCGATCCGGCGTCAACGCCGGCTCCTCGCCCTCCAGCGTCTCGCGCACGGCGGCGATGTCCTTGGCCAGCTGCGCGAGCGCGGCCGCGGCGGCCGCCGGCGGCTCCGCGACGAATTGGCGGCGGTTCTCCTGCAAGCGCGCGATCGCGTCCGCGAACGGCAGCAGCTCCGCCATCTGCGCGTTGCGCCGCTCCGCCCGCGCCAGCAGGCCGAGCTCGTAGCGCAGGTGCGTGCGCAACAGCTGCCAGTCGATCCGGCCCTCGACGCCGAGACGCTCGAAGTCCAGCGCCTCAAGCCGCGCTAGCCACGCCTCGTGGAACGCGCGGTAGCGCGCGAGCTTCAGCGCGGAATCCGGCACGGTGTAGAAACGCTCGAACCCTGCGAGATCCTGTGCGTAGCGCTCGACCAGACCGCGCAATTCGCTGCCCGGCGCCTGCGCCACATGCGCGAGATCCGCCACGTAGGCGTCGACCGGCCGCTCCGCCTGCGCCGGCTGGCCGTGCCGCCATTCCTGCGCCGCCGCGCCGACCGCGATCGAAGCCAACGTGACCGGAAAAAACAGGAGCCGGGCGGGAATTTTCATGGGGTGCGCGCCAGTGTCCGGCCAAACCTCCCGGCCGCAAGCGCGGAGTCGGCCGCGCGCATTAGGCGGGAAAATGTCCGCGGTAATTTCCCGCACTGATTGGGCGCCGGCCACCGTCATGCATTGTCCCTGCGGCGCGACCGCCGTTAGCTGGTGCCTGCGTCTTCTTTGCCCCGGCCGGCTTGCGCGGATTTTATCAGCCGACGTGCCGCGCGGTCCGGCCATCGCCCCCGGCCCCTCCTGCGCATGCCTGCCTGCCCGCTCCGTCATCTCACCGGCGTCCTCCTTGGCCTCCTCTTCCTCGCCATCTCCCTGCACGGCGAGACGCACACGATGCAACCCGTCAACGGCTCCGCCGGCTGGACAGCGACGGTCAACGTTTCCGGCCCGAACGTCGTCCACGTCGGACAGCACGCGACTTACCAGGAGGACGAGCATGACGTCATCCGGCCGCTCGCTCTCTACACGGCCCGGAAGACGGTGCGCCTCGTCTTTGACGCCACGTGGAGCGGAGACGCCTTGGTGCCCGGCTCGATCACGATCAACGGACAACCCGGCACCAGCTACACGCGCGACCTCACGCTGGAGCGCGCCCAGCACGGTCCCTACGGCTACGCGATCGGCTCGTTTCTCGTCACGATGCGCGCCACCGCGATCGTCCCGCCGTCCACCGAAGGCGGCGAGGAAACCTACGTGCCGTTCGAGACGCAGTTCCTCTTCGAGACGCGCTTCTACAAGCCGCTCGACGTGAAACTCGTCCAGAGCGTCGGCTCATTCGAGCGCCGCATCGTTGCCAGCCGCCTGACTCCGAGCATCTACACCGATCCCGCCTCCGGCTTTCAGCAGGTCATCGGCCAGCTCGACCCGTTGGAGGACGTCGGCGTGCAACTCATCCCCGGCGAAGGCCTCGGGATCGACCGCCCCGGCTGGCATCGCACGGACGCGGAAGGCGCCGCCTCGCTCCGGCTTTATCCCTCGTCCTCGCTCTTCAACGATCCGGATAATCCCGGCTGGGCGCGCGTGCCTTACACGCTCCGCGCCGTGAAGGACGGCATGGAGGTGGAATACGAGGCGTTCGATCACCTGCCACATGCCATCGTGAAACACGCGGACCGGGTCTGGTTTCTCGGCACGAGCGACGGCATCGGCGACGACGCCGAGCCCGTCCCACCCACCACGCCGTTGAAACCCGGTGACCGGCTCCAAGTCGGCACGCGTCTGCTCCCGGGGTTTCTCGATGTCGAATTCTACAACGGTCAGCACGTCGCGGTGAACGCCGAGGCGACGGAGGGATTCCGCGTCGTCGTCGGCGAATCGAGCCTCATCAAAGGCAAGCCGCTCGTCTGGCTCGATCTGCGCGGCGCGGTCCAGGACGTGCGCGACAATCCCCGCCGCTGCCTGCGCATGCTCGTCTACAAGCAGCTTGGCAACGCCGTCGACACCGCCATCGGCACGCCCGATCCGGTCGGCTGGGTCACCGAGACGCCCGGCGGCAAAGTCGAGAAGTGGCTCGCCGACTGGGCGGAGCAATCCTACGGGCCGGTCCCATCGCCCCCGGCCTCCGGCTCCCTGCCCGGCCGCTTCATCAGCCGCGCCACCGCCGCGGGCACGACTGCGCCGCTCGCCACCAGCGCGCGAGTGGATTTCGCCTTTTATACCGACGGCACCGTGTGGGTCGAAAACCAAGGCTCCCCGGTCGCCGTGAATTCCGAAGCCGGGCCGCGCCGCATCCTCCCGGCCGCCACGGCCACCTTCATCCAAACTGACGCCACCGACACGCAACAACCTTCCGCGCTGGCGACGGGCACCGCCGCGTGGACCGCTCCCGCCCCCGGCGACTGGCAATTCCAGCCCGCACCGGACACGATTGTTACGACCCGCAGTCCGCAGCTGACGGTGAGCAACGCGACGCCCGCGGCCTTCCTCTGGGAAACAGCGACCCTGCGCCTCGATGGCCGCGATGTGACCTCCGCATTCACGCCCATCCGCAGCGGATCCGATTACGCCTTCGAGCAATTCTCCGGCACCGTCTCCGCCGCCACGCCGCTCGCGGCGGGCACCCACACGCTTTCGATCGAGTTGCTCGACGCCCGCGGTGAGCGCACCCAAGCCGCGACCTCGTTCACGGTCGACGCGCCGCCCGCCGCCCCGGCCGCCGCGCAAGCCACGCCCTTCGCCGGCGGCGTCTGGCTCGGCTGGGAACGCGTGCCGGGCTCCACCGGCTATCGCGTCTGGCGCGCCGCGTCGGCCGATGGTCCGCGCACCTTGCTCAATCCCGAGGGCCCGCGCGCCGAGCCGGGCTTTCTCGACGCCGCCCCGCTGGCGGAAAATGTCTACTGGATCGAAAGCCTCGACCCCGCCGGCCAAGCCTCCGGACAACTCCATGCAGTCGCCACAGCATGGCATGCCGGTCTCGACGCTGCTCCGGCCCCGGTCCCCGTCACGGCGCTCCACGTGACCGACGAAGCGGCAGGCCTGCGCCTCGCCTTCGACTCCTCGCTCTTCGCCACACAGCGCTGGCAACTCGCACGTGGCACCGCTCCCGCCGGTCCGTTTGCCGAACTCGCATCGTCGGAGGACACGGTCGTCGACGAGTTTCTCGACACCGCGGCGCCGGTGGGTGCCGGGCTTTATTACCGGCTGACCCCGCTCGCCCTCGACGGCACCGCAGGCGCGCCCGTGATATTCGGGCCGTTCACGCGAGGCACGGCGCCGCGCACGCCGCTCGGTTTCGCCGTCCTGCCGTCCGGCGGGGATCTCGTCTTCACCTGGGACCCGGCGACCGATCCGCGCCTCGCAGGCTTCCGCCTCTACCGCGATGCAGGAGACGGGTTCACGTTCCTGGCCTCGGCGCCGGCCGATGCCACCGGTCTCACGTTGCCGGCGCCCACGGAGCCCAGCCGTTACGGACTGGCCGGGGTGGCCGACGACGGCAGCGAGAGCGACCTCGGGCCGATCCGCGGCGCGGTTGCCCGCCACGCCAGCGCGACCGAGACCGCGCTCCTCGCGTTCGCCGCCTCCGAGGTGCGCGTCTCCGAAGGCGAGGGCGTGGCCACGCTCACGGTCACGCGCACCGGCAACCTCGCCGAACCGGCAGTCGTCCGTTACGCCACCGTGCATCTCGGCGACGCCCCGGGCATCGCCCAACCCGATCTCGATTACACGCCCGTGGCGGGCTCGCTGCTTTTCGCGCCCTACGAGACCGCCCGGCAATTCACCGTGCCGCTTCTGCCCGATGCGCTGAACGAATGGCCCGAATCCCTGCGCCTCCACCTCGCGGCCGGCCCGGGCGCCAACGAAGTCTCGGCCGAGTCCGGCAGCGCCGACCTGATCGTCGAGGAGTCCGATGTGCTCATCTTCGGGGATTACCTCACCGAGATGACCGTGAACGAAAACGACGCCACCGTCCTTGTCGCCATCGATCGCGTGCTGCCCGCGCCGCGCGCCGTCTCGGCCACGCTCGCTCTCGCGGACGATCCCGGCACCGCCGTGGCCGGCGTCGACTATACTGCGTTCGCCGGCTTCACCGTGACGTTCGCCGCAGGGCAGACCCGCGCCCACGTCCGCATCCCGATCCTGAACAACACCGTCAAGGACGGCGAGCGCACGCTCCACCTCGTGCTCCGCGATCCGCTCGGCGGCGCCAGCATCGGCACTTCCGAGCCCTTTTTCACCCTGCGCGTGCGCGACGACGAGACGCGGCCCGGCCAACTGCGTCCGCTCGATCCCGCCGCCCGGCTCGTGGTCTCGAACGCCGATTCCGTCGCCATTCCCCTCACCCGGTTCGGAGGCACGGATGGCCGGCTCAGCGCCTACGTGATGGTGGACGGAGGTCGCTTGCCGTGGGGCGCTATCCGCGCGACTTCCTCTGCGCTGAGCGTCTCCGAGGGCGTCACCACCACGTCGCTTGAGATCTCGATCGACCGCAGCCAGCTCGGTCCCACCGACGCCCCGGTCGCCGTCGTGCAGGTGATGAACGAGGCCTATCCCCACGAGTCGAGCAGCCTGCTGGTGGTGTTCCCCGCCGATCCCGCCGTCTCCGATTTCGCCACTTGGGCCGGCTCCTTCGGTTTCAGCGGTGCGCAGACCGCGCCGCTCGACGATCGCGACCGCGACGGCGTCCGCAACGTCGTCGAACTCGCCGCGCTCTCCGATCCGGACGATCCATCCTCCGTGCCCGACTACGTCTTCAACACGGCCGAAGGCAGCTTCAGCCTCACCACCACGATCGTGCCTCACGCGCGCCTCGCCGTCGTGGGTGAGTTCTACACCTCCCTCGAACAACCCGACCCGATCTACGTCAGTGGCTGGTGGGAGTGGAACGAGACGCTCGGTGCCTACCGCGTGGAGTTCGGCCACTGGTTCCAAGGCAACCCCGCGCGCCGCTTCGGCCGGATCCGGTTCATGTGGCTCGACCAGTGACGCACGCCGGCCGGATTTCGAGTCCGGCCGGCGGCTTGGCTCAGGGCTGCGCGCGTCCTTCGCCGGATGCTTCGGGCGCGGACAGGTCCACCGCATACCAGCGCACACGCCGCGTGCAGAACATCACGAGCGCCAGCATCGCGAAGAGCGCCAGCGTGCCCGCGAGCAGCGCGTAATCCTGCGAGCGCAGCACGAAATACAGGTAAGCGTAGGTCGCCGCCAGTCCGCCGCCGATGGCGAGCGTGCGCCGCCCCGAGCGCAGGAAGCTGAGCGCGTAGAGCGAGACCATCGCCGTGCACGCCGCCGCCGCCAGCGCGTAGGCCAGACCGGCGGACAGGAACTCCGCCAACGCAAGGAAGCCGAGGAAGAACAGGCACAACGCCGCGCCCACCATCGCGTATTGCAGCGGGTGGATGCGCAGCCCGGCCGTCACCTCGAAGAGGAAGAACACGGCGAAGACCAACACGAAGAACAACACCCCGTATTTCTGCGCCCGCTCGGACAGGCGGTAGCCATCGACCGGCATTTGCAGTGCCACGCCGAAGGCGCCCGCGTTGAGTTTTTTCAGGATCTCGCCCGTGTCCGCGTTGCGGCTGTCCCACTGCACCGGGTGATCGCGCCCGAACGGCCCCTGCGACCAGGCCGCCACGAAACCCTCCGCCGTCACCGTGCGCACCGCCGGCAACATGAGCCCGGTGAACGACGGCTCGGCCCACGCCGACTTGATCTCCACCTCCGTCTGCCGGCCGGCGGGAGCGATTTCGAGTCGCTCGCTGCCCTGCAGCGCCAGTTGGAGCACGAGCCGGCCGGCCTCGCCGGGCCCGCGCAACGGCACCGCCATCGCCAGGCCGAGGCCGGCCCCCAGGTTCTCGGGCGCAGCTTCGACGGCGACCTCGGACCCGTTCCACCGCGCCACCGGCGCCGCGCGCAGGCGACGCAGATCCGCCAATCCAAAAACCAAACGCGCCTTGTCCCACTGCGGCGTGACGCTCGACTCGCTTTCGCCGGGCACCGCGCGGAACCGGCATTCAAGCGCGAGCGTCGCCGCATAGACCACCGCTTCGTGGATGCCGCGGTAGCGGATCTCGGGCGTCACCTCGCCGGCGACCTTCATCTCCTCCGGCAGGAAGAAACGCTGCCCCGACGTCTCGTAAGTCTCCGTCGCGCGCGTCATCTTGCCCTCGGCATCGCGGCTCTCGCGCACCCGCGTGTGCGTCTGCGTCCACGGCACCACCAGCACCGGCCCGGTGACCAGCTGCCGCCCACCCCACGTCGCCGCGATGTTCTCCACCGCTTCGGAGCGATAGGCCTGCCGTTCGCGCAACACCCCGTCCGTCATCGCCAGCGGCACATGCAGCGCCGCGATCAGCAGCACGATGCCGGCGATCTTGAAGAACACCGCGCGCCGCTGCGCGGCGGAGGTCGGGCCGGAGGCCCCGGCGATGACGGGAGGGACGACAGGAGAAGTCACGCCGCCACTCTGCCCGCCGCCCGTGAAATGCCGATGAAGCGACGGTGAAATCCGCGCGAAAACGTTCCGACCCTCAGTGCGGGGACAACGCCACCGTGAAACTCGCCCGCGCGCCGCCCGCCGCGCGGTTGGCCAGCGCCGCCTCGCCGCCGTGCAGGTGCGCGATCTCGCGCACGAGCGCGAGCCCGAGCCCGCTGCTCTTGCGCGCCGTGTCCGGACGCGGCAACGAATAGAACCGCTCGAACACGCGCGGCAACGCATACTCCGGCACGCCCGGGCCCTCATCCTCCACCGCAAACTCCGCCCGCCCGTCGCGCACGTGCACCGCGAGCGTCACCCCACCGCCGCGAGGCGAGAACTCGATCGCATTCTGCAGCAGATTCACGAGCGCCTCGCGCAACAGGAGGCGCTCGCCGCGGACCTGGCCCGCCTCCGCGCGCACTTCCAAGCGCACCCCGGCCGCCTCGGCCGCCCCGCGCACGGCCGCGACCGCCTCGGCCGTCAGCTCGTCGACGCGCACCTCGGTCGTCTGCCGCAGCGTCTTGCGCGCCTCCAGCGAGGAAAGCTCCAGCAGGCGCTCCACGATCTGCTGGATGCGTGCCGACTCGGCGCGGATGTTGCCGAGAAATTTCCGCCGCTGCTCCGGCGGCATCTGCTCGTCGATCAGCTCCGCCGCCCCGCGGATCGCGGCCAGCGGCGCCTTCACCTCGTGCGCGAGCGCCTGCGTGTAGCGCTCGACGTGCTGCCGCCCCTCGAGCGCGTCGCGCATTTCCTCGAAGGCACGCGAGAGATCCGCGATCTCCTTCGCCCGCGACTGCGGCGGCGAACTGGCGCGTCCGTCGCGCACGGCCTGCGCGTGCACGGTCAGGCGCTCCAGTGCATGCGTGAGCCGCGCTGCGATCCACCAGCCCGCGATCACCATCACGGCCGCGATGGACAGCCCGATGCCGGCGAGCTTCGCGCGCTCGTTCCAGATCACGGCGTTCACGCTGCGGAACGAGCGCGACAACACGATCCGCCCGGCCGTGCCGTCGGCGAAGCGCACCGTCTCCGCGACCGACACCTCCCATGCCTGCGCCGGGGCGGCTCCGTCCTCCCCCGCCGCGTCGCCCGGCTCGTGCGTATCCGCCAGCACGCGGCCGTCGCCGCCCACGAGCCGCACTTGGAACGTCGCGGGGCTGGACAGCGCCGCCGCGGCCTCCTCCGGCGCGCGTCCGTGCAGGGTCGCGGCCAGCACGTGCGCAGCATCGCGCAGGTGCTCGCGCACGGCGGTCACGTAGCGCGGCCGCACCTCGGCGAGCATGAATCCCATCAGCACCGCGAAGCCGGCCGCGCAGGCGCCCACGTAGACCCCGAAGATGGCGGTGCGGATCCTCACGTCTCCTCGCGCAGCGAATAGCCGAGCCCGCGGTGCGTGACGATCGGATCGGCCTCCGGCGCCGCGCTCCGCAATTTGGCGCGCACGGATTTGACGTGCGCATCGACCGTGCGGTCCAGCGCCGCGCCCGGGTCGTCCCACGCCGCCTCCATCAACTGCTCGCGACTGAACACCCGGCCCGGCTGCGCGAGCAGCGCCGCGAGCAGGCGGTATTCGTTGCGCGTGAGTTCCAGCGCGCTGCCGCGATAACCGATCCGGCACCGCGGCACATCGTGTTGCCAGACACCGGCGGTGGCGGCGGGCGACGATGCCGCGGACGAAGCGCCGTGCGTGCGGCGCAGCACCGCGCGCACCCGCGCCGTGAGTTCGCGCGGGCTGAAGGGCTTCGCCACGTAGTCGTCGGCCCCGAGTTCGAGTCCGACGATGCGGTCGATCTCGCCCGAGCGCGCCGTGAGGAAGATCACCGGCACCGCGTGCCGCGCGCGCAGCGTGCGGCAGACATCGAAGCCGCTGCCGTCGGGCAGGCCGACGTCGAGCACCACGAGCGCCACCGGCGTGCGCTCCAGCTCCGCGAGCGCGTCGCGCCCGGAACTTTTCCAGATCGGCGCGAAGCCTTCCGTCTGCAACGCATAGACGAGGGTGTCGGCGATGGCCGGCTCGTCTTCGACGACGAGGATGATTTCACGACCCGGAGGCATCCCTGCGTTTTCCCGCGCTTTCGCGCCCGGAGCAAGCCCGCGTCAGCCGGAAACACGACACACCCCAGCGTTGTCAACGAAGTCTGCGTCCGAAAACCTCATGGACATGACCGTGTCCGAAGTTGCGCCCGCTTTATTGCAACGCCTGCCCACCCGACTCCGGCCGGTCGTGGTCACGGTGATACTCGGCTTGGCCGCGGGCTTGGTCGCGGTGGCCTTCCATCTCGCGATCCATGCGGTCTACCTGCACGGCATCGAGGCGCTGGCGGCATATTCCCACGGGACCTTTCTGGCCGGCAGCTTTGTGTTGGCGGTCGGAACCTCGGCGATTTCCGGCTGGCTGCTGACGCGCTTCTGCACCGATGCCGCCGGCAGCGGCATCCCGCAGCTGAAATTGGCCTTCTGGAAGGATTTTGGGTTCGTGCCGTGGCGTGTCGTCTGGGTGAAATTCATTGCCGGAACGCTCAGCGTCGGCGGAGGCAGCAGCCTCGGACGCGAAGGCCCGTCGGTGCAGCTCGCGGGTGGCCTCGCCTCGCAATTGGCCGGGCAATTGGGCGCCGCGAAGAACGACCGGCGCACCGCTGCGGCCGCCGGCGCGGCGGCGGGTCTGGCCGCGGCATTCAACACGCCGATCGCCGCCGTGACCTTCGTGCTCGAGGAAATCATCGGCGACCTGAACAGTCGCATGCTCGGTGCGGTGCTGCTGGCCGCGGTGCTCGGCGCACTCGTGGCGCACGGCATGCTTGGCGCGCAACCGGCATTCACGCTTCATGGACAGGGCGCGCCGCAATGGATCGGCTACGCCCTCACGCCACTCACCGCCGCGCTCGCCGCATTCGCGGGCGGCTGGTTCCAGCGCTTCGCCCTCGGCACGCGTGCGCGCAGCCGCGCACTCACCCGCCTGCCCGGCTGGACGCGCGTGGCACTCGGCGGATTTCTCGTGTGGGCGATCGGCGCCGGCGTGTTCGTCGCCACCGGCCACCTTGGTGTATTCAGCCTCGGCTATGCCGATCTCTCGCAGGCGCTCGACGGCAGGATGATTTGGCATATCGCCGTGCTGCTGCTCGTGGCGAAACTCGCGGCCACGGCCTTGTGCTATGGCCTCGGCGGCTGCGGTGGCATTTTCGCCCCGACCCTTTTCTTCGGGGCAATGGTCGGCGCCGCGATCTCCAGCGCCGCCGGCCTGGCCTTGCCGCTGACGCAGGCCGATCAGGTGGCGCTGGCGGTCGTGGGCATGTGCGCCTGCCTCGGCGCCGTCGTGCGCGCCCCGGTGACTGGCATTCTCATCGTGTTTGAGATGACACACGAATTCGCGCTCGTGCCGGCCCTGATGGTCGGCGCGCTCATCAGCCAGATCGTCGGCCGGCGAATGAATCGCGAGAACTTCTACGAAGCCGTGCTCGCGCAGGACGGGCAGCACACCGACCGCCTCGTGCCACCGCGCAATCTGCGCACGTGGATGGAGCTGCCGGTGGCCCGCGTGGCGAACTTCTCCCCCGTGGTGATCCGCGACCTTGCCCCCGGTGCCCTGGATGACGTGCTGGCGCGCGCCCCGTTCTCCGCCTTCCCGGTCGAGCGCGCGGACGCACCGGTGGCGGTGCTCACCCGCCGCGCCGCCGAAGCCGCGAGACAAGCCGGCCGCGTCCCGGTGCCGGAGCTGGCGGTGACCTGCACGCCCGACACCAAGCTGCGGGCCTTGGCGCAGCGCATCGTGGACTCGCCCGGCAACCTCGCCGTCGTGGTCGAGCCCGCCAACGGACACATCATCGGCCTCGTGACCCTGCACGATTTGATGCGCGCGCAGATGGATTTCGCAGAACAGCAGCAGGATTAGCGGAAGCGGGCGCGGAAAACTTTTTCCTTGGCAGGCCCATCATCCGGGTTTCTCGTGAAGCGGGGTCGCGCCCGTTCCGTGATGTTTCCGGAATCATGCGCGGCGTCATCGCACCGGCTTCTCCGGTGCACCGCGGTTCGCCGCGGCACACGCTCACCGCCACCGCTCGCCGACTCAGCCGCGGAGGCACAACCCAATTGCTCCATGCCTGTCAAATTGCCTGAGTCTGCGCTTCCGCGCATCGGAATGGTTTCCACCCACGGTTACGTCGCCGCCAAGCCACCGCTCGGCGCGGCCGACACCGGCGGCCAGGTCGTCTACGTCCTCGAACTCGCCAAGAAGCTCGCGCAGCTCGGCTTCGAGGTCGACATCTGGACCCGCCGCTTCGAGTCCCAGCCCGAGATCGATGTCGTCAACGACCGCGTGCGCGTCATCCGCATGCCCTGCGGCGGCCCGGACTTCATCGACAAGGAATACCTCGTCCAACACCTCGCCGAGTGGTCCGAGCACGCGCTGCGCTTCATCAAGAAGCACCGCCTGCGCTACCAGTTCTTCAACTCGCATTACTGGGACGCCGGCTACGCCACCCAGCGTCTCGCCGAGGCGCTCGACGTCCCGCACATCCACACGCCGCACTCGCTCGGCCTGTGGAAAAAGCAGCTGATGGAGGTCGATTTCCCGGACGACGCGCGGAAGTTCGAGAAGAAGTATAACTTCAAGCAGCGCATCACCGAGGAGACGCTGCTTTACCGCCATTGCGCCGAGGTCATCGCGACCACGCCGCCGCAGGTGGACGTCATCGTGCAGGAATACGGCGCGCCGTCCGAGCACGTGCACATGATCCCGCCGGGCTACGACGACAACCGCTTCTTCCCGGTCAGCGCCGCCTCGCGCAACGGCATCCGCAAGCGCCTCGGCTACGAAGGCAAGGTGATCCTCGCCATCGGCCGCCTCGCGCGCAACAAGGGCTACGACCTCCTGATCGACGCCTTCTCGGTCGTCGCCAAGCGCATCCCCGACGCCGTGCTGCACCTCGCCGTCGGCGGCGAGCGTCTCGGGGCCGCGGAGAAGGAGTTGTTGCAGCAACTCAAGAAACGCGTGCGCCGGCTCCGCCTGACCGGGCGCGTGAAGTTCGACGGCTTCGTCGCCGACCGCGATCTCGCCAACCACTACCGCGCCGCCGACGTGTTCGTGCTCAGCAGCCGTTACGAGCCGTTCGGCATGACCGCGATCGAGGCCATGGCCTGCGGCACGCCCACGGTCGTCACCACGCACGGCGGCCTTTACCGCGCCGTCACCTTCGGCCGCCACGCGCTTTACGCCGATCCCTTCGACAAGGAGGATCTCGGCATCTCCATCGTGAAGGTGCTCAAGCACCCGCGTCTCTCGCACCGGCTCGCGCGCATGGGCGCACACAAGGCCCGCAGCCTGTTCACCTGGACCGGCATCGCCCAGCAACTCATCAGCCTCATCGAGGAGCGCGCCACCGCGCTCGCCTTCACCGACAACGAATGGGACGAACCGTGGAACGACGGCGACTGACGCCGCACCGTTCCACCTTCCGGGCCCGCCCGCCGAGGCGCCCGTTCCATCGCCACCGGCCCACGCCACCCTCCGCCACCGCACCGCCATGACTCCGATCCGCCTCTTCTCCACCGACCTCGACGGCACCCTCCTCGGCAACCCCGAGGCCACGCAGCGCTTCAAGGCCGCATGGCAGGCGCTCTCGCCCGAGGCGCGGCCGCTGCTCGTCTACAACAGCGGCCGCCTCGTGCACGACCTGCGCCGCTTCGTCGACGACGGCGTGTTGCCCGCCGGCGATTACTGGATCGGCGGCGTGGGCACGGAGGTGTTCGACGTGCGCGCCGGCGTGGCCCGGCACGAGTTCGACGCCCACCTCGCCGAGGGCTGGGATCGCGCCCAGGTCGAGGCGGTCGTGCGCCAGTTCCCCGGCGCGCGGCCCCAACCGGCGGAGTTCCAGAACGAGTTCAAGTGCAGCTGGTATCTCACCAACGCCGACCGCCCCACCCTGCGCGAGCTCCGCCGCCGCCTCGACGAGGCCGGCGTCGCCGCCAAGATCGTCTACTCCAGCTCGCGCGACCTCGACGTGCTTCCGCGCAACGCCACCAAGGGCGGCGCCCTGAAGTGGCTCTGCGCCCAGCTCGGGCTGCCCCTCACGGAAGTGCTCGTCGCCGGCGACACCGGCAACGACGCCAGCATGTTCCGCCTGCCCGGCGTGCGCGGCATCGTGGTGGAGAACGCCTTCCCCGAGCTCTACGAGGCCACGCTTGAGCTCACCACCTTCAACTCCCGCCGCATCCTCGCCGACGGCGTGCTCGACGGCCTCTGCCACTACGGCGTCGTCTGCGTCGTGCCCACGCCTGCGGAAACGCTCATCTCCCGTCCCGCGATGGCCCCGGGCTTCCAGCGCCTCTTCGAAGGCACCAGTCTCGGCAGCCTCAACCCCGACGAGAAAAAATTCGTCAGCACCGCCTACGAGAAGGCCCTCGTCGCGCTGAAGAAGAACATCACGCCCCTCGGCTTCTCCGCCTGCTCGCTCGCCGACAACACCGTGCGCGGCACCGACGCCAACTACCGCAGCGTCTGGGCGCGCGACGGCGCCATCACCGTCTGGAGCACCCTGCGCGTGAAGGACGAGGAGATCCGCGCCGCACAGATCCGCACGCTCGAGACGCTCCTCGCCCACACCTCGCCCACCGGCCAGATCCCCGCCAACGTCCGCATCGACACCGGCGAGGCCGACTACTCCGGCGTCGGCAACATCGCCTCCATCGACAGCGGGCTGTGGCTCATCATCGCGCTCTACAACCACGCCCAGGTCACCGGCGACCATTCGCTCCTCTTCCGCCACGCGGACCGGTTGCAGTCGATCATGAACTGGCTCAGCGCGCAGGACAGCAACAACGACGGCCTGCTCGAGATCCCCGAGGCCGGCGACTGGACCGACCTCTTCGGCCGCAGCTACAACGTCCTCTACGACGAGGTGCTCTGGTATCGCACCAACGTCTGCTACGCCGGCATCCTCGAGCTCATCGGCCACTTCAAGCAGGCCGCGGAATACCTGCGCTGGTCGCAACACATCCGCCAGCGCGTGCTCGAGCGCTTCTGGCCCACCACCGAGGCAGGCAGTAAGGAGCAGGTCCGACCGCACCGCTTCGCCGACCGCCAGTTCGCGCTCGGCGACACCGAATACCTCCTGGCCGAGATCACGCCTTTTTCCTTCAACTGGCGCTGCGACGTCTACGGCAACATCCTCGCGTTCCTCATGCACCTGCTCGACATCGAGCGCGCGCGCACCGCGTTCCGTTTCATGTGGGGCGTCGGCGTGAACCAGCCCTGGCCCGTCGCGAACCTCTATCCCGTCGTGCAGTCCGGCGATCCCGATTGGCGCGCCTACTACACCGTCAACCTGCTCAACCTGCCGCACCACTACCACAACGGCGGCGTCTGGCCCTTCATCGGCGGCATGTGGGTGCGTTTCATCCACCGCCTCGGCTTCCACGAGATCGCCTGCCGCGAACTCGTGCGCCTCGCCCAGGTCAACCAACTCGGCCGCGACCAGGAATGGGAATTCAACGAATGGATCCACGGCCAGACCGGCCGCCCGATGGGCAAGGCCTTCCAAGCCTGGTCCGCCGCCGCCTTCATCCACGCCTGCCACGAACTCCAAGCCGAGCCCCGCCCCGGCGCCGAGTGAGCCGCACCGCTTTTCTCCACCGACTCCGTCATGCCTGACTCCGCCCCTCTCGTCGTCTGCTTCGGCGAAATGCTCTGGGACATCCTGCCCGCCGGCCTCTTCCCCGGCGGCGCGCCCTTCAACGTCGCCTGCCACCTGCAGCAACTCGGCCTGCGCCCGCACCTCGCCAGCGCGACCGGCCGCGACCTGCTCGGCGACGAACTCCTGCGCCGGCTCCGGCACCGCGGCATGGATACGCTCGGCATCGCGCGCTACACCGGCCTGCCGACCGGCTACGTGCGCGCCAGCCTCACCGACTCCGGCGACGCCAGCTACGAAATCGCGACCGAGGTCGCCTGGGACCAGATCGCCACGGGCGAGGACACGCTCCGCGCCACCGTGCAGGCCCGCGCCCTCGTCTTCGGTTCGCTCGCGCTGCGCTCGACCTTCAACCGCGCCGCGCTCGACCGCCTGCTCGCTGCGTTGCCGGCCGACGCGATCCGCGTGTGCGACGTCAACCTGCGTCCGCCCCACGACGACCTCGCGCTGGTGCTCGGGCTCGCCCGCCGTTGCACGCTGCTGAAGATGAACGCCACCGAGGCCGCCCGCCTCGCCGGCGAGCTCTTCGCCTCGTCCGCCGGCACGGAGGAGCGCCTCGCACGCCGCATCGCGGAGCGCACCGGTTGCCCCTCCATCTGCATCACCGCCGCCGAGCGCGGCGCCGGCCTCTGGCACGGCGGCGAGTGGCTTTGGGAACCCGGCCGCGCCGTCGCGGTCGTGGACACGGTCGGCGCCGGCGATGCCTTTCTCGCCGCCCTGCTGGCCAATCTGCTGCGCGGCACCGCGCCGCGCGACGCGCTCGCCCGCGCGTGCCGTCTCGGCGAATGGGTCGCCAGCCGCCCCGGCGCGACGCCCGCCTACGACGCCACCACGCCCACTTTCCAAAACGAATCATGCCCGAACTGAACCTGCCCGACCTCTCCGCCCTCTGGCCGCAACTGCTCTCGTCGCTCCCGGCGATGCTGCTCATCGCCGCCGGTGCCTATGCGGCGCACTTCCTCCTCTGCCGCGCACTCCGGCTCGTCTCGCGCCACAGCCGCATCCCCGAGCATGACATCCGACCGGTCGTGCGCGCGCTGGATTGGATCATCCTCGGCCTCGCGCTGGCGCTGGTGTTCAACGTCCTCGGCTTCAACCTCGGCGGCGTGTGGACCGTCCTGTCCACCGTGCTGGCGATGGTGGCCATCGGCTTCGTCGCGGTCTGGAGCGTGTTGAGCAACACGCTTTGCACCGTGCTCATCCTCGTCGCGCGCCCGTTTTCCATCGGCGACGAGATCGAGTTTGTCGGCGAGGCGATGAAGGGCCGCGTCACGGACCTGAACTTCATCTTCACCACGCTCGCCACCGAGGACGGTGGCGAGATCCGCGTGCCGAACAGCATGTTCTTCCAGAAGGTGCTCAAGCGCCGCGCCGGCGCCACCACCGGGAAATCGCTCGCGGAGCAACTACACGCGCCCGCCCGCAGCTAGCAGCCCGGCGCGCGCCGCCTCAGCCGGACTCATGCCGTTGGACGCGATTCCCGACTGATGAGCTCCTGACAATGGGGTGGTCGCCGGTAGGGACACCGACGCCCACCACCTGCATGATCCCGCCTCAAGGCAGGTCGCCGAGTTGCGGACGCAGCACGATCTCCTCCACGACGGTGCGTCGGCTCAGCCGGTAGATGTCGTAGAAGGCGCGCGCGACGTCGTCCGCCGCCATCAGTCGCTCCGCCGGCACGCCGCTGCCATCCCACGACGGCGACTCCGTGCCGCCGGGCAACACGCAGCACACGCGCACGCCGTGCGGCTTCAGCTCCTCGCGCATCACGCGCGTGAGCCCGAGCACGGCGAACTTCGCCGCGCCATACGCCGCCATGCCCGGCAGCGCCTTGAAGCTCGCCACCGAGCCCATGTTGAACACGTCGCCGCGCCCGCGCTCCACCATCGCCGGCACGAAGGCCTGCGAGACGAGGAACACGCTGCGGAGGTTCGCCGCGATCTGCGCATCGAAGTCCGCCAGCGAAGTCTGCAGGAAGGGCGCGCCGTGAAACTGGCCGGCGTTGTTGATCAGCACGTCGACCGGACCGCAGCGCTTCTGCACCGTGCGCGCCAGCTTCGCCACCGCCCCCTCGTCGCTCGTATCCGTCGGGAAGGCCACGGCCTCCGCGCCGAGTTCCGTGCACTCCGCCGCGACGGCGCGCAGGTTCTTCGCGTTGCGCGCCACGAGCACGAGACGCACGCCGCGCAGGTGGCGCGCGAAGACCCGCGCCAGCGCGGCGCCGATGCCTTGGGAAGCTCCAGTGATGAGGACGAGTGGCTTGGCCATGCGCCGACGTTTCCCGCTCCGCCCGCCGGGCTCCAGCGAAATCTCGTCAACGATGCGCCCAGGCCATTCGGTCCCATCAGCCCCGGTTTCCCCTCAGTTTTTGCAATAAAGCTCAAGCACGCCCCCGACGCGTCGATACCCGGCGCATGGTCCCTCCGTTTGCCCGTTCGTTTGTCCGTTGCCTGACGCTGTCCGCGTTGCTCACGCCCGCGCTGGGGCTCGCCGCGAGCTCGATCGAGGAGCGCCTCGCCGCGCTCGAGCAACAGCTGGCGACGCTCGCCCGTGAGAACCAGACGCTGCGCGACCAACTCGCCAAGCCCGCCGCCCCGTCCGTCACCCTCGGTGGCAAGGAGACCAAGCTCGTGCTCGGCGGCTTCGCCCAGATCCACGCCGAGACCGGCGACGCGCCCGATAGCCGTTACGCGGGCATCCACGACCGCTTCACCCTCCGCCGCGCCCGCCTCAACCTCCGCGGTAACTTCGGCCGGGAATGGGCCTTCAAGATCGAGAGCGATTTCGGCGCCAACACCGTCGGCGCCTCCTCCGGTCTGCGCGCCCAGCTCACCGATGCCTACGTCGACTGGACACCGCACGCCGCCGCGCAGGTCCGCCTCGGCCAGTTCAAGACGCCCTTCGGTTGGGAACAGCTCATGCCCGACACGCAGAATCCCTTCGCCGAACGCCCGCTCGTCAACGACCGCCTCACCGTCGGCCGCCAGATTGGCCTCGGTCTCTCGGGCAACATCGCGGGCGGCCGCGTCGATTATTCCGTCGGTGCCTTCAACGGCAACGGCGTCAACACCTCGAACAACGACAACAACGACTTCATGACCGCCGGCCGCGTCGCCGCCAAGGCCTGGACCGGCACCGCGCACGGTCACAAGGGCGCGTGGAGCGTCGGCGCCAACGCCTTCACCACACGCGACACCGGCACCTTCACCGGCACGCGCCAAGGCTTCGGCCTCGACACGCAATTCACCCTCGGCCCCGCCGCGCTGCGCGCCGAGTGGCTCCGCAACACCTTCGACCCCGTCACCGGTGCTTCCTCCGCCGCCGACGGCTGGCACCTCACCGCGCTCTACGACGTGCACCCTGACTGGCAGTTGACCGCGCGCTACGAGACCTACGACGCCAACACCGCCACCACTGGCAACGAGGACGACACCTGGGTCTTCGGCTGCAACTACCGCATCAACGGCAGCGACCTCTTCCTCACGCTCAACTACTTCGCCGGCGACGCCAAGTTCGGCGGCCACGACGACCGCCTGATCGGTCGCTTCCAGATCGTATTCTAAGCCCCCCGCACGCGCACCTTCCCCTCACCTCCATGCAAAAGCTATCCATCAGCGCCAAGATCATCGCCGGTTTCGCCCTGCTCGCTCTCCTTGTGGCGGTCACCGGCTTCGTCGGCTACCACGCTGGCGAGCGCATCAACGAACACGTCGTCAAGGCCAGCGACCACACGCTCCCGTCCCTCGCCCTCCTCCTCGAAGCCGACCGCGACCTGCATCAGGCCCTCGTCGCCGAGCGCACGATGATCTTCGTCGATCCGGGCTCCGAGCAATTCAAGACCCTGCTCAAGGAACACGCCGACAACCTCACGCAAGCCGCCGAGCGCTGGACAAAATTCAAGCAGATCAACCGCCTGCCCGCCGCGGCCGGGCCCGTGATGGCGGACTACGAACGCAAGATCGCCCACTGGACCGCCACCACCGGCCAGATCCGCGACGCCCGCCGCGCCGGCGGCCAGCAGGCCGCGCTCGAGCAGACCATCGCCGCCGCGTTCTCCCAATTCAACGACGCCCGTGGCTGCATCAACCAGCTCACCGAGATGCTCAACCAGGAGGCCGATCTCGACCAGGCCAGCGCCGTCAGCAGCTATCGCTGGTCGATGTGGAGCAGCTTGGGCGTGACCACCCTCAGCCTGCTCATCGCCACGGCGCTCACGTGGTTCGTGGGGATCCGCCTCGCGCGCATCCTCAAGACCGTCGTGCAATCCCTCTCCGCCAACGCCGCCGAGACCTCGGCCGCCTCGGGCCAGATCACGCACTCCAGCCAGGAACTCGCACAGGGCGCCAGCACACAGGCCGCCTCGCTCGAGGAGATCAGCGCCTCGCTCGAAGAAGTCTCCAGCATGGTGAAGCGCAACGCCGAGCACGCCGACAAGGCCCGCGCCCTCGCGCAGCAGACGCGCCACGCCGCCGACCACGGCACCGGCGAGATGCAGCTCATGACGCAGGCCGTGCAGGCGATCGACGAATCCTCCCGCAACATCGGCGCCATCATCAAGACCATCGACGAGATCGCCTTCCAGACGAACCTCCTCGCGCTCAACGCCGCCGTCGAAGCCGCCCGTGCCGGCGAGGCCGGCGCCGGCTTCAGCGTCGTCGCCGAGGAAGTGCGCGCCCTCGCCCACCGTTGCGCCTCCGCCGCCAAGGAGACCTCCACCAAGATCGAGGACTCACTCGGCAAGAGCCGCCACGGCGTCGAGCTCAGCACGCGCGTCGCCGCCTCGCTCGCCGACATCAACGCCCGCGCCCGCGAGGTGGACGGCGTGGTGCAGGAGATCGCCTCCGCCTCGCAGCAGCAGGCGCAAGGCATCGCCTCCATCGGCACCGCGGTCTCGAGCATGGACAAAGTCACGCAGGGCAACGCCGCCACCGCCGAGGAGACCGCCAGCGCCGCCGAGGAATTGAACGCGCAGACGCACTGCCTGCGCGCCGCGATCCAGGAGCTGAATCAACTGGTCGGCGCCGCCACGCAGGAACCCGCCGCCGGGACCGTGCAAAGTCCCGCCAAGCCCGCGGCACCGCGCCGCCACCCAGCCGCACCCGTCCCCGCGCCGAAGCACCGCGAAGAAGCCGCGTTCTTCCGCGATTAAGATGCGCGCCGGTGCAGGCCGCGCGGCCTGCCCGGTTGCCGCTCCGCCGACGCACACGATGTGGCGGCGGAAACGAGCGCGCGGCGCGCGCTCAGCAGATCAGCGAACCAAACTCCATGAAGTCGGCCTTGAATCCGCCTTTCACGCCCTTGCAGATGACGCTGACGGCGTCGTGCGAATGGAGCGATTCGAGGTGCGAACAGGCGATGCGGAAGTCGACGATGCGCTCGTCGGCATCGAACTCCTTGTAGAGCAGCCGCGCGGCGTCCTCGACGAATTTGAGGGACGCGCCGTTGAGCTCGGCGAAGGCCTGCTCGTCCTCGCGCTTCACCATCACCTGCGTCTCCGTCTGGAGCGCACGCAGGCAGTGGGCGTGGATGTCCTCGATCCAGATCTTCTTTCCCGGTGCTTCCTCGACCGTCACGCGCGCCTTGCTGCGCTGCGAGTGCGGCACGGTGTAGGCGCCGCGCAGGTCGCGGGCGTGCTCGGAGAGTTCCGCCGAGCAGGGGCAGGCGGAGGAATAGATAAAATCGAAATGGATGAAGCGGCGGTAGGCGCCCGTGTGCGTCATCACGCCCTCGAACGCGACGTTGTAGAACTGGTAGCCGCTCAGGCCGCTGCGCAGGCTCTCGCGCAGCATCGGGTAGGAGAACGAGATCTTCAACCGCGCGTCCTTGCTGGCGATGTTGCGCAGGTAATTCTTCAGCACCTTGCCCATCCACTCGCCGGTCGTGACCTCGTCCTTGTGGTCGTAGAACGTGCGCATGATGCGGCTCATGTTGATGCCCTTCAACTCGGCCTCGAGCGAGACGGTGCCGGTGACGCTCGTTTCGAGCGTGAGGGTCTCGCGGGACTTCGTGCGGTATTTGAGCGGCAGCTTGAAGTTGTGGATGCCGACCTGCTGGATCGGCACGTTGGCGCCCTGGATGGCGTCGTGCGCGGCCTCCATCATGTCGGGCAGCGAAGCGCGATACGCCGCGGTGGAGCGGAATTTCTTGTCGTAGCCGCGCTTCATCCGCGGCTCGGCTCCGTCCGCGGAGCGGTGGAGATACATCGGCTTCGATTTGCTCATGGGTTCGTTTTTACGGGGGACGATAACCGGCGGATGCACGCGGGCGTCATTCCGCCTGCGGGCCGAAATATTCGGCGTAGTTGCGCGGCGTCTCGTAGAGGCGCACGCGATGGAGTTTACCGCGCGGGATGCGCGGCTCGATCTCGTGCCAGAAGGCGATGACGAGATTCTCGGTCGAAGGGATGATGCCGCGGAGGAAGTCCACCTCGTCGTTGAGGTTGCGGTGGTCGCACTTGTCGACGACGGCCTCGTGGAGGATGCGCTTCAACTCGCCGAGATCCATGATGTAGCCGGTGTCGGGATCGGGGCGGCCGCGGAGGGAAACCTCGAGCACGTAGTTGTGCCCGTGCCAGTGCGGGTTGGTGCAGAGGCCGTATTGCTTCTTGTTCCAAGCCTGGCTCTTCGTCGGGTTGTGGAGCCGGTGCGCGGAGTTGAAATGCACCTGCCGCGTGATCGTCACCACGCCCGGCAGCACCCGCGGAGCGGCGGGAGTGGCGGAGGCGCGGCGGCGCCGGGGAGCGGAGGACTTGGCGGGCATGAGGGATCAAGCCAATGCACTTTCCCCGGCGCGTCAACCAGCGACCCTCGGTCCGGCGCCCCGCGCGCGACCGTGCGCGGGTTTTCCCTTGTCGCGCCGAAGCGCGGCGCGCTCAATCCGCCCACATGCCCGTCCGATTCCGCATCCTCGGCAGCGGCAGCGCCGGCAACGCCGCCCTCCTCCAGACCGACGACACGCGCGTGCTCGTCGACGCGGGGTTCTCGGCGCGCAAGCTCCAAGAGATGCTCGCGGCCGCGGGCGAGTCGTTGGAGCGCATCGATGCGATCTTCCTTACGCACGAGCACGGCGACCATGCGGCGGGGCTCGGCGGCCTCGCCAAGCACCCGCACATCCGCGTCTTCGCCAACCCCGCCACCGCCGCCGCCGTGCAACGCACGCTCAAGCACCGCATCGCGTGGCAGTATTTCGAAACGGGGGCGACGTTCCGCTTCCGCGACCTCGAGGTGAGCAGCTTCTCCGTGCCGCACGACGCGCAGGACCCGGTCGGCTTCCTCCTCGCGCACGGCCATGACGACCTGCTCTCGCCGCGCCGCACCCTCGCGTGGCTGACCGACCTCGGCCACGCGCCCGCGCACATCCGCGAGCGCGTGCGCGACGCCGACGTGCTCGTGGTGGAGGCCAACTATTGCCCGCACCTGCTCGAGGCCGACACCAAGCGCCCGTGGTCGGTGAAGCAGCGCATCAACGGCCGCCACGGACATCTCTCCAACGAGGCCGCGCGAGAGTTGCTCGCCGCGATTGCGGGGCCGCGCCTGCGCCATGTGTTTTTCGCCCACCTCAGCCGCGACTGCAACACGCCCGCCGCCGTCGAGGCCGCCTGCGGGCCGACGCTGGCCGCGCTGCACTGCCGCTTCTCGGTCGTCGCCCCCGGAGCCGGGAGCGAGCCGATCGAATTCTAGCGCCGGAGCAGCTGCTTGGCTGTCGCCTAAGTCAGCGCCGGACAAAGGTTCGCACCGGTCCATCCTCCGTCGTCACACGGCCCCCGCTCCAGCGCTCCGGATTTTAGGCAACAGGTCGAACGTCAATGCCGGGCTTTTGCTTTGCGCGCGTGCGGGCACAGCCCTTCCTTCGGCGCGTATGATGCCTCCTCCGCCTTTCCGACGCACCAAGATCATCGCCACCCTCGGCCCTGCGACCGAGAGCCATGAGATGCTGGCGCAGCTCATCCGCTCGGGCGTCGACGTCATCCGCCTCAACATGGCGCACGCTTCCCACGAGTGGACGCGCAAGATCATCCGCCGCATCCGCGACGTCTCGCGCGAGCTCGGGCACGAGGTCGCCATCATGATGGACATCAAGGGCCCCGAGATCCGCACCGGCGATGTCGCCGTGCCGATCGAGCTCCAGCCGGGCGAGATCTTCGACTTCACGGTCAAGCCCGAGAGCACGCGCGACCGCGCCGAGGAGATCCGCTCCGTCGACGTGAACTACCGCAATCTCGTCAACGACATCCAGGTCGGCGACACCGTGCTCGTCGACAACGGCCTGATCCGCCTCGAGGTGCTCGAGAAGCGCGACTCGCACATCCGCTGCCGCGTGCTCACGCCCGGCCAGCTCTCCTCGCGCCGCCATATCAACCTGCCCGGCGTGCACGTGAACCTGCCGTCTTTCACCGAGAAGGACCGCGGCGACACGCTCGTGGGCATCAGCGAAGGCATCGACTTCGTCGCCCTCTCCTTCGTGCGCGAGGCGGCCGACGTGGTCCAGCTTCGCGGCTTCCTCAAGGAGCACGGCTCGCCGGCGCGCATCGTCGCCAAGATCGAAGACCAGTCCGCGATCAACAACCTCGACGAGATCATCCGCGCCACCGACGTGCTCATGGTCGCCCGCGGCGACCTCGGCATCGAGATCCCTTACGAGGAGCTCCCCGTCGTGCAGCGCCGCGCCGTCGGCACCTGCCTGTCCATCGGCCGCCCCGTCATCATCGCCACGCACATGCTCGAATCGATGATCGGCCAGCCCATGCCCACGCGCGCGGAGATCACCGACGTGGCCAACGCCGTCTTCGAACAGGCCGACTGCGTGATGCTCTCCGGCGAGACGACCGTCGGCCGCTACCCGCTCGAATGCGTGGGCGTGCTCGACAAGATCTCCCGCCGCATCGAGGAGGAGATCGCCTGCGAATTCGTCGAGCCCGCCGTCTTCCTCGCCGAGCGCATGAAGCTGCTCCGCTCCGCCGTCGTGATGGCGAACGAGCTGCCCAACTCCGCCATCCTCTGTTTCACCCGCCGTGGCGTCACCGCCGCCGGCCTCGCGGCGCACCGGCCGCTGCGCGCGCCGATTCTCGCCCTCACCGATTCGGCGGAAACCCTGCGCCACCTCCGCATCGTGCGCTCGGTCGAGCCCTACCTGCTCCAGCCCTTCGACGACCCGGAGAAGACCATCCTGCGCGCGCTCGAGCTGCTGACCCAGCGCGGCCGCATCAAGGCCGGCGACAAGCTGGTCATCATCTCGGATGTGATGACGAGTTCGCAGCACCGCATCGACAGCATCCAACTCCGCACGGTCGAGTAAGCAGCCGGCGCCGGCGCGAGCGTGCGAGGTGTTTCGCCTCCTGTCGCAGCGCGTCAGTCGCCCGTGCGCACAAATCGCGCCACGCGGCGCCCCGCCACCTCGACCTGCTCCGCGAACATCGCCGCCGGTCGCACCCACAGCCCGCGTGCGCCGTAGAGCGCCTGATAGACCACGAGCGGCTCCAGCGTCTCCGAGTGCCGCGCCAAGCCGAGCACGCGGTAGTCGTTGCCCTTGTAGTGACGGTAGAGCCCGGGTCGTGGTTCGGCGGGCAGCGGCGGTAAATCGCTCATGCGCCAGCCCACCACGCCGCCGCCGGCTCCGCAAGCCGCCGACCACGGCACACAACCCACGCAGCGCCGCGCGCCGGGATTTTTGGCTCGCTGCATCAGCCCGATTTCTACCCCTTATAAAACCAGCAAGACCCCATGCTCCTCCTCACGCGACGCAGCTCCCGGCACAAACAGCTCAAACTCATTCTCTGGCTCATCACGGCGTCGATCGTCGCCTTCGTGGGCTGGAAATCCTGGCAACTCGGTGTGCCACGCTACAAAGCCTGGAAACAGCAACGCGCGCTCGCCCAAGCCAAGGAATTCATCGCCGCCCGCGACCCGCAAAACGCCCAGGTCGCCCTCGAGGTCGCGCTGAAGACGATCCCCGGCGACGTGGACGCGCTGCGCGTGGCCGCCGACATGCTCGAGCAGGTCGGCGCGGCACAGGCGGTGCGCCTGCGGCGGGACATCTCGCGCCTGCGCCCGGACTCGGCCGAGGATGCCGCCCTGCTGGTCTACACAGCCATGAGCTTCCGCGACTTCAACACCGCCCGCGATGCACTCGCCGCGATGACGCCCGAAGTCGCGGGCCGCACCCCCGCCCTGCGCGCCGCGCTCGCCTTCGCGCTGGCCACGGACAACCGCCCCATCGCCGACGCCGCGTTCGACCGGCTCAAGGCCCAGTTGCCCGACGATGTGGAGCTGCGCTTCGCGCACGCCACGTTGCGCCTGAAACATCCGGGTGACACCCAGCGGGCCGCCGCGCGCGCCGAGGTCGAACGTCTGGCGGCGGAGCACCCTCAGCTCGCCCTCAAGGCCTATCGCGCCCTCGCCTCGACGGCCCTCCAGCAACGCGACTACGCCACCGCCCGCCGAGCACTTGAGAGTGCCGGGCGGCACCCCGAGGCCGTCCTCAACGACCAGCTCCAACTCGCGAACCTCGATCTGCTCATCGACAAGCAACCCTTCCCCGAAGTCTTCGCCCGCCTGACCCCGCGCGTCGGGAAGACCGCCGCCGAAATCGGCCAATTCGTGCAATGGCTCCTCGTCCAACGCCGCGTGAGCGAGGCTGCCAGCTGGCTGGCCACGCTGCCCGCGGACGCGGACATCCAGCCCGTGGTCGCCGCCGCGCGCGCCGATCTCAGCGCCGCCCGCAGCGAATGGGACGAACTGCTCCGCCAGCTCGAACGTGGCGCCTGGGGCCCGTTGCCGGAAGAAACCATCCGGCTCGTGTCCGCAGCGCGCGCGATTGACGGCCAAGGCCGCCCGGTCCTCCGCGCCGAGACGTGGGGCCTCGCCCTGCAAAGCACGAAGGGCCAGCTCGGCGCCCTCCGCACCCTACATCGTCTCGCCGTGCTGTTCGGCTGGCAACCCGAGTCCGAGACCACGCTGTGGAGCATCGCCCGCGCGCACCCGAACCAGACTTGGTCGCACCAAGCGCTGTTCGACCTTTATCACGCCCAGCGCAACACCGCCAACATGCGCGACGTCATGAACACCCTGCGGCAGGCAGATCCGTCCGTGGCGCGGTATCAACACGACTGGGCCGTGCTCGCGCTGCTGCTCGATCCTTCCGCCACGTGGAACGCGCCGAAGCGCACCTTGGAGGAATTGCACCAGGCCGATCCCGCCAATCCGAACTACCTCGCGAGCTACGCCTTCGCCCTCGCCCTTGCCGGCAAGAAAAAGGAATCGCTCGAGATGCTGGCCCGCCTCCCCGAGCCCGAGCTCAGTTATCCGCCACGCCTGCCCTACCTCGCCTACATCTACGGCGCCGCCGGCAATGCGCCGGCACTGACGAAAGTCGCGGCCGCAGCGACCAGCGGCAATTATCTGCCCGAGGAATTCGGGTTGATCCGGCGGGCGCAGGAAATCGTGACCGCCCGTCCGCCACCTCCACCCAAGGAGAAATCCGCCAAGACCGCACCCGCGGCCGGCGGCAGCCCGTCGGGCAAACCATGAGTGCCCCCGCGGCGAAGACGACCGCGCCACTGCTCGCGTGGAGCGCGGTCGGGCTGGGTTCGCTCGCCCTTCTGCTGCCGCTCACGGCGGCGTGGCAAGGCAGTGCCAATCTCGGGCACGGCTGGCTCGCACCGCTGCTGGCCGCCTACCTGTGGTGGGAACGGTGGAGCGAGCGACCGGCCTTGCGCCCGGACGCGGTGCCGCCGCGAGGCGTCGTCGCGCTCGCCGCGGGCGTCGTCCTGCTGGGCCTGGCGCTGTGGCCGCTGCGATTGCTGCTCACGCCCTACCCGCTCTGGCCCGTCGCGCTGGCCACTTACGTGGGCGCGATCATCGGCACCGCGGTGGGGCTGGCTTATTGGTTCGCCGGGCGCGCGGGCGCGCGGTGGATCGGCGCGCCGTTGGCGCTGTTCCTCGCCGCGCTGCCGCTGCCGACGGCGGTGGAACTCAATTTCATCCTGCCGCTGCGCGAAGCCATGGCCTCGCTCGCAGCGGAAATGGCCAATCTCCTCGGCCGGCCGGCCATCGCCAGCGGGACGACGATCCGGCTCGGCAGCGGCTGGGTCGGCGTCGATGAGGCCTGCGGAGGCATCCGCTCGCTGCAAGGCTGCGTGTTGCTGGCGTTGTTTTTCGGCGAGTGGCTGCGCTTCACGCTCCTGCGCCGCCTGCTGTTGGTCGGCGCCGCGGTGCTCGCCGCGGTGGCCGGCAATTTTGCCCGCGTGCTCTTCCTCGCCGTGCGCGATTCGGCCGAGGCGATCGAGCAGGCGCACGATTTCGCCGGCTGGCTCTCGCTCGCGCTGAGCGTGGTGGCGACGGCGTGGCTCGCACTGCATTGGGCCGGCTATCGCCTGCCGGGCGTGGCCGTGCGGCGGCCTGCCGCGCCGGTCCCGAACGCCAACGCCGGCACACGGTGGCGCGTGGCGCTGGCTTTCGCGTTGGCGCTGGCCGCCGGCGAACTGGCGACGCGCATGTGGTTCGCCACATCGCCGGTCGATGAATGGGCGGAAACCGGCTGGATCGCCCGGCTGCCGGCCGGGCTGCAGTCCTTCAAGCCCGAGCCGCTGACCGAGTCGGCACGCGAGATGTTGAGCCCCGATTTCTTTGCCGCCGGCAATTGGCGCTCTCATCGCGACGAACCCGTGGCCGCCTTTTATATCGAGTGGCGGCGCGGGCAGGCGGCGCGGTTCGTGCCCTTCATGCACAACCCGACCATCTGCCTGCCAGTCAGCGGCTGTGAACTCCAGGAGGAGTTGCCCGGCATGGAGTTGGAACGAGCCGGAGAGCGCATCCCGTTCCGCCTCTTGCGTTTCCGCCGCGCCGGCCAGGAATTGCTCGTGGCCTTCACGGTCTGGGATCCGCTCACCCGGGCCCCGCTGCAGCCGGCTTCGAGCCGCAAGACGTTTTCGGCTTGGGTGCGCAGCGCATGGGACGACGTCCTGCTGCGCCGCGAGCACCAGCCGGCGCAGATGTTCACTCTCGCGCTGCAGTGGGATGCGCAGGCTCCCACGCAGCTGGAGCAGTGGCTGGACCGGCTGGTTTTGTCCCGCGCCCAGCCTGCGCCAGCCGTGCAATAAAACAATTTATGCTATTGCCTGCGCACCCTAGCCCTTCCTAGGGTTTTCACCGCATGAGCCCACGCCCCTCACTCCGACTCCTGTTTGCCGCCGCCGCTTTCACCTGCTGCAGCGTTTTCGCCTCCGCGCAAATCACCACGATGCCGCTTTTCACGGGAGACTTTGTCTCCTTCGCGCCTGACGAGGCCCGCGTCCAGACCTTCAGCAATGTGAGCTACTTCGACTCGATGACCTATCAGTTCATCCGCACCGGCGGGTTCGGGCCGGTATCGGTCGATTACTATTTCGTCGAGTGGGACACGAACACCAACCAAGCCACGTCGCTGATCGCCAGCGGTTCCGCCCTCATCCCGGACGCTTTCTCTTTCAACTATTTCCTTTACACGGATGTTAACAGCAACCCGGGCACGTATAACGGCTGGGAACAGCTGATCAGTCTCCAAGTCACGGCCAATCCTGTCACCACCTATGCCATGGTTCTGGTCACCAGCGATCTTGGCGCCTCGGACCTCGCGCTGGCTGCGATTTCTACCGTCGACAGCTTGCCGAACGGTCAGGCGCTCTTTGCCGTCGGCGTCACGGACTACGCTTCGCTGGCTTCAACCACGGGGACGTCTTACGGCCCCGGTGCGGATTTCGGCTTCGCCTCCCTCTCGATCCAACTTTCTCCCGTGCCCGAGCCCGCCACCGCGGCCGCCGGCATCGGTGCCCTGCTCGTCGCGGGCTTGGTCGCGCTGCGCCTTTACCGCCGCCGCCAGGAAGAAGCGGTCGCACTCGCTCCGGTCGCCGCCGAATAAGCCGGCGGGAGACGCTTCGCTCATGCGCCCGCATCGGACGATGCGGGCTTTTTTGTGCCCGGAGCGATCGCGGTGCCGGCACGGGCGCGCCGCAGGCACAGGTTGCAAATCTCTGCGCCGCACGTTTGCTGGCAGGTTAGCTTTTTCGTCCCACCGCACCCGATCCATTCTTCATCGCCCGCATGTCCGCCGCTCCCATTCCCGTCACCGTCCTCACCGGCTTCCTCGGCGCCGGCAAGACCACGCTCCTCAACCGCATCCTCACCGAGCAGCACGGCCGGAAGATCGCCGTGATCGAAAACGAATTCGGCGAGGTCGGCGTCGACAACCAGCTCGTCATCCAGGGCGACGAGGAAATCCTTGAGATGAACAACGGCTGCATCTGCTGCACCGTGCGCGGCGACCTCATCCGCATCCTCGGCCGCCTCATGAAGCGCAAGGACCGCCTCGACGCCATCCTCATCGAGACCACCGGGCTGGCCAACCCCGCCCCCGTCGCCCAGACCTTCTTCACCGACCCGGAGATGCGCGAGCAATTCCGCCTCGATGCCATTGTCACGCTCGTCGACGCCAAGCACATCCACCTCCACCTCGAGGACTCGCCCGAGGCGCTGAAGCAGATCGCCTTCGCCGATGTCGTGCTCCTCAACAAATCCGACCTCGTCGCCCCCGCCGAGCTCGACGCCCTTGAGCAGCGCATCCGCCGCATCAACGCCGTGGCGAAGGTCCACCGCACCCAGAACGCCGCCATCGCCCTTGATCGGGTGATCGACATCGCCGGCTTCAGCCTCGACCGCGCCGTCGAGGTCGATCCGCAGTTCCTCGAGCTGGAATACCCCTTCGAATGGGCCGGCGGCTACGAACTGCAGCCCGGCGTGCATGAGATCGAGATCGGTCACGACCCCGAGGAAGCGGGCGACGCACACGCGCACGGCCACGCTCATGCCGACGGCGGCCATCATCACCATCACGGACACGACCACGAGTGCGGCCCTGACTGCGGCCACAACCACAACGAACTCGATGTCGTCGTCGCGCCCGTGCCGTCATTCACCGACGCCGACCTCAACGCCACGATCAACCGAACCGTCGAAGCCTTCTCCGACTGGGAAGCCATCAGGCTCCCCGGCGAGTCCCTCGAAGTCGGCGGCAAGCTCAACCGCCTCAAGCTCCGCAACGAATACGGCAAATTCAAGGTGCCGATCACGACCGCCGGCCGCTACCTGATCTTCACGGCGCACGATGTGCCGACGCATTTCTACCTGCCCGGCGGCCAGTTCACCAAATATTCCTGGGACCGCACATTCCGCCACGAGCACTCGCACGACGAAGCCGTCTCCTCCGTCGGCATCCGCGTCCCCGGCGACCTCGACGGCAAGAAGCTCAACGACTGGATCTCCAAGCTTCTCGCGGACAAAGGCGGCGACATTTACCGCATGAAAGGCGTGCTCTGCGTGAAAGGCACCAACAAGCGCCTCGTCTTCCAAGGCGTGCACATGCTCTTCGACGCCAAGTTCGACCGTGAATGGCGCGGCGACGAGGACCGCACCAACACCCTCGTCTTCATCGGCAAGAACCTCGACCGCGCCGCACTGACCGAAGGCTTCAAAGCCTGCCTCGCCGGATAGTTCCCGCAGGACGCCGGCAACCATCGCCTGCCTGTATCGCGTGCCCAGGAGGTAGGGCGAGTTCTCCGAACGAGCCGTCCGCGATCCCTTCACTCGCGCGTCACCGGCAGTTCGATCCAGAACGTCGCACCTGCGCCGATGTCGGACTCGCACCCGACCGTGCCGCCCATCGCCTCCGCCAGCCGTCGTGTCACCGCCAGCCCGAGGCCGTGACTCGCCTCCCCGCCCGTGGGCTTCACGGCCGTGCGCGAGAATTTTCGAAACAGCCCTTCCTGCTCCGCGGCCGCGATGCCCGGCCCTTCGTCGATCACCACCAGTCGCGCCCGGCTGCCGTCCTCCGCCACCAGCACATCGAGCTGCACCCGCGCGCCGCGCGGACTGAACTTCAGCGCGTTGCTCACAAAATTGTCCGCCACCTGCGCCAGCAGCGCCGCATCCGCGAGCACCCACAGCGCCGGACCTGCCGCCGCCTCCACGCGCTGCCCCTTCGCCACCGCGGCCGGGCCGTGGCGCTCCGCCGCCTGCACCGCCTGCGCGCGCAAGTCCACGCGCGCTCTCCGCACGGGCCATGCGCCAGACTCCGTCGCGTGCGCGCCGAGGAAATTCTCCACCAGCTCCAGCATGCGCCGCGCGAGCGCGCGGATGGCGGCATGCGCCTGCGCCGGCTCCGCCGCGCGCCCGTCCGCCAGTTGCTCCGCCAGGCCGTGCACCGACACCAGCGGCGACTGCAGATCGTGCGACGCGATCGCGAGAAACTCGTCCTTCTCCGCATTCAGCCGCGCCAACTCCGCATTCGCGCGCGCCAGCTCCGCATTCAAGCGCCGCATGTGCTCGCGTTGCGCGAACGTCAGCCGCTCCGCCGCCTCGCGATACCACGCCAGCAGCAGAATCACTCCGCCGATGAGCGTGAAGTTCGCCGCGAGCATCTGCACGTTGCCGGTCTTCGCCTCCAGCGTCAGCGCGTAGAACGCCAGCGTGCCGCCGAGCGCCAGCGCCAGCGTCAACGCGAGCGCACGCCCGCTCCACGGCAGCACGACTGCCGTGATGAGCAGCAGCGTCATCAACCCGCCCCACACCGCATCCCAGATGGCGAGCGCCGGAAAGATGAACGCCGAGTGCCAGTAGATCAGCGCGAGCGCCCAGCACGCGAGCACCGTGCCCGCGCCATTCACCCAGTCGGCGCGCCGCCGGTGGCCGGGCAGATACGTCGACACCAGCATCAGCAGCCACGCCGGCACGATGCCGAGGAAGCGCAGACGCAGGTTCATGAAATGGAAATCCGTCACCTCGCGCTGCACGCCGGAAAACACCGTGGCCGCGCCGATGCCCGCCGCCGCCAGCATGCCCGCGATCAACGTCACGCGCGTGCGCGTCGCCGCCGCCCGCAACCGCTCCTCGCGGAACGCCACCTCCCACGCCGCATCGTCGAACCGCAGCCGGTTCGCTTGCCGGCGCAAGCCGGCCTCGACGTCGTCGGGCGTGGCGGACGCGGCCGGCTTCACCTCGCGCCCTCGCTCGCCCGCACGAACTTCACCGCCGCCGCCGTGCGCGAATTCACCCGCCACTTCCCGTAAATCGCGAACAGGCAGTTCTTCACCGTCGAGCGCGTCACGCCGAGGCGCTCCGCCACGTCCTTGTCGCTCGCGCCCTCCGCCACCAGTGCCAGCACCTCCGCCTCGCGCGGCGTGAGCAGCGCCAGTTCGCCGGTCGGCCGCTTCGCCGTCGGGGCGCTCCGCATCAAGCCCAGCACCTGCCGCGCGATCGCGGGCGACATCGGCGCGCCGCCGGCGAGCGCGTCGTCGATCGCCTCGAGCACCGGCGCGAGCTCGGCACTTTTCAACACATAGCCCGCCGCACCGTGCCGGATCGCCTCCAGCACCACCGCGTCGTCGCGCGACCCGCTCACCATCAGCACGAGCGCACCAGGAAATTTCGCCAGCAAGTCGCCCGCCACCGCCGACCCGGCGCGCCCGGGCAAGCCGACGTCGAGCAGCACCACGTCGGGCTTGAGTGCCGCCGGCCACGCCAACGCTTCCTCCGCCGAACCGACAGCCGCCACGACCTCGTGCCGTCCGCTCGCGCCGAGCACCGAGGCGAGCACGAGTCGGAATTGCGCATCGTCATCTACGAGCGCCACGCGAATGCGCGTCCCGGCGAGCGCCGGCTTCGCTTCCGTGGCGTGGCGGAGAGAAGACATGGCCTGCTGTGATGCCGGCCGGCATGCGCTTTGACTACCCCAAAAAGTTCCCCTGCCAGTCACTTGACCCGGGACAACTGGCCGATTGCCCGGACCGGCGGCGGAATTCCTCCTCCAAACGATCCACTCCGCCCGCGCCGGCTCGGTCGCGCACCACGTCAACCGCTTTTCCCGTCCTTCGCCACCTCGATGCCTGCCCTCGTGATGACTAAAACCATCCCGTTCCTCTGCCTTGTCGCCCTCGCCTTCGCGACCGCGCATGCGAACGTCCATCTCACGCCGACTCACACGACGGCCCTCCCACCCGGACGTTACAACGTCATCAGCCTCGAATTCGTTCCGCCCACGAGTTGGTCTCCCGGTGGCCAATCTCACGTGATGCTCACCACCGAAGTTGAAGCGTGGATGCCCGACAGCACCGGCACCTCGTTTTTCAAGATCTACGATCCCTTTCCCATGGGCGTCAGACTGAACCGCTTGAGCCAGGCCACTTACGATCCGGCCAACCAAATCGTTTATTACACCGGGGGAAACTTCGACGTGCGTCTCTACGCCTATTCGCTCGCCGCCGGTTCCGTGGTTTCGGAGGAAGCCCTGTCCGATCTCCCCGACTATCCCAACGGCCTCGCCGTCCGCCACGGGACCAACGACGTCTTCGTCTCCTTCGCCGGTGGCTCGGAGGCCGCCGGCTACACCCCGTCGTTGTATCGCTACACCGCCGGCGCGGGCGATCAAAACGGGGTCGCCTTCGGCTACACCGGACCCGGCGCGGTCTCCTCACAAGTCGGCGCGCTGCGCATCGGCCCGGATGGACGGCTGAACGTCCTCGATGCCGGTCAGCAAAAAATCCTCCGCTACGACCCCGTCACACTCGCGTATGTCGACGCCATCTCCCTCGTCAGCACGGCCGTCGACGGGAACGCCTTCGCCATCAGCTCCACCGGTTATATCTTCACCGCGGATCTCAACAGCACCTCCGGCGTGATCTACAACTACGCCACCGGCGCCTATGTCGGCACTTTCTCGGCCCCCCTTCACCCGTCCACGGCTCTCCGCGGCCGGCTCGCGATGACCGCCGACGACCTCGGCAATGTCTATGTGTCGAACGAGCTGATCAGCTCGCACCTCGCCGTCTACTCCACCGCCGCCATTCCCGAACCGGCGCACTACGCCCTCGCCGCCGGCCTTCTCGCCGGACTCACGTTCCTTCAAAGGCGACGGCAACGGGCATGAGCGCAAAACCGTGAGCCCCGCCCCCGGCACAGCGCGGCACCTCGCGTCCCCAGGGAACGATATCGGCGCACCCGCCGAGCCACGCTTGAATCGCCGGTCTCCACCGACCGTGCGCCATCGGTAAATCCCCGAATCCCGCGCTTCCGGCGAAGCCGGCCTTGCCGTGCCGCGCCTTCTATCCTCGCTTGGGGAAAATGAATCGCGTTGCCCCTTCCCGCCATTCCCTGCACTTGTCCCGGCGCCTGCAGCCGGCCACACCCCCTGCCCGATGAGCACCGCCCAGCCACTCCCCGCCGCGCACCGAAGCCTGTCGATCCTCGTCGTAGATGATTCGCCGGAGTTCAGCAGCGCCCTGGCCGAGCGCCTGCGGGAGGAACAACACGTCGTCTGCACCGCCGCCTCCGGACGGGAAGCCACCGCCATTTTGCACTCCATCGCCGTCGACGTCGTGATCACGGACATCCTCATGGCCGACGGCGACGGCTTGGAGCTCATCCGCGCCGCCCGCATCCGCACCCCCGCCCCGCGCATCATCGCCATGTCCGGCGGCGGGCGCTTCGTCACCGCCACCGACTGCCTGAAGGCCGCCAACGGTTTCGGCGCGGACATGTGCCTCTTGAAGCCGTTCAGCACCGGCGAACTCCTCGCCGCGCTCGGGCCGGCCGGCCAGCCACCCCGCTCCGCCTGACCGGCCCGCGCGGACCTCGCGCCCGGCATCAAGGGACTTGACCGCGCCGCGCCCGGCGGCACTCCGTCTTCTGCCCCGCATGTGCGCCGTCGTCCTCCCTTCCTCCCGTCCGCCGCTCGCGCGGATGATCCGCATCCACGAGATCCTGCAGGATGGTCGCGACACCAACTGCACCAAGCTGGCGGAACAGCTGGAGGTCTCCACCAAGACCATCATGCGCGACCTTGCGTTCATGCGCGACCAGCTCGACCTGCCTGCCGAATACGACGCGCGCACCTTCACCTGGCGCTATGCCTACCCGGTGAGAAATTTCCCGACCGTGCAGATCAGCGAAGGCGAGCTGCTCGCCCTGCTCGTCGCACAGAAGGCCCTCGAGCAATACAAGGGCACGCCCTACCACGATCAGCTCGCCCACGCGTTCGAAAAACTTTCCTCCGGCCTGAACGAGCGCATCAGCTTCTCCCCGCGAGGCACCCTGCAGAACATCTCCTTCCACCAAGCCGGACTTGGACGCTCCGACCTCAAGCTCTTCGAGAAGCTCTCCCGCGCGGTGAACGAGTCGCACGAGGTCGCCTTCGACTACAAGAAGCCGCAGAGCCGCGAGACCGAGCCCCGCCGCGTGCAGCCCTACCACCTCGCGAACCGCGAGAGCGTCTGGTATCTCGTCGGCCACGACCTCGACCGCCAGGCCTTGCGCACCTTCGCCCTCGGCCGCATGCGCGGGCTCGCCGTCACCGCGCGGCACTTCGAGCGGCCGGCCGACTTTTCGCCCGCCAAGTTCTTCGGAAAGGCCTTCGGCGCCTTCGTCGGCACCGGCGACTACCGCATCGTCATCCGCTTCAGCGCCACCGCCGCCGATCAGATCCGCGAACGCTTCTGGCACGAATCGCAGGAGACGCGCGAGCTGCCCGACGGCGGCCTCGAATTCACGGTCCAACTCGGCGGGCTCGACGAAATCCTCCGCTGGACCCTCGGCTGGGCCGGCGAAGCCGAGGTGCTCGCCCCGCCCGAACTGCGCGACCTCGTGCGCTCCAAGGCCGAGGCGACCGTGCGCCGCTACGCCGCCGCCCCAGGCCGCAGAAAGCGCTGATCCCCGACCGGGTCAGCACCCTCTGCGCCTGAGGCCAGACGAAAAGGGAACCTCACGCCGCGACCGGACGCAGCACCGCCGGCATCAGCTCCGAGAGCACGGACGGACGCTTGCCGGCCGGCAGACGCCGGCGCACCGGCACAGGCTTGGGCCCGAGCGCCACGCTCACCCGCTGCATCAGCAACTCGAGGCGCTGCGCGGAGATCCGCCAGTCGGCGCCGGACGGGTGGAACCACTCGAAGCCGAACGACACGCTGCCCCGCCCCGCTCCGTAGGAAACCACCGGATGCCCCTCGACCGCGATCTCGTGGAACAGCTCGATGCCGCTCGCCAGCAACCGCTCCTCCGGCACCGAGATGAAGCAACGCACTTGCTGGCCGTGCGGGCGGCCCTGCAAGGAGAGGCGGAATTCGCCGTCGGAGCCGGTGTGGACGAGTTCGTCGTAATCTTCCCGGGCCCGGAGACCGAGCAGGGCCAGCGCGGAGCGGAATTCGATGAGCGGAGTGCGGAGGGTGAACGTGTTCATGGGAGTTATCGTGTCGGAGGTTATGCGCCCACTTTACCGCCCGGGGTCGGACACGCGCCGTCCTACCCCGGGAAAAATACGCCGAAGACGCCGATTTTTTTCGGCCACTGCGGGCCGCGCCGACGCCCAGCCTTTTGCCTGCTCCTTTTGGACCATGCCGCACGGACGCGTTCGGGTTTGCCCCGTCGGCGCCCCCCTCTACCGTCGTCCCAATCATGACGACGTCCATACCCCGTCTCTGGCTCGCGCTCGCCTTCTGTGCCGGTGCCGCCCTCGCCCACGCCTCCACTGCGGAGCAGACGAAACTGCTGCGCTTCCCTGCGACCAACGGCTCGCAGATCGTCTTCAGCTACGCCGGCCAGCTCTACACCGTCGGCCTCGACGGCGGAGTCGCCCGCCGGCTCACCGACGGCCCCGGCTGGGCCGTGTTTCCCCGCTTCTCCGCCGACGGCCAGCAACTCGCCTTCACCGCCCAATACGACGGCAACACCGAGGTCTACGTCATGCCCGCCGACGGCGGCGTGCCGCGCCGGCTCTCCTACACCGCCACGCTCGGCCGCGACGACCTCAGCGACCGCATGGGACCGAACAACATCGTCCTCGCGTGGAAGAACCGCGCCAACGAGATCGCCTTCCGCTCCCGCTGGCGCGAACCCAACGACTTCATCGGCCAACTCTACACCATCGGCCTCGACGGCGATCTGCCCAAGCAGCTCCCCGTGCCGCGCGGCGGCTTCCTCAGCTTCTCGCCCGACGACACGAAGATGGCCTACAACCGCGTCTTCCGCGAATTCCGCACCTGGAAACGCTACCAAGGCGGCATGGCCGACGACGTCTGGATCATCGACCTGAAGACCGGCGCGCTCGAGAACATCACCAACCACCCCGCGCAGGACATCATCCCCATGTGGGCGCCGAACGGGAAAATCTATTTCCTCTCCGAACGCACCGGCCGGATGAACCTGTTCTCCTACGACCTCGCGTCGAAGAAGACCACGCAGCACACCAGCTACACCGACTACGATGTGAAGTTTCCCTCGCTCGGCCAGGGCGGCATCGTCTACGAGCAGGCCGGCGTCATCTGGCGCTTCGATCTCAAGAGCGAGCAGGCCCGCCAGGTGCCCATCGTCGTCAAGGAAGACCTCGCCATCGCCCGCGACGCCCTCGTCAACGTCTCGAAAAACATCGCCGAGGTGAACCCCTCGCCCGACGGCAAACGCGTCGTCGTCACCGCCCGCGGCGAAACCTTCACCGTGCCCGCCAAGTTCGGCGCCGCCCGCAACCTCTCCAACACCCCGGGCGCCCACGAACGCGACGCCGTCTGGTCCCCCGACGGCAAGTGGATCGCCTACAACTCCGACGTCACCGGCGAGAACGAACTCTGGATCCGCCCGCAGGACGGCAAGGGCGAGCCGCGGCAGATCACCCGCAACGCCGACACCTATTACTACTCGCCCGCCTGGTCGCCCGACTCCAAGAAACTCCTCTGGGGCGACCGCGAGCAGCGCCTCCGCTTCGTCGACATCGACACCCAGGAAGTCACGCTCATCGAGCAGAACGACACCTTCGAGATCACCAACTACGATTGGTCGCCCGACAGCCAGTGGGTCACCTGGACCTCGCCCCAGAACGGCACCTACGCGAAGATCAAACTCTACTCCCTCGACTCGAAACAGACACTCGACGTGACCGACGGCTGGTTCTCCGCCCGCGCCGCCACTTTCAGCGACGACGGCAAGTGGATCGTCTTCGCCTCCGGTCGCGACTTCACGCCCACCTACGGCGTCACCGAGTTCAATCACATCTATCAGAACTGGGAACGCGTTTACCTGGTCGCGCTCGCCAAGGACACCAAGTCCCCCTTCGAGCCGAAGAGCGACGAGGTCGAGATCGCCAAGGACGAACCCAAGAAGGACGAAGCCAAGGACGCCACCGGCAAACCTGACGCCGCTCCCGCCGTCGCCGCCACGACCGAAGCCACGGAGAAATCCCCCGCCAAAGCCGACGCCGCCACCGGCAAACCCGCGCCCGAAAAAGCGGACGCCAAGGACGCGAAGAAGAAGATCGTCGTGAAAGTCGACGCCGACGGCCTCCGCGACCGCATCGTCGGCCTGCCCATTGCCGCCGCCAGCTACCCGCGCATCGAGATGGCCGGCGACAAGGTTTACTACCTCAAGACGTCCGGCGGCTTCGGCCCCGCCAGCGGCACGCTCTTCGTCTACAACCTGAAGGACCTCAAGGAAACCGAGCTCGGCGCCGCCAACGGCTTCCAGCTCACCGCCGACCGCAAGAAGATGCTCGTCCGCCAGCAGCGCGACTACGGCATCATCGACCTGCCGAACGCGAAGATCGAACTGAAGGACAAGCTCAACTTCGCCTCCCTCGAGATGTCGCTCGATCGCCGCGCGGAGTGGAACCAGATCTACCACGAAGCCTGGCGCCAGATGCGCGACTTCTTCTACGCACCCAACATGCACGGCGTGGACTGGGCCGTGCAGGGCAGCAAATACGCCGCCCTCGTGCCCCACGTCCGCCACCGCAACGACCTCAGCTACCTCATCGGCGAACTCATCGGCGAGTTGAACGTCGGCCACGCCTACGTCGGCGGCGGCGAGCGCGCCAACGAGGCCACGCGCGTGCCGGTCGGCTTGCTCGGCGCCGAGTTTTCGCGCGATCCGCAGAGCCGCGCCTACCGCATCGACAAGATCCTCCGCGGCCAGAACTGGCTCAAGGAAGTCCGCTCCCCGCTCACCGAGATCGGCGTGAACGTGCAGGAAGGCGACTACATCCTCGCCATCGACGGCAAACCGGTGCGCGACCTCCCGGTCTTGCACGCCGCGCTCGTCGGTAAAGTCGGCCAGCAAGTCACGCTGCGCGTCAACGGCATGCCCACCGACGAAGGTGCGCGCGACATCGTCGTCACGCCGATCGCGGACGAGCAGCCGCTCTATTACTACAACTGGGTCCAGCGGAACATCGACTACGTCACGCAAAAAACCGGCGGCCAGGTCGGCTACATCCACATCCCCGACATGGGCCCCGGCGGCCTCAACGAGTTCGTGAAGCACTTCTACCCGCAGCTCGGCAAGAAGGCGCTCATCATCGACGACCGCGGCAACGGCGGAGGCAACGTCTCGCCGCAGATCGCCGAGCGCCTCTCGCGCGAGCTGCTCTTCGTCTCCATCGGCCGCAACGGCCAGCCCAACGCCAACCCCGGCCCGCAGATGATCGGCCCGAAGGTGCTTCTCGTGAACGAATTCTCCGCCTCCGACGGCGACATCTTTGCCTATCGCTTCCGCGCCCTCGGCCTCGGCAAGGTCATCGGCAAACGCAGCTGGGGCGGCGTCGTGGGCATCCGCGGCTCCCTGCCCTTCGTCGACGGCGGCTCGCTCAATCGCCCCGAATTCGCCAACGGCTACAGCAAGGACGGCAAGCAGTGGATCATGGAAGGCGAAGGCGTCACGCCCGACCAAACCGTCGACAACGACCCGTGGAAGGAATTCCACGGCGAGGATCAGCAACTCGACGTCGCCATCGCGCACATCCTCGGGGAGCTGAAGAAGAACCCCGGCGAACTCCCGCCGCCCCCGCCTTACCCGGTGAAGAAGTAAACCTCCCGCAGCGCCACCCAGGCCGCTCTCCCGAGCGGCCTTTTTCTTGGGTGGGGGCGCTTGTCCCAAGCGCCCTGGGATGGCGGCTGCGTTTGCATTCGAAGCGCAAGCTGGAACCCAGGGCGGCTGAGGACAGCCGCCCCCACCCCAAGGCTTGATGGCGCGCCGCTCCTCAACCAGATCCGCACCGGCTGGCGCCCGAATCAAAATTTGCCGAGGGGCGGGCCCGCCTCCATCGTATCACTTGGTCATGAACGCCTCCGATCCGCTCTCTTCGTTGCTGCGCCGCTGGCGCCACGACCCTGCTCCGGCTCCCGATTTTGCCGCCGGCGTCTGGTCGCGCATCGAGGCCAGCCAGCGGCCCGAGCGCGTCGTCATCCCCTTCCGCTGGGCCTTGTCGCTCGCCGCGTCGCTGGCGCTGATCGCCGGCATCGGTTTTGCCCAATTGCAGACGCGCCGCGAGCATACCGAGCGCATGGCCGACACCTACGTGCGCAACGTCGACCCGATCCTGATGGTCGCCCACACCGGCCATCCGCCCCGCTGATGAAGCGCCTCCTGCTCCTCCTCGCCGTGGTGGTGCTCGTCGGCGCGGGCTCCTACGGCATCACGCGCCTCGTCGTCCCACCGCCGCCAGCCGATGAGGATCAGATCGTGTGGTTGACCCGGGAATTCAAACTCACCCCCGCCCAAGCCGCCACCATCGAGGCGCTCCATCTGGCCTACATCCCGATCTGCTCCGATCACTGCGCCGCCATCGTCGCCGCCCGCGAGCGCCTCGCCGCATCCCCGACTGATACGAATCTCCGCACGGAAGTCCTCCGGCTGGAGCGGATCTGCCAGGAGGCAACGCTCCATCACGTCCGCGAAGTCGCCGCGCAGATGGACGCCGCGCAAGGGGCGCGCTTCCTCGCGCTCGTCGAACCACGCATCCTGCGGCACGAGCACCACGCCGCCTTCGGCCTGAAATGACCGCCGCCGGCACCGACACCGACGAGGACGCGATGCTGGCGCTGCAACGCGGCGAGGATCTGGCCCTGAACCGCCTGATGACGCGCTGGGAGAAGCCGCTGCGCGGATTCCTCTACCGCTCCACGCGGAACGAGCACGACGCGCTCGATCTCGCGCAGGAAACCTTCGTCCGCATCTACCAACATCGCACGCGCTACCGGGCCGGCGCCCGTTTCTCCACGTGGATGTTCCAGATCGCGCTCAACCTCGCGCGTGACCACGCCCGGCGTCATCAACGCCGCCCCACCACCACGCTCGACGCCGCGCCCGAGCCCTTCACGACGCTCACCCCCGGTCACAGCGTGACCGACGCCGAAGCCGCCGCCGCCGTGCGCGCCGCCGTATCTGCGCTGCCCGCCGAGCTGCGCGAAGCCGTGTTGCTGGCGGAATTCGAGCATCTCCCGCACGCCGAGATCGCCGCCATCGTCGGCGCCACCCCGAAGGCCGTCGAGACCCGCCTCTACCGCGCCCGCGAGAAACTACGCGCCACGCTCGCACGCTACTTGAAATCCTGAGCCGGACTCATGCCGTTGGACGCGATTCCCGACTGATGAGCTCCTGACCATGGGGTGGTCGCCGCTGTCCCAGCGGCGACAGGCGTCGGTAGGCACACCGACGCCCACCTCCTGCATGATCCCGGCTGAGTCTGCCAGCGGACCGACGAGCCGTAACTTCCGCCCGGCCGCGAACACCCAAGCCCCGCACCGGCGCTCCACAATTGCGCCCCACTGTAGCGGTGCCCGGCCGGGCACCCGTGGACAACGCGCCGCGGCTCTGACACGTTCGCCGCCATGTCGCTTGTCACGCTCAATCCCGCCACCGGCCGCCGCCTCCGTTCGTATCGCGAGCACACGGCGCGGCACGTCGACCGCACGCTTGATGCGGCGGCCCGGGCCTTCGAGGCGTGGCGCCAGCTCCCGTTCGCCCGGCGCGCACGCCACCTGCGCGCCGTGGCCCGGGAGTTGCGCCGCGGGGCGAGCGAACACGCCGCCCTCATCACGGCCGAGATGGGCAAGCCGATCACGCAGGCGCGCGCCGAAGTGGAGAAGTGCGCGGTGAATTGCGAGTTCTACGCCGCACAGGCCGCCGCCTTTCTGGCCGACGAGCGCCCCGCCGGCGCGCCGGCGCAGCGTTACGTCACCTACCAACCGCTCGGCGTCGTGCTCGCCATCGAGCCGTGGAATTTCCCGTTCTGGCAGGTGTTCCGCGCTGCGGCCCCGGCGCTGATGGCGGGCAACGCCGTCGTGCTCAAGCACGCCGCCAACGTCACCGGCTGCGCCTTGGAAATCGCCCGTATCTTCGCGCGCGCCGGCATACCGCGCGGCGTTTTTCAAACCCTATTGCTCAGCGGCAAACGCACCGCCGGACTCGTGGCCGACCCGCGCATCGCGATGGTCACGCTCACCGGCAGCACCGCCGTCGGCCGCCAAGTCGCGGCGATCGCCGGCCAAGCGATGAAGCCGGGCGTCTTCGAACTCGGCGGCAGCGACGCCTACGTGATCCTCGCCGACGCGGACCTGGAGCACGCCGCGGAGCTGTGCGCAGAATCGCGCCTCTACAACAACGGACAGAGCTGCATCGCGGCCAAGCGCCTTATCGTCGTCGAGGCGGTGCGGGCGCGCTTCGAGGCGCTCCTCGTCGCGCGCCTGCAAGCGCGCCGCACTGGCGATCCGCGCGAAGCGTCCACCCAGCTAGGGCCGCTGGCCCGCGCGGACCTGCGGACGGAGTTGCACCGACAAGTCCGGCGCAGCCTGCGCGCCGGTGCGCGGCTGCTCTGCGGTGGCACCCTGCCGCGCACGCCGGGCTGCTATTACCCACCGACCGCACTCACGAACGTGCGCCCCGGCATGGCCGCGTTCGACGAGGAATTGTTCGGCCCCGTCGCGGCGATCATCCCGGCCCGGAACGAGGCCGAGGCGATCCGACTCGCGAACGCGACTCCCTTTGGTCTCGGCGCGGGTGTCTTCACGCGCGACCGGCGGCGTGGCGAACGGCTCGCGCGCGAGCAGCTCGTGGCCGGCAACGCGTTCGTGAACGAGTTCGTGCGCTCGCATCCGACGCTCCCCTTCGGCGGCGTGAAGCTCAGCGGCCACGGCCGGGAACTCGGCGCGTGGGGCATCCGCGAGTTCACTCACGCAAAGACGATCAGCGTAAGCTGAAACCGGCCCGGCGTCGCCCGCCGCACCGGGTCAATGTGGCGGATGCGAAGCCGCGGAAGCTGCCCCGCGTCCGCCCCCCACGGGAGGGTTCGAATCGTGGCCACCCCAGCATTCCTCCATGAACTGCCTCACGCGCTCGGCGGAGACGCGCAGGAAAAAAATCCGCCGCAAGATGCCGCGATTCAGGGAGTGCGTCTGATACTCACCCGCTTCGGCATGAAAGAAACGCCGGCTGCGAATATCGCCCACGCTGCGCAGGAAGTCGTGATCGGCCGTGAAATAGTCCGGCATCAGGTCCAGGATTCCTTGCAGGGGTTTGGCATGGAAATACAGCGCCCGGCGAAAGAGGTGTTCCTCGAACTGCTCGGGCGGGATACCGGCATGGGCACAGTATCGTTCGCGGAAAGTGGGGGGCATGGTGGTGACGAGAGGTCACCTTAGCACAGAAAATGCCACCGAAACCGCAAGCCGGCATTCCGCCTATCCTGTCACGCACGCTCCACCAGAACGTCACCGCTCCGTGCGCCATCACCACCTGCACAGCATCTGCATCAATCCATCTCCATCTTCCCCCGGTCCGAGGCGGCGGGACGAAAGGCATGGCCAGACTGGGGTATCAGCGCAGGCGCGAGCAGGCGACCGCCACCATCCAGCCTGCGCAGCCGGCAGCCTCGTGCGCCGGCACCCTTCCGGCGGGCGGCACAAAATTTCGCTTCCGTTTTCGTCCGCGCTTCCTACGTTCCTCCGTCTTGCTTCCGGAGAGGTGGCAGAGTGGTTGAACGCGCCGCACTCGAAATGCGGTTTAGGCTTAAACCCTAACGTGGGTTCGAATCCCACCCTCTCCGCCACTTTCGATGCTTGGACAAATTGAGCCAAGCTCGCCCTCGGCAGGGCTTTGCGAGTCAGCGACTCGCTCCGAGATTTGGACAGCTTTGGTCCCCCCCCGTTCCCCTGGAATTTTGTGGCACAGTTTGTGTAAGTCGCGGGTGGGCTAGTTTGTGAAGCTCCGCGCTCAGCGACAGGAGATTACGTGTTTTCATCCTCGCCGGCCGCCAAGGCGCGGCGGTTCGCCGGCAGATGCTGGGGCAGGAAAAAATAGTAGAGCATCAACTGCCAGCTGCGGGAGGAACGATACAGCAGCATCGGCACGAGGGCCGCACCGGCCAGCGCGATGACGATGGCGGCGGTGTCGCCGAGCACGCCGTTATACCAGAGCAGGACCGTCGGCAGCAGGAACAGGAAGCAGGTGACGCCGTAGTTCAGCGCCATGGCGCCGAGAAAGAACCCTTCCTCGCGTTCAAGCTTGAGACCGCAGCGCCGGCACTCGCGATTGAGTTCGAAGCGCTTGTCGTCGCGGAAAAGGGTTTTGCCGCCGCAGTTCGGACAGCAGTTGGTGAGGCCGCGTTGGATGATCTGGCGTTGCGTGACGTTCATGGCTGGCACCGATCACAAGACCTCAAGTTCCGCCGGAACACGAAGCGAAAGTTTTCCCGGCGCACCGTGGGTGTCACGCGATGGCGCTTGCGCATCCCGCCTCGACGCCGAAATCGAACGAGCACGCGTGCCGGCGCGCCCGCTGGGGCCTGCCTCACTGATCGCACCCAGCAAAAAGGCGCGCCCGCTGGGGCGCGCCTGGATAATTCCTGCTCGCGGAGCGCAGCGCCTCAGGCGCCGAGCTGGTAGCGGATGAAGCGGCGGATCTGGATGTTCTCGCCGATGGTGCCGACCTTCTCGGTGAGGAGATCCTTGATCGTGCGATCCGGATTCTTCACGAACGGCTGGTCGAGCAAGCAGACCTGCGAGTAATACTTCTCGAGCTTGCCTTCGACGATCTTCTGCACGGCGGCGGCGGGCTTGCCTTCCATCTGCGCGGAAGCGATGTCGCGCTCCTTCGCGATCTCGGCCTCGGGGACCTGATCGCGGGAAACGTAGAGCGGGCTCGCCGCGGCGATCTGGAGGCAGAGGTCGCGGCAGAACGCCTTGAAGTCCTCGTTTTTGGCAACGAAGTCGGTCTCGCAACCGACCTCGATCATGACGCCGACCTTGCCGCCGACGTGGATGTAGGACTCGATGAGGCCTTCCTTCGTCGCGCGGCTGGCGAGCTTGTCGATCTTGTTGCCGAGCTTCTTGCGGAGGAGCGTGACGGCCTCCTCCATGTTGCCCTTCGTTTCATCGAGGGCTTTCTTGCAATCGAGCATTCCGGCGCCGGTTTTTTCGCGGAGCTCGGAGACCATGCTGGCGGTGACAGCTGACATTGGAGTGTATTCCTGGGTTTGAGAGATTAGACTTCCTCGGTGCTGACGGCGGACTTCTTGGCGCCCGCGGTGCGCGTGGTGCGCTTGCGCGGCGCGACGGCCGTCTTTTCCTCGACGAGCGCCTTCACGTCCTGCGGGAGGGCGACCTTCTCGAGCACTTCGTCGGCGTCGGCGCCGCCCGCGGCGGCCGCGGCATCGGCGGCGGCCTTCTCGGCGCGCTGCACGCGGCGGGTCTCACGATGGGAGAGGCCGGCCTGGATGGCCGCGACGACGGTCTCGACCACGATGCGGATGGACTTGGTCGCATCGTCGTTGCCGGGGATCGGGTGCGAGAGCAGGGTCGGGTCGGAATTGGTGTCGACGAGACCGACGCAGGGGATGCCGAGGCGCTTGGCCTCGAGGACGGCGATCTCCTCGTAGCCGGCGTCGATCACGAACATCGCGGCGGGCAGGCCGCTGATGCCGGCGATGCCGTCGAAGTTACGGGTCATGCGGGCCATCTCGCGGCGGATCGCGGATTCCTCCTTGGAGGAGAACTTGGAGAGTTCGCCGTTCTGGTCCATCGCCTGATACTTTTTGAACTTGGCGAGGGACTTCTTGATCGTCTCGAAATTGGTGAGCGTGCCACCCATCCAGCGCGTGGTGACGTAGGGCATGCCGGTGGCGGCCGCGGCCTCCTTGATGAGTTCCTGCGCCTGGCGCTTGGTGCCGACGAGGAGGACTTCATCGCCGGTGGCGACGAGCTGCTCGAGGAAGGAGCAGGCCTTCTCGAGGGCGGCGTGGGTCTTCTCCAGATCGATGATGGTGATGCCCTGGCGGTGACCGAACACGTAGGGCTTGGAGCGCGGGTTCCAACGCTTGGTCTGGTGACCGAGGTGGACGCCGGCATCGAGGAGGTCTTTGGGAGTGACGTTCATGGGATCTATGTATGTCGAATACACAGGTCGGCCAACTGGGCCGCCTTGCGATCAGACTTTGCGCGAAGCTTCGCCCCTGTTCCGGACGGAGCACCGCGCTGAGTTTTCGTTGGTTGGTGAAAGGAACAGGAAGGGCTGAAAACAGAGATGCCCGACGCATGGAGCAAGACCTTTCCTGCGATTTTCGAAAAATGACGGTTGACAGGAGAAAACGCGGTTCGCACGTTCACCGCTCCTTTGTTGCAGGGTGGAGCAGCCTGGTAGCTCGTCAGGCTCATAACCTGAAGGTCGTTGGTTCAAATCCAACCCCTGCACCCA
>JAMPXH010000109.1 GCA_023701285.1 Candidatus Didemnitutus sp.
AGCGTGCGCGCGCTCGAACAGATCGTGCAGCACAAGCGGACCACCAGCGGCGGCAAATCCCGCCGCATGCCCGCCGCCGAGGCGACCGCGCTTTCCGACGTCGAGAAACGCCTGACCAGCCACCTCGGCGCGCGCGTCGCGCTGCGGCATTCGCCCAAGCAGGGCCGCATCATCATCGAATACCATGGCAACGACGACCTCGCCCGTGTGCTCGAGCGCATGGGCCTGAGCCTGTGACCCGACCCGCGTAGTGGCCAACGACACTCCTCCCACCGACCGCATCGGCGACCTCCTCGAGCAAGGCAGCGCGGGAGCGAAACGCTGGTTCGTGGAGCGGTTGCCGGTCTGGCAGGAGTTCAAGAGTTACAGCCGCGAGAAATTCCGGCCCGATCTCACTGCGGCCGCGACAGTGGCGCTCGTCTCCATCCCGCAGGCGATCGGCTTCGCACTCATCGCCGGCCTGCCGCCGGTCATGGTGGTGATGTCCGTCGTCGTGGGCGGTTTCGTGGCGGCGCTGCTGACGTCCTCGCACCACCTCGTCTTCGGTCCCACCAATTCGCTGAGCATCATCCTCGCGGCGACGATCTTTTCGTTCAGCGGCGCGGCGCTCGAGCCGGCGCAGATCGCCCTGCTGCTGGCGATGCTCGTCGGCGCGATCCAGCTCGGCGCAGGGTTGGCGAAAATGGGCGACCTCACGCAATTTATTTCCCGCTCCGTCGTCATCGGCTACAGCACCGCGATCGGCGTGCTGCTGATCGCCAGCCAGCTGCCGTATCTGGCCGGCGTCGCGGAAGTGGACCGCGGGGCCGGTCTCTTCGGCTCGCTGCTCAAGGCGGGCGTGCAGGTGCTGCACAACGATTTCCTGCCCTACAGCGTCGCGATGGGCGCGCTGACGTTCCTGCTCTTCGAGGCGATCGAGCGCTTCTTCCCGCGCTGGCCGGCCGAGTTCATCGGCTTGCTGGTCATCTCGCTGCTCACGCGCTTCCTGCAGCTGCCCGATCTCGGCATCCGCACCATCGCGGATGAAGGTGCGCTGACGGTGGCCTTGCCCTCGTGGGTTGGCATGCCGCTCGGCGCGACCGATCTGACGGTGATCCCCTCGCTCCTCAGCGCGGCCTTCGCCATCGCACTGCTGGGCATGCTGGAGGCGATCTCCATCTCGAAGACGCTCGCGACCCGCGCCGGGCAGCGCGTGGATTCCAACCAGGAACTCGTGTCCATGGGCGGCGCCAACATCATGAACAGCCTCTTCGGCGCGATGCCAGGGTCGGCCTCGTTCGCCCGCAGCGGCGCGAATTTCCAGGCGGGCGCGCGCACCCAGGTCTCGGCCATGCTCAGCAGCGGCATCGTGCTGGTCGCGCTGTTGTTCTTCTCGCCCCTGATCAATTTCATCCCCGTGCCCAGCCTCGCGGCGCATCTCGTGCGCATCGGTTGGAAGATGATCCCGCGCGATCAGATCTTCATTGCGCGCCGCTCGACGCGCGCCGACGCCATCGTGTTCTGGGTCACGCTCGCCTCCGCGATCTTCCTCAAGCTCGACGCGGCCATCTTCGTGGGCGTCGGCACCTCGCTGGCGCTCTTCCTCCACAAGGCGGCGCGTCCGATGCTCGTCGAATACACCTTCAACGACACCGGCAATCTAGCCGCGCTCGAGGACAAGACCCAGCGGCACCACGCGCAAATCTCGATCATCCACGTCGAGGGCGAGCTCTTCTTCGGCGCGGCGGAGCTGTTCCACTCGCAGGTGCGGTCGCTGGCGGAGGACGAGGACATCAAGGTCTTCATCCTGCGCCTCAAGAACGCGCGCCACCTCGACGCCACGACCGTGATGGCGTTGCTCGAACTCAACGAATACCTCCAGCGCACCGGCCGCAAGCTGCTCGTCAGCGGCATCAGCAGCGACGTCGAGCGCGTGCTCACGAACAGCGGCGCCCGCGAGCAGATCGGCCCGGAGAACATCTTCCCGGCCGAGGCCAATCCCACCATCAGCACCAAGCGGGCACTCCAGCGCGCGACGGAACTGCTGCACGTCTCGCCGCAGGAGGCCGAGGTGCGGCTGTTCTACGATCGCGAGCAGAAGTGAGGCCGCGCGGGCAGGGGACCGCCTCGCCGCACCCGCCACCGGGCCGATCCGGAGCGGCCGGACAGGGGGTGGGGCGCGCCAGAACTTTGATTGACAAGGCTGCGGCAACTACCTTGGTTCGCTCCCTTTATGAATCTGGTCATCGGCATTTTCACTTTCATCCTCATCATCGTCTCGTTCCTCCTCGTGGTGGTCGTGCTGATGCAGAAGGCGAAGTCGGACGGCGCGGTCGCCGCGCTCGGCTCCAGCAGCATGGAATCGACCTTCGGTGCCGAGACCTCGAACGTCCTGTTCAACGCGACCCGTAATCTCGCCATCCTCTTCTTCGTCATCAGCTTCGGTCTCTATCTGGCCCACGTCTATCAGGCCAAGCACCGCGCCGAGATCGACGCCAAGCTGCCCACCGTGACCGCTCCGGCGACGACCACGGAACCTGCGGCCGCCACTCCGGCTCCCACTCCGAGTGAGCCCAAGAATCCCTGACCTTCCGACAAACCCGGTTCGCCGGGTTTTGTTTTTGCTGGCCTTCGCGCTGCTCCTCGTGGCGCCCGCGGCCTTGCGCGCAGACCCGACGCCGGCCCGCCCGGCGCCGAAATTTCTCTCCGCCGCGCCCGACCAAGCCGAGGGCGGCCGCGTGCTGGAAGGCTTCCGCAACGTCGGCGTGCAAGGTGATTACTGGCTGCAGTTCGACCTGCGCGTGATGCCCCGCCAGGGTCCGGAACGCGAATTGCGCGGACAGATGTTCGGGGCGCCCGGCACCCGCGGCCCGCTGACCCGCCTGATCGTGGATGCACCCGCAACGCACTTCATCCTGCATGGCGGCGCCGACGCCCAAGCCTGGCGCTGGGAACCCAGTGCTACCGGCCCCACCGCCGTGAGCGTCCCCGAGCAGGACTGGCTGGCGCCGATCGTCGACACCGACCTGACGTTGTTCGACCTGCAGATGCCGTTCCTGCGCTGGACGGATTTCGTCTATGAGGGCGTGGCGAACGTCCGCGGCCGGCCCGCGCACGCCTTTCTGCTCTATCCGCCGCAACCGCTCGCCGGACCGCCCGACCGTCCGGTGCCGGCGGCCGTGCGCGTGTTCCTCGATACGCAATTTTCCGCCCTCACGCAGGCCGAGTGGCTCGATGCCCAAGGGAAACCGCTGAAGAGCGTGACGGTGCTCGATCTCAAAAAGGTGCGCGACCAGTGGATCGTGAAATCGATCGACCTGCGCAACCACACGACGCGGGCGAAGACCCGCTTCGCTCTGACCGCCGCCGCGCTGGACCTGCAACTGCCGGGCGCGCTGTTCCAGCCCGAACAAGCCGCGGAGTCGCTGCCGACGGTGCCGGCGGCTCAGATCGAGCGCCTCTGAGCCAGCTGGGGAAGCGGCGGCCGGCGCAGGTTGCGTTTGCCTCGCGCGGGATTCCCGCTTCACCTCCGCCGCACTGTCCATGAGCGCTTCTTCGTCGGCGAAAAAAAACGGCCCGCTGGCCTTCCAACTGGAAGTCGAGTTCCTCGACCGCCTCAACGAGCCCGTGCGCGATGGACGTGTTGCCTCGGTGAGTGCGCTGATCCGCGAGGCGCTGGCTCGCTTCAATCTCGATCAGGTCGTCGTGGTCCGCCCGTCGCAGCTCACCATCTCCGTCCGCCTGCCGGTCGAGATCCGCCGGCAGCTGAAGTCGGTCGCGAAGGCGAAGCACACCAGCATCGGCCAGTTGGTGCGCGCGGCCACGGAGGCCTACCTGCCGACGCTGGAGTCCGATGCCGCCGCCGACGCCGGTTTGCCGATTCCGCAAGTGGAGTTGCCGGAAGCAGACAAGCCGGCTCCATCCGCGCCGCCCGCGCGGGCGCGCAAACCGGCGAAGAAACGTCGCGCGAAACCTGCGCCCAAGCCACGCCGCCCGAAAGCCAAGCCGCAGCGCAAAGGTATGACGCGAAAGCGGACACGCGGCTGACTTGCTATGCCTGGAGCCGCTCCCTTAAGTGGCGCCCTCCATGAACGCTCCCGCTCCGCTCTCCGTCTGGGCCCGCAATGTCGCGCCGTCGCCGACCCTGGCCATCGATGCCAAGGCCAAAGCGATGATCGCCGCCGGCGAGGACGTGTGCAGCTTCGCGGCCGGCGAGCCGGACTTCGACACGCCGGAGTTCATCAAGGAGGCGGCCATCGCTGCGCTCAAGTCGGGCAAGACCAAGTATGCACCGACGCCGGGCATCGAGCCGTTGCGCGTCGCGATCGCCGAGCGCTATGCGGCCGAATACGGCTACCAGATCACACCCGCCCAGGTCGTCGTCTCGCCCGGCGGCAAATATTCCTGTTATCTCGCCGTCCTCGCGACCTGCAACCCGGGCGACGAGGCGATCATCCCCGCGCCTTACTGGGTCAGTTACCCGGAGATGGTGAAGCTCGCCGGCGCCACGCCGAAGTATGTGCTCTGCGACGACCGCGCCGGCTTCAAGCTCACGCCTGCGCTGCTCGAGGCGGCGATCACGCCGAAGACGAAGCTGCTCATCCTCAATTCCCCGTCGAATCCCACCGGCGCGATCTACACCCGCGCCGAACTCGCAGCGCTCGCCGAGGTGTGCGTGCGACACAACCTCTACGTGCTCGCCGACGAGATGTATGAGCACCTGATCTATGACGGCCACGAGCCGGTGAACTTCGCCATGCTCGGCGCCGAGGTGGAGAAGCGCACCATCACCGTCGCCGGCTTCTCCAAGACCTACTCGATGACCGGCTGGCGCCTCGGCACGCTCGTCGCGCCGGCTCAGATCGCCAAGGCCTGCGGCGAACTGCAGAGCCAGATGTCGTCCAACGCGACGACCTTCGCCCAATACGGCGCGCTCGCCGCACTGAAGGAGAAGGCCAAGGCCGATGCCGCCATCGCAGAGATGAAGACGGCCTTCGACCGCCGCCGGAAGTGGCTCCACGCGGAATTGAACAAAATTCCCGGCGTCTCGTGCCTGCTCGCCGGCGGTGCGTTCTACCTTTTCCCCAACATCTCGAGCTTCGGGCTGAAGGATGCCGACTTCTGTGCCAAACTGCTCGAGCAGGAGAAGGTCGCGGCGGTGCCCGGCTCGGCGTTCGGCGCCGAGGGCTACCTGCGCCTCAGCTACGCGACCTCCGACGAGGTGTTGCGCAAAGGCGTCGAGCGCCTCACGCGCTTCTGCGCAGCGCTGCGCAAATAACTTCCGCTGCAACCGCCGCAGGCGCGGTGACGTCACGAGGAGCCATGAATCGGTCTCCTTCCCCTGTGTGCCGTCGTGTCTGGCTTGCCGTGCTGTTCGTCGTTTCCGGCGTCTGGGTCCAGCTCAGCGCCGCCGCTCCCGTGGCGCGCAGCTGGGAGGTTGCTGGCGTGAAGCGCGAGGGATTGATCGCCGGGCCGGAAAAGATCTCCGGCATCGGTGCGCCGCTGGTGTTCGTCTTTCACGGGCACGGTGGCTCGGCCGCCCAAGTGGCGCGCAGCATGCCGGTGCACGAGTTCTGGCCCGAGGCCGTCGTCGTCTATCTGCAAGGGCTGCCGACGCCGGGCCAGTTGACCGACCCCGCAGGACGCAAGGCGGGCTGGCAAAAAGGCCCCGGCGCGCAGGATGACCGCGACCTCAAATTTTTCGACCACGTGCGCACGACGCTCGCCCAGGAATTGAAAATCGATCCGCGGCGGATCTACGCCACCGGGCACTCGAATGGCGGCGGCTTCACCTACCTGCTGTGGGCGACGCGACGCGAGGTGTTCGCCGCCTTCGGTCCCTCGGCCGCGGTCGCCGGACGCGGCTATCCGGCACTCCAACCTGCACCGGTGATTCATGTCGCGGGCACGAACGACCGCCTCGTGAAATACTCCTGGCAGGAGGCGATGATCGCGCGACTCAAGCGCATCAACGGATGCACGGACGCCGGCGTGCGGGAAGGTGACCGGCTCACGCGCTACGCTTCGCCGCTCGGCGCACCGGTCGTCACCTACCTGCATGAAGGCGGTCACCGTTTCCCGAAGGAAGCGACGCAGGCGATCGTGACCTTCTTCCAATCGCAAACGCGCGAGTGAGCGCGCCGCCGCGACACGTCGCCTTTGCTCAGCGGGCGCCGCGCACTCAACCGCCGAAGGCTGTGGCCCAAGTCTCGGCGTCGAAACCGACCGCACCCCTTTTCGCGCCCAGTGCGAACGGCCGCTTCACGAGATTGCCGTTCTGCGCCAGCAGCGTCAGCGCCTCGTCCGGAGTAAGCGCGGGCAGCTTTTCGCCCAATCCCATGGCGCGGTAGTCCTGGCCCGACGTGTTGAAGAGCCGGCGCAGGCTGCCATCCTGCAAGGCGAGCATGCGTCGCAATTCCGCGAGCGTGGGCGGCGTTTCGCGGATGGGCTTCTCGACAAAGTCGATCCGGTGCGCGCGCAGCCATTTCACGGCCTCCCGGCAGGTGCTGCACTTGGCGTAGGTATAGACGGTGAGCGGAGATGCGGGCATGCATCGATTGAAGGCGTCCGCGGAGCCGGCACAAGACGCGGTTTCACTCCGCTGGCATTCCCGCGTTGCCTTGGGCGCAGACGGGCCAACGATGACCGCATGAAGAAAACTTTCCCGCTCCAGCAGCCCGGCAAGGACGATGCCCGCGTGCGGGACAAGATCCGGCACGAGGTGAACAAAGCGCTGCGACGCGCCCGCCAACGTCCGCCGCAGGAAGGCTTCCGCGGCTGGGATTTCACCTGCAAGGCCGGGCCGAGTGAAGCGGAAGCCGTGGCGCTGCCGCTGAAGGAGATCGCGGCGCACATCGATGTCGTCGCCGCGACCGGGGCGACGCGGATTTATCTCGAAATCACGCCCGTGCCGGCGCGCCGCGTGCCGGTGGCGGATTGAGCGCGGTCCGTCCGGCTCAGGCCTTCTTCACAAAGCAGGACTTCAGCGCCATCGCGACGCTGTCGATCTTGCAGTCGATGTCGTGGTCGCCGTCGACGAGGCGGATGTTCTTCGCCTTGGTGCCGCCCTTGAGCACGCCCGATCCGCCGCGGAGCTTGAGGTCCTTGATCAGCACGACGGTATCGCCATCGGCCAGCGGCGTGCCGTTGGCGTCTTTCACCACCTTGGCCGCCTCGGGCGCGACTTCCTTCGGCCACTCGTGACCACAGGTGGCGCACTCCCACTTGTCGGGGTGGCTCAGGACATCTTCCAAGGTGCAGACGGGACAGGCAGGCTTGTTCATGAAAGGTCCGTTGAACCAGAGGCGAGGGCGGGAGCACAACCCATTTCCCGCGCCGCGCCGTCCGACAACCTCAGGTGGTGATGAAGCCGCCCACGATCAGGATCGCGATGAGGATGCCCATGAGACTCTCGCCGGCGATGAGGCCGGAGGCGACGGGCACGACGGTCTTCTCGGCCAGCGCGGGCTTCTTGCGTCGCAGCCATTCCGCGAGTGCCGCGCCGAGGAACATCGCGATGCAGTTGCTGCCGGGGATGACCATCGCGATGCCCAGGCCGGAAGGCGAGGGGATCGCCGGACGCAGGCGCTTCGGCGCAAAACGCTCCAGCAACGCCAGCGCGACACCGAGCACCAGGCCGACGACGATGGCGGTGCGCGAGGTTTCGTGCAGCGCGCCGATGCCGTCCGAGAACGCCTTCGACACGCCCGCCCACACGACGCAGGAGGGCGCCGGCCAGACTTCGCCGCCGAGCAGGCTGGGGTCGGGGATGATGAGATTGAAGGCGGGCACGATGACGATCGCGCCGGCGACCACGCCGAAGAGCTGCGCGTAGAGTTGGTGGCGCGGTTTGGCTCCGAGGAGCCAACCGGTCTTGAGCGTCGTGAGGAGATCCGCGGCATGCAGGCCGATGCCGCCCGTGACGTTCGCCGACATGATGTTGCCCGAGAGATTGCCGGGCGTCATGACGCCGTAGAGCATCTGGGTGACGGGCCCGAGCGCCTTGGTGGGCGTGACGTCGGTCTCGCCGGTGACGCGCGCGGCGACGAAGCCCATCACCACGGCCAGCGGAATGGCGATCAACGCCGCCCAGATCGGAATCTGGAACAGCCACACCATCAGGAAGACGACGAAGGGCGACAGCACCGCGAAACCGGCCGGAAACCACCACTCGGGGCACTCGAGCGTCGAGATGCCCTCGTCGGATTTCTTGCCGCCGCCGAAGATGCGCGTGAGTCCGGTGAAGGAGCGGGCGATGCTCTTGTAGTCGATGGCAAAGGAGGTGAGGCCCGACGCGACCAGGATCGCCGCCCCCGGCCAGAGCGTCCAGGCGACGATCGCCTTGTAGCTCACGGCGGTGACGATGCCACGCTCGACGAGCGAGGGTCCGAGCACGCCGTAGGTCAGGAGGCCGCCGAGCAGCAGCGACCAGCCGGTCTTGAAGCTCATCAGCGCGCCGCCACCGATGAGGACGACCTCGGCTTTGAGCGAGAGTGTCCACTCGGCGAGCTTGTGGCCCGAGAGCTGGAGCGGGATGGGGATGGTTGCAGGAATCACGTGCCAGGCGTCGCGGAACCAAGTGAGCACCGCGGCGAAGGCCGCCGAGCCGGCCAGCCACTTCGATTTGCTCGCGCCTCCGCCGGACGCGGCGGAGTGGATGGAGGCGATGGTCTCCGCAGTGGCGGTGCCCGTCGGGTAGGCGAGGCCTTCCTGATTGATGAGCTGGCGCTTGATCGGGATGGCGGCGAAGACGCCCAGTGCAGCGATCAACGCGAACCAAGCGATCATCGAGAACGTGTCCGGGCGCACGGTGGTGACCATGAGCAACGCGCCGAAGGCCGCCATGTTGCCGCCGCCGGTCATGTAGCCGGCGCCCGACGCGACGGTGGTGAGGGCGTTGTTCTCCAGCACGCCGAGCGGCTTCTTCACGATCCGCAGGCCCTGCAGCAGCTGAAACGCGCTGAAGGCGAGGATGCACGCCGTGAGCGTGACGCCCATGCTCCAGCCCGTCTTGAAGAACACGTAGAGGTTCGAGAGGCTCATCGCCGCCCCGATCACCATGCCGACGATCACGGCGCGGACGGTGAGGTTGGTGGCGTTGGGCTGATAGATGTTCTTCAGCCAGTCGATTTCGCGCGGAGAATCAGTGGAAGCAGGGCGGACGGCGCCGGGGTCGGTCATGGGGAATTTTCGGTTCACCATGACGGAGCCGCAGAGGCCTGCAAGCCACGGCTTGGAGAAGTCCGAATATCCATCGTCGCTGGTCCGGCATGGCGAGGTCCGCGCAATCCGGTCCTTGCGCTTGCTGGCGGAGTCAGTCGGTGCGCTCGCGGGATCGCATCTGCTGCTGCGCGATCATCCACCGGAGCCGGTCGCCGATCGTTTCCGCCGCAACGATCAAGTCCTCCGCTTCGGTGGGCGCGAGGTGGGCGCGGCAGTGTCGGCGCCAAAGTTCGAGCCACACGGCGAAATGCCGTTCCTCCAGCCCCAGCGGGAAATGCTTGGCCGGCATCGCGCCGGCGTAGCGCACGGGTCCGCCGGTGATGTTCGACCAGAAGTCGGCGATCTTTTCCAGATGGGCAGCCCAGTCTTCGACGTGCGCGGCGAAGATCGGCCCGATTTCCCGGTGCTGCCGGACGTCGGCATAGAAATACTTCAACAGCTGCATCAGCCGGGGACGGCCGCCGAGCCGGACGAAGAGGGAATGAGGGGAAGGCTCCACGCGGTCGACGAAACCCGAAAACCTGCGTCTGTCAGGGACCAAACCGCGAAAGCTTGAGCGCCCTCAAGTTTTCGCGGCAAGTCCGGGCGTGACGTTTCAGCGCGAGCCGTTTGCGTGGATGCATGGCCAAGGGTTTCACACCGCAGGAGGAGACGCTGTATTACCGGACAGCGGATGCGGTCATGGTCAAGCTGGCCACGGCGCACGAGGCGAGTGAGCTGCTGAGCGTCGTGCGCGAGGCCCTCGCGCGCTTCGACCGCGCTTACGATTCAGCGCCCGCCGCCGCCCGCGCCGCGGTCGCCTGCCGCGCGGGCTGCGGCACCTGCTGCCACCACGATGTCGCGGTGCAGGCACACGAGGTCTTCATCGCCGCCGAGCACATCCAGCGGCATTTCCCGCCGGCGGAACTCGAAGCAGTCATCGCCCGCGCGGCGGAGCACCGTGCGGCCTATCTCGCCAGCCGCGACCGGCCCGATCGCGTCCTCCCGCGCACACCGTGCGTGCTGTTGCGTGAGGGCAGTTGCTCGATCTACCAAGGCCGGCCCGAAATCTGCCGCGCCTATCACAGCAACAGTCTCGACGGTTGCATCGCGAACCTCGCGGCGGGTTACGACCGGGTGGACGTCAAGATCGAGGGCCTGCGCGGCCGGATGTTCGCGGTGATGCTCGCCATCGACCAAGCGATCGAGTCCGCCGGCTTCGACGACCGGGCCTACGACTTCGGCACGGCGCTGCACGAGGCCCTGACCAACAGCCTGTGCCTCGTTCGCTGGGCGCGCCGCGAGCCCGCGTTCCCGGACACCTTCCTCGAGCGCGAGGACTGAGCGCAGGCCGTCCCGCGCGAGGTGCAGCCTCGGGCGATTCGGCGTTGCGGGCAGGCACCGGATTCGCATCCTCGCCGCACCCCTATGTCGCCACGTCCTCTCTTGACGGCCGCCATCCTTCTGGCGGGTTGTGCACTCACCACCTTGGCTGTCGAACCGGGTGTTCCAGACCTCGCCCCATTCGAGGAGGCAATCGCCCGGAATCACGCGCGGGCCATCGCCCGCTTGCAGGACTGGATCGCGCGCCCGGCGATCGCGGCGGAGAATCGCGGCTTCCCCGAAGGCGCTCAACACATGGCGACCTTGCTCAGCGAGGCTGGTTTCCAGCAGGTCGAGATTGTCTCCACCGAAGGCAAGCCAGGCGTTTTCGCCCGGCTCGATGCCGGTGCGGAAAAAACGGTCGGCATCTACTTCATGTATGATGTGAAGCAGTTCGACGCGAAGGAATGGAGCTCTCCTCCCTTGGAGGCGCGACTGGTCGACCGGCCGGGCATGGGCAAGGTCATGATCGGACGCGGGGCGGTGAACCAGAAGGGCCCGCAATCGGCCTTCCTCGCCGCACTCGATGCGTTCCGCAGCGCCGGCCGGAAGCTGCCGGTCAATCTCGTGCTGGTCGCCGAAGGCGAGGAGGAGATCGGCTCGCCCCACATCGCGCAACTGGTGCGCCGCCCCGATGTGCAGGCGGCGCTGGCCGGGACGATCGGCGTCTTCATGCCATTCGCCAATCAAGGGCTCGACGGCGCCGTGATGGTCAACCTCGGAGCGAAGGGCGTGATCGAGGTCGAACTCACCTCCAGTGCCGCGCGCTGGGGACGCGGCCCGATGCGCGACACACACTCATCCTTCAAATCCATGGTCGACAGCCCCGTCTGGCGGCTGGTCACCGCGCTCAACACCCTGGTCACGCCCGACGGCAACACGCCGGCGATCGACGGCTGGTTCGAGAACGTGCGCCCGTTGACGGAGACCGAGCGCGCGCTGCTGAAGAACGCCTCGCAGCGACTGACCGAGCGTCAGTTCAAGGTCGGTTCCGGCGCGATGGTCTGGATCGACGACCTGCCTTTCCTCGATGCCCTCGAACGGTATGTCTCGCAGCCGACGGTGAACATCGAAGGGATTTACGGTGGCTACACCGGACCGGGCGGCAAGACAGTGCTGCCTCACCAGGCGGCGGCCAAGCTCGACCTGCGGCTCGTGCCCGACCAGACGGCGGAGGAGGCGGTGGCGAAACTCAAGGCGCACCTCGCCAAACGCGGCTACGGCGACATCGACGTCAATTTCACCGGCGGCTACAGTCCCACCACCACCAGCGCGGACTCGGCCATCATCCAGGCGCAACTCGCCGTGCTGAAGCGCAACGGTGTCCCCAGCGTGCTCTGGCCGCGCTTGGCGGGTTCCTACCCGGGCTACGTCTTCACCGATGCGCCGCTGCAGCTCGCGGCCGGGCACTTC
>JAMPXH010000013.1 GCA_023701285.1 Candidatus Didemnitutus sp.
CCGAGCAGGCGGAGCGTGCCGGCGGCGACCGTGGTGCCGCCGGTGTGGCGGTTGACGGCGGTCAACTCGACCGTGCCCGGACCCTCGATGCGCAACGCGCCGGAGGCGGTGTCGTCCTGCGCGATGCCTTCGAGGCGCACGGTGCCACCCTCGGCGGCGCGGACGGTGAGTTCGCGTTGGAGAAAGATCGCCCCGGTGAAGCGCGAGACGGTGGCGCCGGTGTTGCCGATGACGGCGGCGGCGGGCTGGTTGCCGGCTTCGATCTGGAGCGGGCGCGCGACGGTGTAGGCGCCGTCGATGAGGAGCGCGGCTTCCTCGCCGGCGCCGGCGTAGGCGGCGGTGCCGAGGCGGACGCGGTAGCTGGAACGGCCGAGGGCGCCGGGCGCGTTGTGCGGCGCGTCGGCGGCGACGAGCGCGGTGCCGCGGCCGACGAGGAGCGTGCCGTTGGCAGCGGCCTCGGCGGTGCTGCCGAAGGTGCTGTCGGAGCTGGAGAGTCGCAGCGTGCCCGAGCCGCGGTGGATGACGTTGCGCAGGCTGTGCACGGGGCCGGCGAGTTCGAGCGTGCCCGGGCCGGTGGCGGTGAGCTCGGTGGCGGTGGTGGATTGCACGGTGCCGGTGAGCGTCAGGCGTCCGCCGGCGACGGCGGTGGCGAAGGTGGTGGCGGCCTCGAGCGTGAGCGGCGAGGCGAGCGTGGCCGCGGTGGCGTCGAGGAGTTCCAAGGCGCCGGAGCGGCCGGCGGCGCCGGTGCCGGCGAGGGCGACGGACTCGACGGCGGTGCTGGCGACGCCTTCGCCGAGGGCGAGCGTGCCGCCGGAGGAGATGCGCGTGCCGGCGGCGGTGCCGCCGAGCGCGCCGTTGGCGGCGACGAGCAGCGTGCCCCGCAAGACCTGCGTCTCACCGGTGTGTGCGTTGGCGGCGCCGAGGCGGGTGGTGCCGCCGCCGATGTGGCGCAGCGGACCGAAGGTGGCTTCGAGCGGCGCGCGGAGGTCGATCGCGCCGCTGTTGAGGATATTCAGTGTCTCCCCTGCGAGGGTGGCGCGCAGGGGTGCGGTGAAGGCGAGCGCGGCGCCGGGCGCGGTGCTGAATTGGTTGAGATGCAGGGGCGCCTCGGCGACGACGGGCAATGCGATGGTCTGCGGCGTGGTGACGCGGGCGTTCACGGTGACGGCGCCGGCGCCGGAGCTGCCGAGGCGGAGGACGGCGGCGGGAAAATCGGCGCGCGCGACGAAGGTGAGCGCGGGCAGCTGCGGGTGATCGAGGTAGATCTCGCGCGCGGCCTTGTCGGCGCCGGCGATGGTGATGGTGGCGGGCACCGTCGGGCGGTTGAAGATGGCGGCGTCGGCCGCGCGCGGGTAGCGTCCGGAGGCCCAGTTGGTCTCGGTGCCCCAGTTGTTGCTGGCGGTCGAGGTGAAGCCGGGCGTGTCGTAGGCGCGCACGTAGTCGACGCTCATGCGGCTGCCGTCGAGGCCGGGACCGGGCGTGCCGGCGAAGTCGGCGACCTTGGTGGAGAAGAGGAGTTCGAGCGGGATGAAGGTCTCGGCGTCGCGCAGGGTGGTGGCGGCGAGGGTGAGCTTGAGTTCGCCGTTGAAGTAGAAGCGCAGGGTGTTGTCGTGCGCCCATTCCATGGCGTAGGTGTGGTAACCGGCGGAGAGGTCGACGCTGGCGGTGGCCTTGCCGCCCTTGCCGATGTGGGTGGGCGCCCAGTCGTGCGTGTTGTAGTTCAGCTTGTTCGTGTAATGCGCCTCCATGATGTCGAGCTCCATACGGTCGATCACGTTGGCGGCGATGCTGTAGGGCGCGGGCGTGTTGAGCCAGAAGGCGTTGTTCAGGCCGCTGGCGGCGCCGATGCGGAAGCGCGCCTCGTAATACCCGAAGCGCTGCGTCCAGAAGCGCGTGGCGAGCTTGCCCTCGCGCCAGAGGTCGTTGCCGGAGCCGTCCTGGCCGATCTTCTCGGTGATGAGATGGAGGGAGCCGTTCTCCACCACGACATTCGGGCGCGCGGGATCGATGGCCCAGACGGCGGCGTCGAGCGCGGGGCCGTTGAAATCGTCGGAGAAGGTCAGTTCGTAGCCCGCGGGGGCCTGCGCGCGCAGCAGGTGGGGCGTGACAAGAATGGGCAGCACGAACAGCAGCGCCACGCCGACGAGCGGACGTCGACGGACAAACCGGACCGGGGACGGGGCAGACAGCATGGGGTGGAACGACGCAGGCAAACGAAACGGGGCGACCATCATTCAGTCGCCCCGGCAGAACTCCGCAACGGGAGCACGGGTCAATGGTTGACCCTGCGGACGGGCCGCGCGCGGTGTCAGCGCATCAGCTCGGCGAGGCGCGGCGCGAGGTCGGCATACCAGACGTCGTAGCCCTGGTGTCCGGGGTGCAGCTTGTCGGGCATGATGTCGGCGGGGATCTCGCCCTGGGCGTCGAGGAAGCCCGCGCCGATGTCGATGAAGCGGATGTCCCGGCCGTCGGCGAGGGGAGCGAGGTGGCGGTTGAGTTCGGCGACGCGGGTGCGGAGCGCGCTGCCGGCGGTGGCGCGCGGGAACACGGCGTAGAGCAGGATGGTGGCGCGCGGGAGCTTGGCGCGGATCGTCTCGAGCAGGCGCTGCACGCCGGCGGCGGCCCACTCGGGGCGCTCGTCGGCGAAGTGGCCGAGATTGTTCGTGCCGATCATCATCACGACGACCTTGGGGTCGATGCCGTCGAGTTCGCCGTTCTGCAGGCGCCAGAGGACGTCCTCGGTGCGCTCGGCGCTGATGCCGAAGTTGGCGGGCTGGTAGGGCGCGAACTTGAGCCAGGTGAGCTCGCCCTTGCGCGGCCAGAAATCGGTGATCGAGTCGCCGAGGAAGAGCACGCCGACGGGGCCGTGCTGGATGCGGGCGAGAAACTCGGCGTGGCGGCGCGGGTTGCGGTTGTTCGGCGTGACCGCGCTCTCCGGCGTGCGCGGCGGCGGCACGGGGGCCGCGATGGGCGGCGTGGTCGCGACCGGAGCGACCGGCGCGGCGGGTTGCGCGTGACCGGTGGCGCAGCCGGCGAGGCCGAGCGCGAGAAGAAGGGCGAGGGGGGCGGAACGATGACGTTTCATGGGTAGAGGCGGAACGAAAGAATCAACGCAGCAATGGAACGCTCTCAGACATGACTAGGCGCACCGGGCCAAGCAACCCTGCGGGCAAAAGCGGTGTGTCAACGGCGTGGAAGCGCCAAGTCGAGAAGGCGGCCCGCTCGCGCCGGGCGATCGCCGCGGCGTCGTGCCACCACGCGGGGAATTCCGCGAGTGCGCCGGCGACGTTGCCGCGCGCATGGTAGGTGGCGTCGGGCGGGAGCTGCTCGTCGCCGATGAGGCGGTTGACCCAGCGGTTGGCGACCTCGACGCGCAGGCGGTTGACGCCGGGTTGGAGCGCGGCGGTCACGTCGACGACGAAGGGTGCGCGCCAGAGCGTGGCGAGCGGTCGGCCGTTGAGCGTTACGCGCGCAAGATCTTGCACGGCGCCGAGGTCGAGCCACGTGCGGCGCGCGGTGCTGGATGCGTTGGCCGGCGGAAGCTCGAAGGTCGTCTCGTAGGTGGCGACGCCGGAGAAATAGCGCGCGGCGGTGTCGGGTTGCTCCGTGAGCGAACCAAGCGCGGCCAGCGTGCGCGCGGGCGGCGCGTGGCGCGGCGCGGCGAAGCTCACCTGCCACGGTGCGGTTAGCGGCTGCGCGGTGGCCGGAGCGTCGACGCGGTGTGTGAGGGTGTGGCCGTCGGAGAACGTGACCGTGTAGGTGCCGGCGTTCTCGACCGTCCAGGCGTCCGCGAGCGTGGCGCGCAGCGAGAGCGGCAGCGTGACGCCATCGCGCTGCACGCGCACGGGCCAGACGCTTGGGCGTGGCGTGCGGAATACGACCCAGAGCGAGTCCCCGGCGTCGAGCGCGAGCGTGAACGTGGTGCGTCCGGCGGCGACGGCGTAGGCTGCGGCGGGCACGATGCGCCCGCTCTCCGCGTCCCACAGTTCGGGCGCGCGGTCGCCGACGCGGAAATCAAACTCGGCCGTCACGCGTGCGCCGCTCTGGTTGGTGAGGAAATAGAAATCGCCCTCGTCTGACGCGCGATGGGCGAAGCGCACGTCGGCACCGGTGGCTCCGGAACGCACGAGCAGGTCGGGCGCGGCGCCGCAGCGGGCGAGCGCGGTCGCGAGATCGGCGGCGGGCGGACGGGCGGATCGCCAGATCGCCGCGACGGCGGCGTCCCACGCAGCGCGCGCGTGCGTGGCCTCGGGCAGGCCGGCCGGTGCGAACGGCGCTGGACCGGCGAGCGTCGCGCCGGCGGCATGCAGGCGCGCGAGCTCGCGCAGCGTCTCCGCGGTGGCGGTCCATTGCGCCGGGAGTTGCAGCACGCGGTAGCGCGCGCCGCCGGCGCTGACGAGCGCGCCGTCCGCCACGCGGAGCTGCGCCAGCTGGGCCGGCGTGATATTGTCCTCACGATAACCGTCGAGCGGCGGCGCGGGCGGCTCGCGGTATTCGGTCTTCAACCGGTCCTCGTGCAGGCGCAGCAGGTCCACGACGGCGCGGCCGTGCTGGAGCAGGAGCTGGTTGCGCTTCACGTAGTCGAACCAGCCGCCGGCGAGCGGCCACCAGGAATTGAGACGGCCAAACTGCGTGCCGTAGCGGCCGTGCGTGAAGCCCGGGGCGAGTTCGCTGCGCGGCTGGTGCACGTAGGAGTGGAGCACGAAACCCGTCACGCCCGCGGCGAAGGCGGCGTCGCCGAGCGTCTTCAGCGCGGCGGGATGCTCGGACCAGCCCGAGACAGGCGGGCGCGACGTGAACGCCTCGGCGAGCACCAACGGGTTGCCTGCGAGGTGCGCGGCGCCAGGCGTGAAGTCGAGCGCCTTGAACAGGCCGTGGTTCCAGAACTCGATCATCGGCACGTCGACGCGCGCGAGCGCGCGGGGCTCGTCGAGCACGCCGCCGTAGGGTTCCGCGAAGAGCTTCAGGCCGTGCGCGTGGCTGAGCTCCTGCAAGGCGCCGTAGTAATTCTCGGCATAGAGCTCGCCGAGCGTGCGGCGGTAATCGGCGAGAAACGCCTCGGTCGCGGCGCGGTCGCCGACGACGTGGCCGGCCAGCGCCGGCAGGAACGCGGTGAGCGCGTAGCCGCGGCGGCGCGCGAATTCCGTCGGGAAGGCGTCGGTCCACGTCTGCGGGCCGGCTTCCCAGCTGTCGACCAGCACGCCCGTGAGGCTGCGTCCGGCCAGCGGGCCGGCCTCGCGGACGATGCGGCCGAGCGCGTGCTCGAAGTGATGCGCGACGGCGGCGCGGTCGAGCTTGTCGACCTCAAGGCCGGTGCCTTCCGGCGGCGCGGGGTGGTTCTTGCGGGCGGCGGTGGTGAAGCCGAAGCGCAGCACGCGCCAGCGTCCGGCGGGCGCGGTCCAGTCGAGCGTGCCGTCGGGGCGCAGCAGCGCGGTGAGGTCGACGACTTCCGTCGCGGCGAACTCACCGGTGGCCGACGCGTCCCACTCGGCCGGCGCGGAGGCGGCGGGTGAGGATTTGAGCCCGGTCTTCTCCGCGAGGGCGCCGACGCGCACGGGCGCGCCGCGGTCCGGCACCGCGAGCACGGCGACGTCACGGTAGAAATCGAGTTGCGCGGGCGGACGCTCCAACGGGCCGCGCGCGGATGAGCCGCCGTCGAGCGTCGTCTCGCTCCAGGTGAGCATCTTCATGGATTGCGCGACGGAGTTCCACGGGCCGCCGCTCGTGGCCCAGCCGGCGCAGTTCATGAGCACGATCTCGACGCCGACCTCGGCGGCGGTGCGGATCGCGTATTGGACGTTGGCGTGCCAGGCGTCGGTGCCGTAACGCGTCGGACCGGCGGGCAGGTAAAGGCTGCCCTCGAAGAGCATCGCGCCACGGATGCCGGTGCGGCGCATGTCCTCGAGGTCGGCGCGGATGCCTTCCTGGGTGACGTTGCCGTTGATCCAGATCCAGTAAACCCACGGGCCGGCCGAGGCGGGCGGTGCGCGGAATTGCGTGGCAAGCGACTCCGTGGGCGGCGCGGCGAGCGCGGACCCGGATGCGCCGCCGCCGAGCAGCGCGAGCCCGAGAAGAAGGCTGCGCCACGCTCCGGCGCGACGGGAGGGACGGAAGCGGAGAGTGGAATCAGCCGGCGCGCGGCAGGGGGCGGAGGGCTTTGGTCTTGTCGCCATAAATCCAGCGCTGGCCGAACGCGCGGTTCTTGATCGTGTCGGGCCAGTTGCCGAGGCCGCGCACGTAGAGATGACCGTCGAGCAGGGCGTCCCAGTCAGCGCGGAGCACGGCGGCGGCGAAGGCGCGGTTCACTTGCGCGACGCCCTCGGTGTGGGCGTGATCGACGAGCAATTCCTGCTGCGTGCGGTCGAGTGCGGCGAAGGGCCGGTCGGGAAACTCGCGTGCGAGCCACGTCGCCAATTCCGCGGCGGTGGCGGCGAGCCCGCGGCGCAGGTGCTGCTCCGCGGCGGCGGGCGTCTCGCCGGCGTGGTAAAGCGCGGCGTCGTCGACCGGACGGCCGTAGCCGATGCGCCGGCCGTAGAGCGTGGAGTAAGGGAAGAATTTTCCGTCGCGCCGGCCGAAGTCGTGCGGATTCGTGACGCTCTTCATGTAGGCCACGAAGTCGTCCGTGAGCGGGAAGGATTCGGCGGCCGGCGCGGCGGTGAAGGCGAGGCCGGCGAACGCGAGCAGGAGAAGGCGGTGGAGCGGCTTCATGGGCGGAGCGTGACGGCGGGGGCGTGCTCGACGCGCTGGGCGGCGGTCTCGACGGCGAAGTCGAGTTCGAGCGGGCCGGCGCCTTCCGTGTAGGGCGGAGAGAATTCGTAAGGGAAGATCGCGTCGTGCAGCTCCATCCATTCGCCGTCGCCCTGGCGGTAGCGCAGCGTGGCGGAGATGGTGTCGTCGGGCAGCGCGTCGGTGTAGACGAAGGCGCTGGTGAGGTCGCGGCCGGGCGAGAGCAACTGGGCGTAGACGCGACCGAACGGCGCCTGCACCTGTGCGAAGCTCTGCGGGCCGAGCGGCGCGGCGGCGGGATCGAAGAGTTTGGCGTGCAGCTGCGTGCGGACACGCGCGCCGTCGAGCGCGAAGGCGACGATGCCCTTGGCGGGCACGCGCACGGTGAGCGCGGCGGCGGCGAAGGGTTGCGGACCGGTGGAGCGGTTGTCGCGCCAGATCTCCATCCGCGTGACGCCGCCCAGGTCGACGCGCGCGGGATCAAGCGCGACGGTGAGCGTCTCCTCGGTGAAGGACTGGTTCCAGAACGCGAGGTAGAGCTTCCCGTTGCCGTGGCCGGCGAGGTAGTCGAACTGCCGGTGGTCGCTCGTGACGAGCCGGCGCGGCAGCCAGAGGTGCACGCCTGCGTCGCCGTAGAAGCGGCCCGGGCGGTCGCCGTAGGCGCGGCAGCGGAAGGACGTGCCGGGCATCGGGCGACCGGGAAAATCGATCGCGCCGCGCGAGCGGTGGAAGGCGTCGCTGACGAGGAAATCGATCACCTCGCCGGCGAATTCCCACGCGTGACCGGGGTTCACGGTGGCGAAATTCCAGTCCCAGACCGGTCGCTCGATGGCGTCGGCGTGCTCGGGGATGAGCGAGAGGTTGGAGCGATTGTCGCCGGGATAATTGCCGAAGCGGCCGACCATGCCCCAGCGCGCGATGTCGCGCAGGAAATCGTCCTGTGTGAGGGTGGCGAGCCGCATGAGCTGGCCGTGATGGTTCATCCAGTATTCGCCGCGGTAGGCGGGCGACTGCAGGCCGGTGAGCGAGAGGCGCCACGCGGGCACGCTTTGCTCGGGCGATGGGACGCCGCGCGGCGGCTGGAAACCCCAGAGGCGGTGGCGGCCGAAGGAATGCTCGTGCACCGCGACGCGGCCGCCGGCGTCGGCGACGAGTGTGCCGTCCGGCGTGGCGGGCGAGAGGTTGATCGTGGTGCTGAGGCCGTAGGCGCCTTCCTGCGCGGCGCCGAGGTAGCGTGGCTCGCCGGTGGCGAGGTAGAGTTCGAGCCAATCGAGGTAGTCGTCGCCTTCTCCGGTCGGTCGGCGTTGTTTCAGCTCCGCGTCGGCGGCGCGGCGGGCGGCGGCGAGGTCGGCGGGATCGCCGGTGAGTTCGTGGCGGGCGAGGAGGGCGGTGAAGTCCTTCGCGTCGAAGCCGGCGTTCCGCGCGGCGGCGGCGATGAGCGGCGTGCGGTGGCCGTAGAAGCCCGCGAGCTGCACGAGTTGCGCGGCGTTGAGGTAGGGGCGGCCGAGCTCGCGGTTGCGCGCCTTCACCTGGCCGTTCTGCTCGACCTCGTAGGGAGCGAAGGTGTTGTTGGCCCGCGAGAGCGCGAACTCGACCTGCGGCAGGGCGCGCGACCAGTAGAACTCCTCGTCGTCGGTGACGATCGCGGCACCGAGCCCGAAGAGCGGCGAGAAGGGTTTGAAGATGCCGGAGTTGTCCGTCCAGTAGTCGTAATATTTCTGCTCGGCGTGCCAGAGCGCGCGGTTGCCGCCGCGGCGGTCGGCGAGGAAATCCATCGTCGCCTCGAGCGTGCGGTTGAGGGAGCCGGGGCCGGAGTTGTCGCGCTGGTCGCGGAAGCCCGCGTGCGTGCGCGCGAGGTAAACGTAGGTGTCCTTCCAATCTCCCGGGCGCACGACGCAATGCAGCGCGAAGTTGCGCACGTCGCCGGCGGCGAGGCGGGATTCGGGGCCGCCCATGATCGGGGCGAAGGAGACGGGCCGGAGGCGGTCGTCGGCGAGCTGGAGCATCAGGCCGAAGCGCGAGTTCTGGCGCACGGGGATGCGGAAGGGCGATTCGCGCGCGTCGACGACCAGCGCGGTGTTCCACGCGCCGGTGGCGAGGTGCGCGCGCGGGAGGCGGAGGAAGGCTTCGTTGACGAGGTGGTTGAACTGGCGGCGTCCGCGCCCGGCGCATTCCTGCGGGATGGACAGCGCCTGCGGTCGCGGCAGGTCGGGCGCGCCGGTGAAGGCGACGGAATACCAACCGGGCGCGTGCGCCACGAGGCGGTGTTCGATCCGCGGATCGGCGTCGCCCGCGGGCAGCGTGAGCGTGGCGGTGAGTGTGAAGCGGTCGGTCGGGGCGAAGTCCCAATGCACGGTGCGGCCGGCGAGGCGGACGCGCGGGGTCGCGAGATCGGTGCGCTCGCCAGCGAGCAGCGGGTTCGTGGTGCCGCGTGCGTAGGCGCCACTGACGCGGAGCGCGACCTTGCCGGCGTTGTCGCGGTAGGTCCAGGTGCGCGCGCCCTTGGCGTCGGCGGTGACGACGGCATCGTAGCGCCGGAGCTCGCGTTCGACGGGCGAGGAGAGGCGGCTGTTCAGCGCGCCGAGTTCCTCCTCGTAGGCGGTCCAACGCGGCGCCGTGCGGGGCGCGACGTGATAGTTCTGGTGGTTGACGTGGTAACCGGGATCACGGTCGCTGCTCAGCACGGCGAAACGCGGTTGCACCGTCTGCGGCGGCACGCCGTCGATGTGCAGCGTGACCGTGCCATCGTCGGCGAGGTCGAGGCGGTAGCGGTCGTTGGTGAGCGTCGCGGCGGCGAGCGCGGCAAACGTCAGCAGGAAGACAGCAACGCCGCGCGCGAAAATGGCGCGCGACCCACGCGGCGGAGTGGCGGTCGGGACGACCGCCGCTACCGGAGGGCGGACCGTGCGGAGGTCGGAGCCAACGTTATCGGGGTGCACGACCGAAGGCGGTGAATTCAAGGACTCCGATCTGCACGCCGGCGGGCGCGCCGACGATTTCCAGTTTCAAGCGCCGCGCGAGCACGGGCGCGAAGGTCCGGTAATCGATGACGAGATCGGTCGTGTTGCCGCTGCAATCCAGCGCGACCTGCCAGGTGTCGCTGCGCTTGGGTTGATAGAGCAGACGGTAACGCACGGGGCCGCCGAGAATGTTCTGCTTGTGGTCGAGGTTGGGCTCCGCCCAGAGGACACGGATGCCGGCGACGTCGTAGGTGGTCTTGAGGTCGACGATGAGCGACGGGTTGGCGTCGTCGGGCGCGGGTTGCCACCAGGTGCGCGCGCTGTCGTCGATCGCGTAGTCGGCGGTGCGGCCGGGCGCGACGCTGCTGCCTTGGGCGATGGTGCGGACGCTGACGGGGAGCCAGCCAGCCTCGTTGCCCTTGTCGGGATGAGGGTTGGTGCCGGGGGCGAGTTGCGGGACATCGCGCACAGGCAGGCCGACGAGATCGCCGTCGGCGTCGATGCCGACGGGGTAGAGGCCGACGCGGCGTTCGAAGACATGGTAGTTGCCCACGACGCTCGTGACGAAGGCCCAGAGCGTGTTGTTCGGGCCGCGCACGATGGAGCCGTGGCCGGCGCCCGGGACGACTCCGGTGGTTTTGCGCAGGACGGGGTTTTTCGCCTGATACGTGAAGGGGCCGAGCGGCGACTTGCCCTTGTAGGCGCCGAGCGCGTAGGTGCCGAGCGCGGTGCCGGGGCCGGTGAAGGTGAGGTAGTAGGTGTCGCCGTGTTTGAACATCCAGCCGCCTTCCATGAAGCTGCGGCGCGGGTCCTCGTTGTATTCGCCGTAGTGCTCCCACTCCTGATCGGGGCGGAACGCGGCGAGTTTCTGCGGCACGCCGACCATGCGCGTGGGCTGGGCGGAGTTCAGCTCGACGCCCACGAGGGCGCCGGCGACGTGGTAATAGAGATAGAGCCGGCCGCCGTCGGAGAACAGCATCGGGTCGAAGATGACGCGGTCGATCGGGTTGGTGCCGTCGGCGGCCGTGACCGGACCGAGCGACCGGAAGGGGCCGAGCGGGCCGTCCGCGACGTAGAGCTCCGAGAAACAGCCGACGAGGTAGAACTTGCCGCCGTGCTCAGCGACGCTCGGCGCGTAGCCGTCGCCGATCTTGCCGGGCGTGACGTCGACCTTGCGCCACGTGATGAAATCCTCGCTCACGTAGGCCATCGCGACGGATGGATACATGATCCACTTACCGTCGTGGTAGATGACGGACGGATCGGCGAGTTCGCGGAAGTCCTGCACGTAACCCTTCAGCCAGCGGTCGAGCGAAGGCGAGGGCTTCTGCGTCCAGTTACCGAGCGGGTAATCGGGCAACGGCAGCGGATTCACGAACGTGTTGGCCAGCGGACCGGCCGGCGCGGGCGGCGGAGGCGCGGCGAAGGCTGGTGCGCAGGCTGCGAATGCGAGGGCGGCGAGGGAGAGGAGGCGCGGCATGGCGGGACTCACTTGAGCAGCACGCGACCGACGGGGGATTTTTCCACGCGACCGTCGCGCAACTCCACCTCGACGTAGAACTCGACGGGCGCGTCGCCCGCCGTGGGGATCGTGTAATCGAACGGGTAGGCGCGATCCTCGCGCGCGGTGTAGGCGCCGTCGCCCTGCCGGTGATGTAGCGTGCAGCGCACTATCTCGCGCTCGAAGTCGGGCAGGTAGGCGTAGATGCTGGTGAGATCGCCGGCGCCGAAGCGCATCGCCACGGCGCGCGCGCCGCGGAAGCCCAGCTCGCACACGCTGCCCTTGGCCGGGAGCGGCGGGACGTCGCGGGCCAGCGCCTGCTGCTGGAAGCGGACCTTCGCCTGCGCGCCCTCGATCACGACCGCGCTGACGCCTTCGGGGCTCACTGCGATTTCGAAGCTGCCGTCGGCGGCGGGCGTCGCGACCGGGCCGGGCTGGCCGTCGTGCCAGACGCGCAGACGCGCATCGGGAGCGAGCGCCACGAGTTCCGGCGCGAGGCGCACGCGGCTGGTGACGGTGGATTTGGACTGGTTGGTGAACGCGAGGGCGACGCGATTGTCGCCGCGCGCGACGAGGTAATTGAGCTCCGGATGCGCGACCTGCGCGACGCCGCGCGGCATCCACAGGTGCAGGCCGGCGGTGTCGTAGATCTTGCCCGGGCGGTCGCCGTAAATCTTTTGCTGGAGGTAGCCGTAGCCCTCGGCGTAGCGGCTCGGGAAATCGATTGCGCCGCGCGATTTCGCGTAGGCGTCGGACACGAGGTAATCGAGCACGAGCGCGATCTGCGGCCAGATGTGGTTGTAGTGGATGGACGTCATCGCGTTCAGCTCGTCCTTCGGGCGCTCGGCGAAGTCGGGCTTCATGTAGGCCGTGGTGCGCGCGGTGTTGAGGTGGTAGCCGGGGAAGCTCGTGTAGCGGCCGATGACCGCGGAGCGCGCGACGTCGTGCAGGAAGCGGTCGCCGGTGAGCGCGGAGAGGCGCAGCATCCAGGGCGCGTAGCAGGCGAGGAGGATGGCGCGGTGGCCGCGGCTGGTGCCGGAGGATTCCGGCGTGAGGCCCATCTCGGAAATCAGCCACGCGGGCACGCGCTCCTCGGCGAGCGGCACGCGCGGGAATTTCGGGCCGGAGCGGTAGTTGGGTGCGAAGCCGCCCTCGTTCACCGTGACTTCGCCGTCGGAGATCGCGGGCGCGAACCAGATGTAGCGCGTGTAGTTGCGCGCGCCCTTGCGGGCCGCCTCGAGGTAGCGGGCGTCGCCGGTGGCTTCGTGGAGTTCGAGCAGCTCGATCCACTGCGGGGCGAACGAGGTCCAGAAGAAGAGTCCGCGCGAGTCAGGGTCCTCGAAGTTCGCCGGCGGAGTGTCGATGCGCGTGCGGAGATAGTCGTCGGCGTCGCGCTTGGCGCGCTCGAGCCAGGATTTGTCGCCGCTCGCATGGTAAAGCGCGAGCGAGTTGGCCCAGAAGGCGCCGCGGAGCTCGGAGACGAGGTTGAGCACCCGGTTCTGACCGAAGAGCGACTGCGCGGTCTGGAGAAAGAACGGCGTGCGGCCGCCGGCGAGTTCGTGCAGCGCGGCGTATTCGGAGAGCGGGGCGCCGAGGCCGCCGAGGCGCGAGGAGACGGACTGGCCCTTGGCGTTGGGATCGATCGAGAAGAGGAAGCGTTCGCGTGAGACGAAGAACTCGGCCAGCGGACGCGCGAGCGTGTCGAAGATCACGCGGTCGTCCGTCACGAGGGCGAGCGAGTAGGGGTGCAGCGCGGAGACGTTCTTCACCGAGCCGGGCACGTCGGTGTCGTAGGCGAAGCCGCGCAGGTCGGCGTTGAAGCGCGCATGTTCGCTCAGGCCGAATTGCAGCATGCGCTCGAAGGTGGCGTTCAGGGAACCGAGGGCGTTGTGGCGCACGTCGGCGAAGCCGAAGCTCGTGCGCGCGAGGTGTTCCTGCGTGGCGTCGATGTCGCGATGGGTGACGACGAGCCGATGGGTGAAGGAGAACTCCGCGCCGGCAGCGAGCTTCGAGCCGGCGCCGCCGAGGATGGGCGCGAACAGCATCGGTTGCGCTTCGCCTGCGCGGTTGCGCAGCGCGACGCCGAAGCGCGAGGCCGCAAAGACGGGCAGCGGTTGGAAGGGCAACTCGGCCGGGTCGGCCATCACGCCGACCGTCACGCCGGCGCGGCGCACGAGCGTGGTGGGGATCGTCAGGCGCGCGGAGGCCTCGAGGAAGGAGCCCTCGGGGAAGCGGCGGTCGATGTAGATGAGCGGTTGCCAGAGTTCCTCGATCTCCGCCGGGGCGCAGCGCGGCGCGCCGGTGTAGCCGAAGGAATACCAGCCCGGCTGCGTCACGCGCGCGCGCAGCGTCAGGCGCGGCTCGGTGCCGTCGGCCGCCGGTGCGAGCTCGGCGCTGAGGGAGACGCCGTCCGTCTCCGCGAAGGTCCAGAGGATGCGGCCGCCTTCCTCGCGCGCACCGGTGGCGCGCAGCGTTGTGACCTTGCCCGCCTGGAACAGGTTGGGTGAACGTCCTGCGCCGTAATGGCGGTCGGCGTCGGGATCGTAGCCGTCGGCGACATGCTCGTCGGTGACGACGGCGTTCGTCGGCTTGCCCCAAGTGAGAACGTGGTAGATGGAGCCTTGGTCGCCGCTCGCCAGGCCCTTGTCGGTGTAACGGCCCCAGCGGGTCTGCAGATTCGGGTTCTGGGCGGCGTAAAGCAGGGTGAATTCCGGGGCGAAGCGCGCGCGGGCGCCGTCGGGCGCGACCACCTCGACCGAGGCGTCCGTCGCGAGGACCAGGCGGTGCGCAGGGGCGGCCGCGTGGCCATGCACAGCCACGAGGGCGAATGAAGTCAGGACGAGGGCGCGGCGCAGCCAGCAGGGAATCGACAGCATGAGTGACTTGAGTTGGGGATTCGGGACGAGTCGGGCAGGGGAGACCGACCGGGACAACGCCGACCGCTTACCGTTTTTGCGGCACGCTGGGGAGGCTGCCGCAGCTCAACGGTTGACGAGGGTGGAAATTGCGGACGCGGTGGAGCGCGGTTTCTTTGATCGTATCCTCATCGCCGAGGCCGCCACCCCTGTTTTTCACCCCATGATTTGCCGAGTGCCATGTCCGCGCTTCCTGCGCGCGGTGCTCTTGTTCGCTTTGCTCGCCGGCATCGGCGGGGTCGCCGCGCCGCGCGCGCAGGCCGCGCCCTACGAGCTGACGGAGAGCTTCGTGCTTTTCCTGATCGAGGGCCGCAATGCCCACACCGCCGTCTCGGCGCGCAAGGTCAGCGTGATGAACCTCGGGATGCGCGCGGATGGGCGCTTCTATCCGTATTCGACGCCGAAGGGACGGCGCATCGGTTACGAGCTGCCGCTCGAAAGCGTCTTCGACCACACGCGTGGCATCACGCGCGCGGAGGCCGATGCGCGCCTGCGCGCGGCGGCGTTGGCGACCGCGGCCGAGCTGGCCACGCGGTTGCCGCAACTCTTTCCCGGTCGCAACTTCGAGCAACTCGACCTCGCGGGACAGGAAATGCTCGTCGACCACGCGCTTTCGGAGGGTGTCGATAATTTGCCGTCGGCCTTCGTCGAGGCTGTGTATGCGCCCGATCGCGTCGCGCGGCTCGGCGCCGACGGCCTGCATCTGCGTTGGTGGGGCGGGATGATGCAGATACTGAAGAACCGCGCCTTCGGTTACCGTTGGCTGGGCAACTGAACGACGATGCACCCGCGCCGCGCTCTGCTCTTTCTCGGCCTCGCGCTGCTGCTCGGCGGCACGGCGGTCGCGCAGACTTTCCAGAACGATCGCTACACGCTGACGCTGAACGGCGACGCCACGATCACGGTCGCAGTCGCCGGCGTCGCGACGCCGCACGTGCTCGCGCCGGAGTTTGCCGTGATGTTCAGCGCCACCGCGCCGGGCTTCAACGAGAACCACGACAACTACTACCTCGCGCCCCGCACCTCCCTCCTGTGGACCGCCTACGAGATCCCGGCGGACGAACTCAACACCACGCTCAACACCCCGGAGTGGCGCACGCAGCTTTCCTATCCGGTGCGCGTGGAAGGCAGCGGCGCTTCGCGCACCTGGACCTATTACACGAACGACACGCTCTCCGTGGTGAAGCTCGCCATCAGCGGCACCTACGCGCGCGGCACGATCGATCCGTTCCGCGCGGGCGTGCGCCACGCGCTGCGCGCCGCCGGCGCGAGCCTCGACACGAGCGCCGCGGGCACGACGGTGACGTGGACCTTCACTGACGATGCGGCGCGGCCCTTCACCTTCAGCGCCAGCCTGCTGCTGGCCCCCGGCGACGAGTCGCCGCGCATCGAGACGCGGATCGTCGCACGCACCGACGGCTATTACATGGCGGCGTTCACCGGTGTGCCCGGCGTCGCGTCCGCCGATTACGTCGTCGGTCCGCAGGATGCGCTCGGCGCCAACAACAAGCATTTTAACCACGTCGTGTGCGAGGGTCAGCTCATGCTCCCGCGTGCGCAGGTGACCTCGAAGGCCGGCTGGAGCGCGGCCATCGTCATCGATCCCAGTGAAAGTTATTTCACCGATGCCGCCGGCGATCCCCGCGCGCCGACGCGCGCGAACTCGCGTTTCGGCGTCATGCTGCAGCGGCAGGACGGGCAGATCCGCCCGCTCGCGTTCGCCCCGCTGCTGGGCGGCGCGGAGTCGCAGCTCGCCGCCGGTGCGGAGCGCCGGTTCCGCGTGCGTTACGTCGTGCAACCCGGCGGCTGGAAGGAGATCTATCGCCACGTCGCCGAATCCGTCTTCCATCTCGACGATCCGCGCGACAACACCGGCACCGGTTCGCTCAACCGCACTTTCGAGCGCGTGATGGATTACCTCGCCGATCGCAACGGCCGGAACCACGCGATGTGGCACGCGGAGCAGAAATACTACGACTACTTTTCGGACCAACCCAACTCCTTCAAGCCGTTCTCCCCGCTCTTCGGGCTCGCGGCAGCCGTCATCACCGACGACGAGGATTTTTATTGGCGGCGCGCACTGCCGCAGGTGGAGTTCGGCCTGTCGCGCGCGAGCAACACCTTCGTGCCCTACGACACCGAGGACACCGGCCTGCTCAGCAACCCGAGCCGCAGCCTCGGCTCGCCTTACCTCAGCTCGGTGCAACTCGCGAGCCTCCACGCGTTCTACCAGCAGCACGTCGACGCCTTCCGCACCCTCGCGACGGAGAAGAATTTCTCGACCAGCGTCTTCGCCCAACTGCTGGCCAAATATGCGCTCACCGGCGCGCCGGCCGACCTGACCGCCGCGCTGAGCCGCGCCAACGCCCGCCTCGCGAGCGACCCCACGGGATTCAGCGACCACTACATGGACTGGCTCGACATCTGGGAGGCCAGCGGCGCGACGCCCGCGCAGCGCGATCCGCGCTACCTCGCCGCCGCGCTCAACGGCGCCTACGAATGGGCTGCGCGCACCGCGGTCCTATCTCCTGCCGTCCCGGCGACGGAGATCACGGTGGATCGCGGCGGCCGCGCCCCGGTCCACGCACACTCGCTCGGCCGCTGGCCGCGGTGGGGATTTCCCGCGCCGCTCGGCTACCCGACGCCCGAGCAGACGGTGCCGGCCTGGCGCGTGGCGCTCACGGGTCTGGCGTCCGAGGCGTATCGTGGCGAGTTCTGGCTCGATAACCACGGCCACCTGATGCGGCTCTCGCACCTCGCGGGCGGCGACACCTTCCTGCGCAGCGTGAGCCGCTGGGCGATGGTCGGGCGCTTTGCGAATTATCCCGGCGACAACCGTTCCGTCCCCTCGCTCGTGATCGAGCGGCCCGAATTGCCCGACCAACCGATGTGGTTGCTCAGCCACGCGACGATGAATCCCGGGCACGCGTGGGAATTCGCGGGCGAGATCCTCGATTTTCTCGTGTCGAATTTCTACACGCAGTCCGGCGGCGCGATCGATTTTCCCGCGCGTTCCATGCACGGCGGCGCCTTCCGCGTCCGTCTCTACGGTGACCGCCCCGGCCGCTTCTACGGCGACGAGGGCGTGCGGCTCTGGCTGCCGCGCGGGCTCGCCACACTGGACAACCCGCAGGTCGATTACCTCGCTGGCTACGGCAACGGCCGCCTCTACCTCGCGTTCATCAACCAGGCGGCCTCGCCGCAGACCGTCAGCGTCGCGCTCGATCCCGCGCGTGTCGGCGCGTGGTCGGGCATGGCCGGGCGCCGTTGGGTGAACAACGACGCGGCCGCACCGATGGGTTTCAGCGGCAACACGCTCCCGGCCTTCACCATCCCGGCGCGCGGCCTCGTGGCGTTCGCGCTCGACGGCGTGACGCCGCGCACGGCGCTGCAGCGGCGCATGCTCGACGTGGCCGCGCCGAAGCTCGGGGCGGCGGCGCTTTCCCGCCAGACTTTCCCCGTCGGCGGCACGACCGCGAAGGTGAACGCGATGCTGCTCTCCCTCGGGCGCGGGTTGACCAGCGCCTTCGTCTACACCGACCTGCTGGCGGAGCGCGTGATCTCCGCGCGCCTGCGCTACCGGCAGGGCGGCGATGCGGCGTGGCAGGAGCGCACCGACGAGATTTTCCCGTTCGAGTTTTCCATTCCGTTCGCGGAAGGCCGCGGCGCCTTCGAGGCTTATCTCGAGCTGACCGTGCCCGACGCCGAGCTCGGCTCCGTTGTCGTGACGGCCCCCGTCCTCACGCTGGCGACGGAGAACGCCTACGCCAGTTTCGCCGCCGGCAACGGTCTGGCGACGTCTCCGCAAGGCGGCCCGCTCGCGGATGCCGATGGCGACGGCGTGAGCAACCTGCACGAATTCTTCCTCGGCAGCGAGGCGACCGCGGCCGACCGCGTGCGCTGGCCGGAGTTGCACCTCGCGGCGAACGGCGAGCCGGTCTTCGCCTTCACCCGCCGCACCACGGCCGCCGGCGTGGCCTTCGATGTGCAGCTGTCGCAGGATCTCGTCACCTGGGTGAACCTCGCCGGCAGCGAGGATGAGAGCCTGTTCGAGATCGTGGCCGAGACCGGCAGCCTCGAGCGTCTGTCGCTGCGCCTCTTGCCGGAGCTGGACCGCTTTTTCCTGCGCCTGCGCGTCGTCAACGAGTGAGCGCCGCCGCGTGCCCGGCGCACCGCGGCGCCGGGCCAAAGCGGCTGCAGCGCACCTCAGTGCGCGGCGACGGTGGCGCTGACGTGGTTGCCCCAGCCGATGATCACGGTCGAGCCGATCAAGGCGGCGAGCATGAGCGCCACGAGCCAGCGCGTGCGGGGGCTCGCGCCCTTCCACTCGGCAAAGTAGATGCCCCAGAGCGTGCTGAAGATGATGATGCTCGCCATGTGCAGCGTCCAACTGGAGAAGCGGTAGTCGCCCATCTGGCTTTCGCCCATCTGATAGAAGAAGAACTGCAGATACCACGTCACACCGGCGAGCGCGCAGAAGATCCAGTTGCCGAGGCGCGGCACCGGGCTGCCGACCGGCGCGTCGTCGCCGAGACCCGAGACGGCGGCGTGGCCGATCTCGCCGCCGCCGGCGGTGGCACCCTTGAGCGGTTGCACCGTCGCGGCGAAATACTGGTGCGCGCTGCCGTTGCGCCAGTGGAGGAGGGCGCACCACAGGAGGTTGGTGGTGAGACCGCCCAGCAGGATGACCACGAGCACGGGCAACCCGACCCAGAGCGGACCCGTGCCGTGCGCGGCGGCGATGCGCGTGATGGGCTCGCCGAATTGGAAACCGAACGCGAAGCACGCGCTCATGATGCCGGAGAACGTCGCGATCAGCAGGCCCTTCGGCAGGTTGAATTCCTTGATCGCGGACTGCTTGGCGCCGGCGAGTTCCTTCTCCTTCCGGATGCCCGCGAAGCCGCCGAGCGCGATGCCGGCGAGGCACACCACGACGCCGAGCAGCACGAGCCGGCCGCCGGGCGTGTCGAGCAGGCGCGCGGCGAATTCGCCCTTCACCAGCGGCGGGATCAGCGTGCCGAACGCCGCGCAATAGCCCAGCGCCACCGCCATGCCCAGCGACATGCCGAGGTAGCGCATCGTGAGTCCGAAGGTGAGTCCGCCCATGCCCCAGAGCGCGCCCATGAGGTAAGTCATCCAGAAGGTGCGTGCAGGGATCTCGGCGAGCACGCCGAGCAGGTTTTCCGAGAGCAGGAAGCCCGCGACCCACGGCGCGATCAGCCAGCTGAAAATGCCGCCCGCGAGCCAGTAGGTTTCCCAGGACCATTTGCGCACGCCCTTGAACGGAACGTAGAAACTGCCGGAGGCGAGGCCGCCGAGCCAATGGAAGATAACGCCGAGGAACGGATTGGGGGTCATGGGGAGGGGAAGGGGTGAAGCGCCGCCATCAGTCCGCGAAGGCCGGCGCGCCCCCATGCTTCTTTCAGCGCCGGCGCGGGGAAAAGACGTGTCACGCTCGACCGTTGACTCTCAACTCAACGGTTTACCTGCCGTGACCTTGTGCGCGGCGCTCGCCTGCGCGCTAATCGCGCCGTTATCTCGGTCTCCCGCTCGGGCGGGCACACCTCTCACCCAAACCCTCACCCCCATCGTATCATGCACGTGGCTAAATCCACCCGTTTCCGTCTTTCCCGCCTCTTGCTGGCCACGACGGCACTCGCCGGCACCGTCCTGGCGCAAACCACGCCGGCCGAGCCGGAGGAACAATCCCAGGACGTCGTCACGCTGCCGGAGTTCAGCGTGAACACCTCGAAGGACGACAGCTTCGTCGCCACCGAGAGCACTTCGGGCACGCGCGTCGCCACCGACATCATCAACCTGCCGTTCTCCGTCTCGGTCCTCACCGAGGATTTCGTGAAGGAGTTCCAGCTGTTCGATCTCGATCAGCAGGCGCCCTTCTTCTCCGGCATGGCGGCCGGCGACCCCGCGCAAGGCGGCGGCGGCGGCACGCGCCTCCGCGGTTTCTCGGTGCCTTACTTCCGCAACGGCTTCGCCCGCTCGCAGGCTCCCGATTCCAACAGCATCGCCCGCACCGAGGTGGTCAAGGGCCCGCAATCCGCCATCTACGGCCGCGTCTCGCCCGGCGGCGTCATCAACTACATCTCGAAGAAGCCCGGCACCAAATTCGCCAGCGGCATCAGCAACGTCGTCGGCACCTACGACTACCAGCGCATCAGCGGCGACATCACCGGCCCGCTCATCCCGGGCAAGGTCTACTACCGCGTCGACGCCGCCTACTACGACTTCGAGCGCCCCACCGATTTCTGGTTCAACCGCACCACCAACATCTCGGGCAGCGTCACCTACAAGATCTCGCCCAACACCCAGCTCACGGCCGAGCACGAATACACCCGCCGCGTCATGCAGGGCGGCCAGGCCTTCTCCCGCTGGACGCGCGTTGATAACGGCATCACCATCACCGAAGGCTCCGTGTTCTACCTGCCTGATCAGGAACTGGCCGACCGCCTGGCCCGCTTTTCGAGCAACGGCGGCCTGAGCCGCGTCACCCGCGAGTCCAACTCCAGCTACCTCACGCTCGAGCATCGCATCGCGCAGGACCTCAGCCTTCGCGCCAACTTCTCCTACTCGACCCGCGAGTATTTCCGCCACGGCACCTCGACGCCCGCCACCTGGGCGACCAATCCCACCACCTCCCGCCAGAACGTGCTCAACACGCTCACCGGCATCTGGCTCGACACCACCAAGGGCATCTGGACCGGCGACCGCGCTGGTGCGCACCAGACGATCGACTATGAGGAGAAGGGCTTCCAGATCGATCTCACCAAGAAGTGGACCGGCAACATCAAGCAGCGCACGCTCCTCACCTTCGACGTCTACGGCAACGATCAGGACCAGAAGACCTGGGCTCTCAGCGGCACGCCGTTGAACAATGCGCTCAACGCCCTCGGCTTCACCACCACGGCTCAGCTCAACGCGTGGAAGAATCCCGATCCGCTCAATCCCTCCGTCTCCGGTTACTACGCCATTCCGGCCTTTGATCCCGCCACGTGGAGCGTCACTGCCTCGAGCACGAACACCTTCAAGCGCTTCTACTACGGCAGCCTGCTCAACCACACTATCGAATTCATGAACAGCCGTCTCACTTGGACCGGTTCCGTGCGCAAGGACTGGGCGGAGTTCGATGTCAGCCAGCAGAAGGGCGACCGCCAGCAGTTCACCTACAACACCGGCGTCAACTACCACATCATCCGACGCGCGATGGTCGCCTACGGCAACGTTGCGACCGGCTTCAACCCCGCTCCGCAATTCGACCCGAACACCAGCGAGCTCCTCGGTAACCAGGAGTCCTTCGGCGGTGAGGTCGGCCTCAAGGGCGTGCTCAAGAACGACGCCTTCTCCTATACGCTCGCCATCTTCAACGTCGAGCAGGACAACGAAGTCACGGACAACCCCGATAATCCCGGCGGTTCCGATCTCGACCTCCCGCGCTACATCCCCGGCGCCACGACCCGCGCGCGTGGCATCAGCCTAGATGTCGGCGGCAAGGTGAGCAGAAACCTCACGCTGCTCGCCAACATCGCCTGGACCGACGTCCGCATCATCGAGCACGCCAGCTCGCCCGCGCTCGTCGGCACCCGCCCGACCGGCACGCAGGGCGTTCCGCCGCGCACCTACTCGTTCGCCGCGCGCTACAACTTCCGCGAGGGCGCGCTCAAGGGCCTGCGCCTCGGTCTCACCTACCAATACGCGCAGCAATACCTCCGCATCAACGGCACGCAGACCGCCACCACGCTGCAAGTCCCGTATTACATCGACGAGCGCAAGGAGTGGGGCGCCGTCGTCGGCTACGCCTTCAAGAAGTTCAGCAACGGCATGCGTCTCGACATGTCCATGAACGTCGCGAACGTCCTCGACGAACGGAAGATGACCGTCGCCGCCTACTATCCGGAAGGTCGCACGTTCCGCTTCACCACCAATCTGCGCTTCTGAGCCGCGCTCGCGCGGCCTGGATGGGATTAAATTCACGCGGCTCCCGGTTCCCGGGGGCCGCGTTTTTTTGCGTCCGCCCGCCGCGCTCAACGGTCAACCCCGCGCACGCTTGTCGGCCCGCGTGGCGCGCGGTGGACTGGGCACGCTGAATTTTCCGCGGGAGTCGGCGGCTCCGCCGTCCGCTCCCCGCACCGCTCCCCTCAACCCCGCCCGCCATGTCTGCTTCGCTCCGCCACTTCGCCGCCGCCCTCGCCGTCGCCGGCCTCGTCTCGACCGGCCTCGCCCAGGTGAAATTGTCCACCTTGAAGGACCTCACCTACGCGCAGACCTTCGACCAGTTGCCCGCCCCGGCCGAGCAGTCGCCGTGGGAGTGGGCCAATGACGGCAAACAGACGCGCTACGGCATGGACGGCTGGTATCTCGCCACCGTGACCGGCGCCGCGGCCAAGCCGCTCGCCGGCGCCACCGCCTACGTGTCGAGCGCGGGCAAGTTCCCGAACGTCGTCGCCACGGTGAACTACGGCCTCGCCGGCGCGGCCGACCGCGCGATCGGCTTCCGTTTCGGCGGCAAGGCGGAGGCGAACGGCGCGACGAAATTCTACGCCGGCGTCGTGTTCGTGAACGACACCAAGCAACCCATCGGACGCGTGGTGATCGCCTACCAGGGCGAGCAGTGGGTCAAATACGGCGGCAACGTGGAGACGCTGCAGACGCTGCGGGTCGCCATCGCCAACCTCGGCCCCAAGTTCCCGGCCGACAAGTTCGCCGTGCACCGCGTCGCCCCCGTCGCGGAGGTCGGCTCGCTGGAGTTCCGTTCGCAGGACGACGCCACCGGTGTCACCCGCCACGCGACGAAGGGCCCCGTGCACGTCGCGCCGATCGTCGGCGCCATCGCCTTTCCGCGGCCGCTCGGGCCCGGCGAGCATTTTCTGCTGCTCTGGACGGCCACGGGCAACGGCACGGAGAACGGCGCGCACTCGCTCGCGCTCGACGACGTGAAGGTGCGCTTCGAGCCCGCGCGCTGAGCACGGGATCATGCCGCAGGTGGGCGTCGGTGTCCCCACCGACGCCTGTCGCCGCTGGGACAGCGGCGACCACCCCATTGTCAGGATCTCATCAGTCGGGAATCGCGTCCAACCGCATGAGTTCGGCTGAGCGCGCCGCCAAGCGACCTTGCTCGCGTCCAAGGACAGCAAGGGGCGAGCGAGCTCGCGACTTGCAAGTTAAGCGCGAGTGAAGAGTCGCGACCAAGGTCGCTGCCTGCGCCTACGCGAGCACCAGGGTAAAACGCCTTTTAGTCGACGAACCCGCGGAAGGCGGGTTCGGGCTTCTTGGCGGCCCGCGCGCGGCGCACCGGCTTCAAGGGGGCGGCGGCCTGTTTCGTCGGCAGCGTGTAGCCTTCGCGGCGGTGGCTGTCGACGAGCACCACCTTGGGGCTTTCCGGCACGCCGGTGAGATTCAGGTTGAGCATCGTCAACACCTGCTTGAGCGCCTCGCGCCCCACGAGGTTGTAGCGATGGTCCGCCCCGGCGGCGTCGGTCGGGGATTGGGAGACGTCGATGCTGGCGAAGGCGACGTCGCGCGGCACGCGGAGGCCGATCTCCTGCAGCGTGGCGAAGACGGAACCGGCGCTGATGATGGCCTCGGGTCGGTAGCGATCGAACCAGCGGCGGAGATTCTCCGGCGTGATCTGCACCTTGGGCAGCACGGGAATGCGCTCGGCCGACGAGATCTTGGACTGCCAGTAGAGAAACGACGAGGTGAAGAGCTTCTGGCCGATGCCGCCCTCGCCGTAGGTCATGACCAGCCCCACGCGGTGGTAACCGCGCTCGGTGCAGTCCGCGATCAGTTCGTCCATCATCTGCAGGTAGTCGGGGCAGGCACGGTGCAGGCGCGGCTCGATGATGCTGTAGCCGGCGGTCGCGACGCAGAGCCCGGTGCAGTCGAAATTGATCCGCGCCACGCCGCTGGCGCAGGGAGCGATGAGCACCCCCTTCACGCCGCGGGCGAGCAGGATCTGGCGCACGCGGCGCGGCGACATGCCCGGATCGGTGAGGTGAAAGACATCGAGCCCGAACCCGGCGACGGCGGCGATCTCCCGCGCGCCCTCGATCAGACCCTGGATCGGCGGGTAATGTGCCAGCTGCTCGCGCGTCAGTTCGGGGATGATCATCGCGATGGTGGAGGAGGCGCGCTGCGGACGCGCCGTGCGCAGGTGCTCCATCAGCTCGGTGATGCGCGGATCGCGCCGGTAGCCGAGTTCCTCCGCGATCTTGAGCACGGCGTCGCGGCGGTCCGCGGAGATCTTGGGGCTGTTGCGCAGGGCGAGCGAAACCGCGGAGACAGAGACTCCCGCAGCCCGGGCCACATCGCGCATGCTCACTTGGTAAGACACGCGCGGATTGCGGCGGGACGAGGCGCGAAAGTCAACGGTGGACCGATTTGCGGCCGGCGAATGCCCTGAGCAGGGTCGGAACAGTCCATCCCGAGTGAAAAACGTGCGTGCGATGACGCACGCCGCTGCGCCGCGTGGCACAAATGGGTTTGCCGCTGTCGCGCGCTTGCGTGCGAATCGCGCGCCGCTTTTCCCATCATGGAACACCCCTCGCTACAGGAGACTTTCACCCGGGTTTATGGCCGTCCGGCCACCGTCGTCGCGCGCGCCCCCGGGCGCATCGAGTTCGTGGGCAACCACACCGACTACAACGGCGGCGAGGTGCTGGGCGCGGCGATCGACCGCTTCGTCTGGGTCGCCGCGGCGGAGAACGACACCGGCCGCTGCCGCTTCCACACCGTGGGCGGCGAGAATGTCGTCGAGTGGTCGCCGGAGATCGCCGCGCGCCCGGCTGGCGACGAGGCCTGGATCAATTACCCGCTCGGAGTGTGGCACAGCTTGGCTGACTTCGGCTTGGCGCGTCCGGCCGGCTTCGACGTCGTCGTCGCGGCCGATCTGCCGGCGGGCGCCGGCTTGAGCAGCAGCGCGGCGCTCGAACTGGCCACCGCGCTCGCCCTGCTCGCGCTGGCCCGCACCGCGATCCCGGGCAAGGACGTGCTGGCGAAGATCGCGCGGCACGCGGAGAACCGCTACGTCGGCGTGCCCTGCGGCATCCTCGACCAGGGCACGAGCGCGCACGGCGAGGCCGGCCGGCTCGTGCGGATCGACTGCCGCGGTCCGCGTTTCTCGCTCGTGCCGTTGCCGGCGGGTCTGACGCTGTGGGTCTTCAACACGCGCGAGAAGCACGCGCTGGTCGACGGCATGTATGCGACGCGGCACCGCGAGTGTCTCGAGGCCGCGCGCCTGCTCGGCGTGGAATTGCTGTGCGACCTGCAACCGGGCCCGGCGCTGGACACCCGGCTGGCCGCGCTACCGGAAAATCTCCGTCGGCGCGCGCGCCACGTCATCGAGGAGCACGATCGCGTGGGCCGCGTCGTCGCCGCCCTCCAGCGGGGCGAGATCCGCACCGTGGGCGAACTGCTTTTCGCCTCGCACGCCAGTTCGCGCGACTTGTTCGAGAACAGCACGCCGGCGCTCGACACCTTGGTGGAACTGCTGCGCACGCAGCGCGGCGTCATCGGCGCGCGCCTGACCGGCGGCGGCTTCGGCGGCGCCGTGATGGCGCTGACGGACGACAGCTTCACGCCGGCGGATGCCGCGATCGTGCAGCGCGCCTACGCGACGCGGCACAGCCGCGAGCCGGAAGTCATCAAGCTCGCCGTCGCCGACGGGGCGTGCCTGCTCTGATCGCGTCCGTGTCGCGTGGATGCCGGGCCGCATCCGGGATGCGCAGCGGGGCGGGTGGGGCGTTCGGTCAACTGTTCACCCTGAGGCCCGTTGCCCCGGTGCGGGCGGGCTGGCGTTATCGTTTCGTTTTGCTGTCCTCAGGTCCGTCGGGTGCCCCAGTTTACGCCCGCCGGCCCGCCTCCCAACTCCCGGTTCAGTCCTGCTTTTGCCCATGTGGTTTCCACGTCTGTTCGTCCCGCCCTTCCGCTCGATCTGCGTTGCTTCCGACGGTGCCCGCTTGAGGTGGACTGTTGACCGAGCCCCGGCTCGTCGTCCGGCCCGGAATGAGAAGGCTCGGGGCATGCGCTTGTCCTTGGCTACCTTCCTCTTGCTGGGCATCGGCTGGACCGTGCCGGCGATGGCGGGTTCGGAGTTGGCGAATGCGCGCTACGCGCTCGCGCTCGCGGACGATGGTGCGTTGCAGGTGACACCGCGCGGCGCGGCCCCGCTCGTTTTCCAGCCTGAGTTCACCGTGCTCGTCACGCGCACCGACCCGAAGCTGGCCATGCGCCCCAGCGGCGCGAAGGAGATTTCCTACAACGTCGCCACGTGGGAAACGGCCGGCGCGCCCGCGCAGGCGGAGCTGAAGACGGTGAAACGCTCGAACGCCCAGGGCGGCGACGGCTTCGACGACCGCATCCTCGACGGCTCCACGAAATCGCGCACGGCGAACCTCTTCGCGTCGGCCCCGGCGGTGACGCTGCGCGCCCAAGCTTGGGAGCAGACCGCGGCGGGCATCCGCTACACTTTTGCCGAAAACGCCGACTTTGCGCTCGCGGCCACGGTCACGCTGCCCGCGGCGGAACCGGCCGAGCCGGTGCTGACCTTCACGCTGACACCGAAGTCGGCCGCCTTTTTCTCCGTCGGCTTCACCGGCGCGCCGGTCACGGCGCTGGCGGACGCGGCCGAGATCTGGCAGCCGTTCCTCTGGCAGGAGAAGCGTTTCCCGGTGCAGTCGTTCCTCACCGCGGCGTTCCAGTGTCCGGTGCCCGCGACCTTCGTGCGCCGGGGTGGCACGGTGTCGGGCGTGGTGGTCGACGTCGACGAGTTCCCGTTCAACCCGCTGCCGATGCTCGAGAACAGCCGCTTCGGCGTGGCGTTGCGCACGCCCGACGGCGCGGCGCGCCCGATGGTCTTCGCGCCCGTGCTCGGCGGCGCCGGCTCGCGCCGCGCGGTGGGCGAGGCGTTCAGCCTGAAGCTCCGGCTCTATGCGGCGCCGGCGGCGGACATCACCGCCGCCTACGAGGATGTCGCGCGCCGCCTCTACGGGTTCCACGATTACCGTTCGAACGCCATCACCTCGATCAACCAGACGCTCGACCACATGATCGACTACGGGATGAGCCGCTACAGCTGGTTCATCGACGACCTGAAGGGCTGCGCGTATTCGACCGACGTGCCCGGCGCGGTGAAGAACGTCTCCGCGCTCAACCCGCTCAACCTCGCCCTCGTGGCCGACGACGAGCGCATCTTCCAGCAGCGCGCCTATCCGATCGTCGAGTATCTCCTCTCGCGCGAGAAGTTCCTGTTCTCGCTCGACCCCGAGCAGAAGATCCAGAGTCCGTCCCGCGCGCTCAAGGGCCCGGCCTCGCCGATCAGCGAACTCACCACGCTCTACGGCATCACCGACGGCGCCACGCCCGTCTTCCGCCTGCTCGCCGAGCGGCTGCTGACGCAGACGCGCACACTCAACCTCGACGACGTCTCGCCCGGCGATACCTGGCCCAACAACCTCCAGCTCTACCGCTCGACCGGCGAGCCGCGCTATCTCGCCAAGGCCCGCGCCGGCGCGGACGACTACATCGCCACGCGCCTCGTGCCCGGGGCGCAGACCTTCGACCAAGGCGCGTTTTTCTGGACGGCCTTCGCGCCGAAGTGGATCGACCTCTTCGAGCTGTTCGAGGCCACGCAGGACCGCCGCTACCTCGAGGCCGCCCGGCTCGGGGCGCGCCGCTTCGCGATGTTCACCTGGGCCTCGCCGCGCATCCCGGACGAGAGCGTCACGGTCAACCCCGGCGGCAACGCGCCCGTCTACTGGTATTTGAAGAGCAAGGGCCACAAGCCCATGCACGCCCCCGAGGAGTCCGTGCCCGCGTGGCGCCTGTCCGAGATCGGTCTCACGCCCGAGTCCTCGGGCACGATGTCCGGCCACCGCGCCATCTTCATGGCGAATCACGCGCCGTGGATGCTCCGCATCGCCGCGCTCACCGGCGACACCTTCCTGCACGACGTCGCGCGCTCCGCCGTGATCGGCCGTTACCGCAACTTCCCCGGCTACCACATCAACACCGCGCGCACGACGATCTACGAGCAGGCCGACTACCCGCTGCGTGCGCACGACGAGCTGAGCGTGAATTCCTTCCACTATAACCACATCTGGCCGCACATGAGCATCCTGCTCGACTACCTCGTCACGGATGCGTTCGCGCGGTCGAAGGGCGAGATCGATTTCCCGTCGCGCTTCATCGAGGGCTACGCGTATTTGCAGAGCAAGTTCTACGGCGACCGCCCGGGCAAGTTCCACGGCTTCACCGACGCAACGCTCTGGATGCCGCAGCGGCTCCTCCAGGTCGGCGACGTCGAGCTGAACTACCTCACGGCGCGCGGCGAAGGGCGTTTCTACATCGCCTTTACCAACCAGTCGCGTGCGGCCGTGACCACCGAGGTCGCGTTCAATCCCGACGTGCTCCCGGCGGCGGGGCAGGGCACCTACCGCGTGAAACTGATCGCCGACGGCCAGCCGGCCGGCGAGACGACGCTCACGGGCGGCAAGTTCCGTGTCACCGTCGCCCCGATGGGCCTCACCGCCGTCGTGATCGAAGGCCTGACGGTCGCGCCGAAATTCCAGCACAAGCTCCTCGCCACCGCGCCTGCGCAGGCATGGAAGCAGGACTACGCCGAGCTGCCCTGGGGCAACGCCCGCGCGATGATCCTCAACTTCGGCCCCGCGGCGAAGACCGCCTACGTTTACCTGCAGGCCGACGACGCCAAGTTCAAGGAGGTCACGCTCCACTACAGCATCGGCGGAAAGAAGGCCGAGGTCACCGATGCGGCCTATCCCTTCGAGTTCACCGTGCCGCTGCCGGCGGACGCGACCTCGTTCCGCTTCCAACTCACGGGTCTCACGGTGGACGGCCGCCGCCCGGGTTCTTCCTACGTCACGCTGGAGAAGTAATCCCATGCGCAAGATTCCGCATTTCCGTTGGTGGATCATCACGCTGGTGTTCCTCGCCGCCGTGTTGAACTACGTCGACCGGCAGGTCCTCTCGGCGCTCGCGCCGACGATCCAGAAGGATCTCGGGATGACCGACCGCGACTACGCGAACATCGTCAACATCTTCCTCGTCGCCTACACGATTGCCTACCTCGTGTCGGGCAAACTCGTGGACATGCTCGGCACGCGCGTGGGCATGGTGCTCTTCGTCGGGTGGTGGTCCGTGGCCAACATGCTCACGGCGGCGGCGCAGGGCGTGCGCTCGATGGGCGGCTACCGTTTCGCCCTCGGCCTCGGCGAGGCGGGTGTCTGGCCGGCCGCCTCGAAGGTCGTGTCCGAGTGGTTCCCCGCGCGCGAGCGAGCGCTGGCCATCGGCGTCTACACCATGGGCGCCACGATCGGGGCCACGGTCGCGCCCTACATCGTCATCCCGCTGGCGGCGTATCCTTACGCGGAGAAATTGCCCTTCCTCAACGACCTGATCGGCCACGGCATCGGCTGGCGCATGGCTTTCATCATCACGGGCGCTCTCGGCTTGGTCTGGCTCATCCCGTGGCTCTGGTTCTACCGCCAGCCCCGCGAGAGCAAGCTGGTCACGGACAAGGAGCTGCAGTTGCTCGACGAATCCGCGGCCGCCGAGGCCAAGGCCGGCGGCGTGACGGCCGGCGCTGCGTGGACGTGGAAGCAGGTTTTCACCAGCAAGGTCGTGTGGCTGCTGCTCATCGGCCGCCTCATTACCGATCCGGTCTGGTATTTCTATCAGTTCTGGTTCCCGAAATACTTGAATGCCGAGCGCGGCTTCGAACAGGGCCAGCTCACGATCACGTGGGTGGTCTACGCCGCGGCCGGCGTCGGCAGCCTCCTCGGCGGCTGGCTCTCGGGCGTGCTGGTGAAGCGCGGCATCGCCCCCGCGCGGAGCCGCCTCTGGGTGATGCTCGGTTGCGCGTGCCTGCTGCCGGTCTCGCCCTTCATCGCCAAGGCCGCGGGCGTGAACGTCGCCCTCACGCTCACCGTCGTCGCCGTCTTCGCCTCGCTGGCCTGGCTGATCAACATCAGCTCGCTCGTCGTCGACGTCGTGCCCAAGGCCTGCCTCGGCACGGTGTTCAGCGTCGTCGCCGCGGGCAGCACCGTCGGCGGCATCCTCATGAACACGCTCGTCGCGTCGATGGTGTCGTCCGGCCCGCTGACCAAGCCCGCCGGCTTCCTCGACCAGGCCGTCCACTCCGTGCTCGGCCCCGTGCTCGATGCCGTCCACGGCACCGGCTACGCGCAATGGTTCCTCATCATGGCCTGCCTGCATCCGATCGCGTGGGCGATGCTCTACTTCGGCGGCGTGCACCGCACCGCGCCCAAGACCCCCGCTCCCGCCGCCGCGTAATCCCGCGCTACGGCTCTCCGCTCCCTTTCGCCACTCTCCGTCATGCAAATCGAATCTCCCGTCTCACACCGTGAGCTCCAACGCGTCTGCCTTTCCCCCGACCTCGCGGTCGTGGGCGGAGGGTTGAGCGGCGCCTGCTGCGCGATCACCGCTGCGCGCGCCGGGCTCAAGGTCGTGCTGGTCCAGGACCGCCCCGTGCTCGGCGGCAATGCCTCCAGCGAGGTCCGCCTCTGGATCCTCGGCGCCACCTCGCACATGGGGAACAACAACCGTTGGGCCCGCGAAGGCGGTGTGATCGACGAACTGCTCGTCGAGAACACCTACCGCAACCGCGAGGGCAATCCCTACATCCTCGACACCATCCTCCTCGAGAAGGTCGTCGCCGAGCCCAACATCACGCTCCTGCTCAACACCGCCGTCTTCGAACTCACCAAGGGCGAAGACGACACCATCAAGAGCGTCCGCGCGTTCTGTTCGCAAAATTCAACCCGCTACGAGATTTCCGCGCCGCTGTTCTGCGACGCCTCCGGCGACGGCGTCGTCGGCTTCATGGCCGGCGCGGCCTTCCGCATGGGGGCGGAGGCGAAGGACGAGTTCGGTGAGAAGTTTGCGCCGTCGAAGGAATACGGCGAACTTCTCGGCCACTCGCTCTACTTCTATTCCAAGGACGCGGGCCGCCCGGTGAAGTTCACGCCGCCGGCCTACGCGCTGAAGGACATCACCAAGATCCCGCGCTACCGCTCGTTCAACGCCAAGGATTTCGGCTGCCGCCTCTGGTGGGTCGAATACGGCGGCCGGCTCGACACCGTGCACGCCACCGAGGACATCAAGTGGGAACTCTGGCGCGTCATCTACGGCGTGTGGAACCACATCAAGAACTCCGGCCAGTTTCCGGAGGCCGAGAACCTCACGCTCGAGTGGGTCGGCACCATCCCCGGCAAGCGCGAGAGCCGCCGCTTCGAGGGCGACTACATCCTGCGCCAGCAGGACGTGGTCGAACAGCGTGCGCACGAGGACGCGGTCGCCTTCGGCGGCTGGTCGATCGACCTGCACCCGGCCGACGGCGTCTTCAGCGAGAAGCCCGGCTGCAACCAGTGGCACGCCAAGGGCGTTTATCAGATCCCGTATCGCACGCTCTACAGCCGCAACATCCCCAATCTCTTCCTCGCCGGCCGCATCATCAGCGCGACGCACGTCGCCTTCGGCTCCAGCCGCGTGATGGCCACCTGCGCCCACATCGGCCAGGCCGTCGGCCTCGCCGCCGCCGAGTGCCGCCGCGCCGGCGTCGCCCCGCGTGCGCTCACCGAGCCCGCGCGCATGCGCCAGCTCCAGCGTGCCCTCCTGCGCACGGGCCAGCACATCCCCGGCCTGCGCCTCCAGGATGCCGAGGACCTCGCGCCGCGCGCGACGTTGTCGGCCTCGAGTGAGTTCAAACTCGGGGCGCTCGCGCCCGACGGTCCGCTCGTGAAACTCACGGACGGCTGGGCCATGATGCTGCCGGTCCACGCCGGCACGTCGCTCAATCTCACGCTCCTCGCCGATGTCGCCGCCGCTGCGGACCTCCGCGTCGAGTTGCGCCAGAGCGACCGCGCCGACAACCACACGCCCAACGTCACGCTGGAAACGATCCGACTTCCGTTGCAACCCGGAGCAAGCCAGCCGCTGCGCCTGCCGTTCCGCCACGTCTTCACCGACGAGCGCTACGCCTTCGTCTGCTTCTTCGGCAACGGCGACATCAGCCTCCGCTGCACCGAGCAGCGTCTCACCGGGGTGCTTTCGCTCTGCCATACGGTCAACCTCGCGGTGGCGAAATCCGCCGTGCAGCAGCCGACCGAAGACATCGGCGTCGACACCTTCGAGTTCTGGCAGCCGAAGCGCCGTCCCGCCGGACACAACCTCGCGCTCGCGCTCGCGCAGCCGCTGGAATGCTTCGGTGCGGCCAACGTCGTCAACGGCGTCGCCCGTCCCACCACGCAGCCCAACGCCTGGGTCGCGGATCTCGCTGACGAGCGCCCGGCGCTCACGCTGCGCTGGTCGCAGCCGCAGACGATCGCGCGCGTGGAGCTGATGTTCGACACGGATTACGACCACCCGATGGAATCGGTGCTCTGGGGGCATCCTGAGGATCGCATGCCCTTCTGCGTGCCGGCCTACCGTGTGCTCGACGAGGCGGGCAATGTGCTCGCGTCTGCGACCGGCCACTATCAGACCCGCGCCAGCCTCGTGCTGCCGCAGCCGGTGAAAACCTCCGCGCTCCGCATCGAGCTCGAACGCCCCGCGGCCCACATCCCCGCGGCGCTCTTCGAGGTGCGCTGCTACGCCTCGGCCTGATCCAATCGCGCCGTCCCCCTTCGGCGCCGTCAATTTCCCCGTTCGTCCGTCGCGACGGCGGCCTTCCCGGCCGCCCGGTCGCGGCTGTTACCTTTCGCCCATGCTGTCCGCCCCTCGTTTCGCCCCCGTCCTGATTGCCTGCCTCGCGCTGGCGAGCGCTGCCGCTCACGCCGTGCAGGAGCCCGCGCCTGCGCTCGAAAGCGCAGCCATCCGCCTCGTGTGGAAGCAGACCGATGCCGGCTGGCAACTCGCCACCGCCGCGGTCCGCACCGTCGACGGCGCGGAGATTTCCGCGGGCGAGCCCTCGGGGCGTTACACTGTCCTGTATTCGCCCACGTCTCCCGACGCACCCTCGTTGCCGTTTCACCTGCCCGGACACGCGGAACCGTTCCCGGAGCCGTCCTACATCTACAACACCAAGAAGTGGGAGCAAACGACGAAGCCGGTGGCGCTCAACCTCGCGGGCGAGGAACACGCGCTTTATCCGCGTGACGTGCGGCGCGGCGCCGATGGCACGCTCACCTTCACGGGCGAGACACCGGTCGCGACGCTGACGGCCGACTGGCGCCTCGATCCCTCCGCGCCCGGCGATGTCGAGGTTGCTGTTACGCTCACCGCCAAACGCGATGGCTTCTACTCGCTTGCCACGCCGACGCTCGCGCAACTCGCGCTGCCGGACCTGCAGTGGGCCGTCGTGCCGGGTTATTTTCAGGGGCGGGAGATCAATCCCAACCTCGTGCTCTCGCTCGTCTATGGTCACGGCTTGCCGGACCGCCCCGTCTTGGTCCGCGAGCGCTCCGCGTCCACGCTTGCTTCCGTCATGACCAACCGGCAGGGCGTCACGCTCGCCGTCGCGGCTGAGCCCGGAACCGCGGCCGATCCGTGGACGCAGGACCAGAGCACGCGCCAAGTCTGGCAACTCGGCCTCTCGCACATGAACCGGCAGGGCCGGCTCTCGCCCACGCTCTACCATCCGGTGCTGGGCGAGGAGGGCTCGCAACTCGCCGCGGGCGACTCCCGCACCTTTCGTTTCCGCTACGTGCTGCGCCAAGCCGACTGGTTTGCCGCGCTGAAGCACGTCATCACGCACGTCTATCGCCTGCCCGAGTTCCTCGCGCTCAAGCAGCCGCCCCGCTCGCTCTCGCACCGGCTGCTCGCCCTGCACGACTACGTGGTCGACGACCGCACTTCGCTCTGGCGCACGGAGGAGTTCGGCGGCTACACCATCGGCGCGCAGGCTTATCTCGGCGGCATCCTCGGTTCCGACAAGGACGGGATGAAGAACTCCGACTACGGCGCGATGTGGATGCTGGCGAAGCTCACCGACGATCCGCGCCTCGTGCGCGACCGGCTGCCCTTTGCGCGCAACTTCAAGCTCGTGCAACAACAGCGCGTCCCCGGCTTCTTCCAGGGCGCGGCGCTCGGCCAGTATTATCTCTCGAAGAGCCGGCGCTTCACGGAAGAGTGGGGCGACTACGTCGAGCCCGTGGCGCTGACCTATTACGTCATGCTCGATCTCGGCAACGTCCTGCTCTTCGCGCCCGGCGACACGGAGCTGCGCGAACGCCTGCGTCTCGCCGCCGACCGCCTGCTCGAGTGGCAGAAACCCGACGGTAGTTGGGAAGTCGCCTACGATCACCGCACGCAGAAGCCGCTCTTCACCGAGACGCCGGACCTGCGTCCGACCTTCTACGGCCTGCTCGTGGCGCACCGCATCTTCGGCGACGAAAAATACCTCGCCGCCGCTCGCCGCGGCGCCGACTGGCTGCTGAAGAAAGCCGTCGAGCCCGGCCGTTTCCTCGGCGTGTGCGGCGACAACCGCTTCGCTCCTGACTTCGCCACCGCGCAGATCTCGCAGGCCTTGCTCGATCTCCACGCCATCACGCAGCACGAGCCTTACCGCGAGGCGGCCATCGCCACCGCGCGCTACTACGTCACCTCGATCTTCACTCATCCGCTCGCCACCGCGGCGCGCAAGTCCGTCAAGGGCACGCCGCGCTTCGACTGGGAGATCAACCAGTCCGGCCTCGGCTTCGAACACGGCGGCACCATCGGTTCGGCCGGCGGCGGGGGTCCGATTCTGCTCGCGACGCACGCCGGTTGGTTCATCCGCCTCTACGCGCTCACCGGCGAGCCGCTCTTCCGCGACCTCGCGCGCGCGGGCGCGATCGCCCGCGACGCCTTCGTGGAGCGCGAGACGAGCGTTGCCTCTTATTACTGGAACAGCATGGACCGCGGCGCTGGCCCATTCCCGCACCACGCTTGGTGGCAGATCGGCTGGATTATCGACTACCTCGTTTCCGAGGCCGCGATGCGCACCGCCGGGCAGGTCTCGTTCCCGGCGGGCTTCATCACGCCCAAGGTCGGTCCGCACCGCTGCTACGGCTTCGCGCCCGGCCGTGTGCTGGGCGAGGCGGCCGAACTCGCCTGGGGCCGTGTCGAATGCGACGAGCCGGCGGTCGAATACCTCGTCGCCCGTGCGACGGACGCGCGCCGCGTCTTCGTCGTGCTGCTCAACAATCGCGCCACTGCCACGCGCGCGCAGATCAAGGTGCCGGCCGCGACCTTCGCTTCCGGCGCCAGCGCATGGATCGCGGCCCGGTTGACGTCCGGCGACGGCAACGTGACCCCACTCACCGGCGCGAACGATTCCCTGTCCGTCCCGCTGCCGGCCTTCGGTTGGAGCGTGCTCACCTTCGATTACTGATCTCCGTTTTCGTCATGCTTTCTTTCGCTACCCTGTTTCGCCGTGCGGGTGCTCTCGCGGGCGTTGCCTGTTGCGCGGCGGCCTTGCCGCTGGCGGTGGTCGCGGCGGCGCCGCTCACGCTGTCCAGTCCAGACGGCACGTTGCGCGGCGAGTTCGCCACGGATGCCTCGGGCGCACTCGTCTGGAGCCTGAGCCGCTTCAACCAGCCGCTGCTGGAGCCGGCACGCGTCGGCGTGACGGTCGACGGTGTAGATCTGGGCGCGGGCGTCAGCCTCGGCGAGGCCGAGCGCGGGGCGATTGACGAGACTTATCCGCTGCACGGCGGCAAGGCGCAGGCGGTCAACCGCGCACGCACCTTGCGCGTGCCGGTGCGCAATCGCGCCGGTGCTCTGGCCTTCACGCTCGAGGCGCGGGCTTACGACGACGGCTTCGCGTGGCGCGCAATCGTGCCCGGCGCAGAAGGTCAAACCCGGCGCGTCAACGGCGAGGCGTCCAGTTGGAAGCTGCCGGTGCGCAGTCGCGTCTGGTTCTTCGAGCGGCCGAACGATTGGAAACTCAAGAGCTACGCGGGCGAGTGGATGTCCACCCCGGTCGAGAATCTGCCCAAGGTCTCCAAGGTCGGTCCCGTGCAGGGCACGCCGCTCGTGGTGGAGCTGGCGGAGCAGAGCGGTTACCTGCTGCTGAGCGAGGCCGCGCTGGCGAACTACAGTGGGTTGCGACTGCGTGCGCTGCCCGAGGGCCGCGTCGTGCAGGCCGATTTCACGGAAGGGGAGAAGGGCTTCGCCGTGCGCGGCGAGATCGTGACGCCGTGGCGGGCGACCATCGCCGTCCGGACGCTCGACCAGCTCGTCAACAGCACGCTCATCCCCAATCTCTGTCCGCCGCCCGATGCGCGGCTCTACGCGGACACGAGTTACATCAAACCCGGACGCTCCGTCTGGCGCTGGTGGAGCGCCGGCACGGGCACGCCCGCCGAGGAGCGGGCGTTCGTCGACTATGCCGTCGAGCTGGGCTTCGAATACACCATCGTCGACGACGGCTGGAAGGACTGGCCCGATGCCTGGCAGGAAATCCGTGCGATCACCGCCTACGCGCGCGAGCGCCGGGTCGGCGTGCTGCTGTGGAAGGATTACAAGGACGTCGCGTCGCCGGCGGACGATTGGGCGCAGCTGCGCGGCTTCCTCGACGAGGTCGCTGCGGCCGGAGCGGCCGGCGTGAAACTCGATTTCCTCAACGCCGAGTCGAAGGACCGGGTCGACTTCACGCTCGCCGCGCTGCGGCTCGCGGCCGAGCGCCGCCTGCTGGTGAATTTCCACGGCGTCACCAAGTCCACCGGCGAGGCGCGCACCTTCCCCAACGAGATCACGCGCGAAGGCATCCGCGGCGTGGAGTTGAACAAGATGCGCGAGGGCCCGATCCCGGCCTGGCACAACGCGGCGCTGCCCTACACGCGCTTCGTGGTGGGCGCGGGCGATTACACGCCGCTGGCGTATTCGCGGCCCGGCCCGACCACGTGGGCGCACCAGCTCGCTACGGTCGTGCAGTTTCTTTCGCCGCTGCAATGCATCGCCGAGCACCCGGAGATGCTGCTGCGCGATCCCGCGACGCAGCCGGCGCTCGATGTGCTCAAGGCCATCCCGGCGACGTGGGACGAGACCCGCGTGCTGGCCCCGAGCGTCCTCGGCCAACTCTCCGTCATCGCGCGGCGGAGCGGCGGGACGTGGTTCCTGAGCGTGTTGAACGGCGACGAGCCCGTCCGCCTCGAGCGGCTCGATCTCTCCTTCCTCGGCGACGGTCGTTACCGCGCGGTCGAGCTCACGAGCCCGGAGCGCACCGGCTTCGTCCGCCGCGAGGTGGCAGCCGTCACGGCGCAGACTCCGTGGAGCCTCGCGCTCGCGGCCGGCGACGGCGTGGTGGTGCAATTCCTCCCTGCGGCTCCGGTTATGGGGGAGGCGCAGCCGCGCACGGGTGTGCCGAATTTCCACGCCAAGGCCAGCGCCGGCGGCGCCGTGCGCGTGGCCTACCTTGGCGGCAGCATCACGGCGGCGAACGGCTGGCGCACGGGCACGCGCGCCCAGTTGCAACGCACTTACCCGCAGGCGAAGGTGGAGGAGATCTTCGCGGCGGTGTCGGGCACCGGATCGCCCCTCGGCGTGGCGCGGCTGCAGCGCGATGTGCTCGCGCACCGGCCGGACCTGCTCTTCGTCGAGTTCGCAGTCAACGATGGCGGGCTCGACCCCGCGCGCATCGAGCGCGCGATGGAGGGCATCGTGCGCCAGACTTGGGCGCAATTCCCGGAGTGCGACATCATCTTCGTCTACACGATCGCACGCGGCATGCTACCGGATTACACGGCGGGGCGCATGAACCGCTCCGCCACCGCGATGGAGCGCGTCGCGGCGCACTACGGCATCCCCTCGATCGCCTTCGGCTTCGAGGTGGCGCGGCGCGTCGCGGCAGGGGAATGGGTTTTCTCGGCGGACAAGAGCGTCGGGCTCAAGGACGCGGAGGGACGCGGCGTCTTCTCGCACGACGGCACGCATCCCAACGAACTCGGCCACGAGCTCTACACGGAGATTGTCGCGCGGCACTGGCCGGCGATCGCGCAGGCGGCCCGGCCCGCCCCACACGAGCCGGGCGCGGCGTTGCGCGCGGACAACTGGGGGCGCGCCGGCATCAAGCCGGTCGGCGAACTGCAGGCGTCGGCGGACTGGACCGAACTCGCCCGCGACGACAAGCGCATCACTTTCCACGCCGGACGGCTGGCACCTCCGACTTGGCGCTCCGCCACGGCGGGTGCGACTGTCGAGGGCATCGTGCACGGCTCCGTCATCGGCGTGCTCGGCTACAAGAACGAGAAGAGCAGCCTTTTCCGCGTTTACGTCGACGATCTGCCGCCGGTCGAAGGCAGTTTCCGCGACCAGCCGCTTGGCCCGCAGTATCGGTTGAAGTCGTGGTTTGATGCGCGCACGCACGCGCCCGGCCCGCACCGCGTGCGCGTCGAGCAGATCTCGGGCGCCGCCGACGACCGCGAACTGCTCCTGTCCGGCCTGCTGTTCTCCGGCGACGACTCCACTCCTTGAACCCGTTATTTTCGCCATGATGACTTACCTGCGTGCTCTTCTCTGTGTCGGTGTCTTCGCTTGCGCCGGCCTGCTCTCCGCAGCCGGGCTCGAGCTCGACCTTGCCGGTCCCGGTTGGTCGTTCGCGCTCGATCCGACCGATCGCGGCGAAGCGACGCTCTGGCACCAGCCCGACGCGGGGTGGGACGGCGCGAAGCCGCATGGGCGCGACGGCTGGGATGCGGTGAGCGTGCCGCACGATTACCTCACCGATCCGCGCTACGCCTACACGGGCGTCGCGTGGTATCGCCGCTCCTTCGCCGTGCCCGCCGATGCGGCGGACGGGCGCACGTGGCGGTTGCAGTTCGACACGGTCTTTCAACGTTGCCGCGTGTGGCTCAACGGCCGCTCCGTCGGCGCGCACGAGGGCGGCTACACGCCCTTCGAGTTCTCCGTCGCGGAGCACCTGCTGCCCGGACGGCAGAACTTCCTCGTCGTGGCGGTGGATAACCGCGTGAAAGCCCGCGCGCTGCCCGGTGCGCGCAGCGGCCGCACGGCCAACGCCGGCCAGTATCCCTGGCTCAACTACGGTGGCATCCTCGGTGGCGTGCGCCTTGTCGCGCATGCCCCCGTGTGGATCGCCGGCCAGAAGATCGAGACGCGTCGCACTGGCGATGCCTGGGAGTTGAGCGTGCGGGTCGACCTTCGCAACGACACCGCCGACACAAAACGCGGGCAGGTCGCGGTGCGCGTGGCCGACACGCCGGTCGAGTTGAAAGGCACGTATGAACTCGCGGGGCGCGCGGCCGGCTCCGTCGTGTTGCGCGCGGAGGTGCCGTTCGCGGCAGTGCGTCCGTGGGAATTGTCCGCGCCGGCCGTTTACACGAGTCTGGCGACCCTCGACGAATCCACTTCCTTGCACACCGCGAACTTCGGCTTCCGCACGATCGAGATCCGCGACGCGCAATTCCTCCTCAACGGCCGCCCGATGCGCTGGGCCGGAGCCAACCGAGCACGCGGACACCCCGTGCACGGCGGCATCGATCCCGACGCGCTCGTGGCGCAGGACATGCAGTTGATGAAGGACGCCGGCCTCGTCTTCTCGCGCATCCAGCACACGGCGCCCGGGCGCAACCTGCTCGATTGGGCGGACCGCCACGGGATGCTGCTCGTGCTCGAGGTCGGCATGTGGGGCTACGTGTCGGACGATCAAGCCTCGCCGGAGTTGCGCGCGCAGTTTGAGGCCGAGATGCGCGACCTGGTCGCGCTGGCGCAGAATCACCCGAGCGTCGTCGGCTGGAGCCTCGGCAACGAATACGAGTCGTGGACCGACGAAGGCGTCGCCTGGACGCGCGACATGGCGAAGTTCGTGAAGTCGCTCGATGCGACCAGGCCGGTGACCTTTGCCGCGCTGGGCCGCGCGCTGCGTGAGCTCAAGGACGGCCGGGGACAGGTCGAACACGCGTTCGACCACGTCGATTACATCTCGCTCAACATTTACTTCAATCCGAAGGACGTTCCGGATTTCGTGGACCTCGCGCACATCCGCTGGCCGGGAAAGCCGGTCGCGATCACGGAGTTCGGCCTGCGGGCGGACCGCGTGAAGAGCGAGCAAGACCGGCTCACGCACTTCGATGCGATGCTGGCACACGTCGCGGCACGGCCGTGGATCTGCGGCTTGTCGTTCTGGGCCTTCAACGACTACGCCAGCCGCTATCCGGGCTCGGGCGAGGATGGCTACCGCCGCTGGGGTTTGGTGGACGAGTTCCGCCAGCCCCGTGCGCTCTATGACCATGCCGCGGCGAAGTTGCGCGACGGTTTGCCCGGCCCGGTCGCGCGCTGATTTTCCATGCGCCTCTCCCGCTTTCGGCCCTCGCTCCGAACGTCCGCGCTGCTGGCGCTGCTGCTGGGCGTCAGTTCTCCGGCAGCGGCCGAGGTCCGCCTCGGCACACCTTTCCAGGATCACGCGGTGCTGCAGCGCGACCGCGCCGTGCCCGTCTGGGGCTGGGCCGATCCAGGTGAGCGGGTGCGCGTGACGCTCGGGCAGTCCGCGCCGGTCGAGACTACCGCGGATGCCGCGGGTCGTTGGCGCGTGGATCTGCCGGCCCGTCCGGCGAGTGCGCAGCCCGTGGAACTCGTAGCCGAGGGCCGCAACCGCGTTGTCGTGCGCGACGTGCTCGTCGGCGAGGTCTGGCTGTGCTCGGGGCAGTCGAACATGGAATTCCGGCTGCGCACGGCCGCGACGGCGCGCGAAGATATTGCTACGGCGGACTTCCCGCAGATCCGACACCTGAAGGTTGGCCGCAACCCGCGCACGACCCGCCAGGACGAGGTGCCCGCCGCGTGGGCGGTCTGCTCGCCGGCGACGGCGGGCGAGTTCACCGCGGTCGGCTATCATTTCGCGCGCGAGCTGTGGCATGCGCTGCGCGTGCCCATCGGGTTGATCAATGCCTCGCACGGCAACAGCCCGGTCGAGGGCTGGATGAGCGCCGAGGCGCTGGCCGGCGAGCCGGAGTTCCAGGCCGTCGCCGATCGCTGGGCGGAGGTGCTGGCCAAGTATCCCGGCGCGCTCGCGCGCCACGAAGCGGACTTGCAGCGCTGGGAGGCCGCATCCGTCGCCGCGCGCGCGGCCGGCAAAAAGGCGCCGGCCAAGCCGACCCGGCCCGTCGGACCCAATCACCAGCAGGAGCCGTCGGCGCTGTTCAACGGCATGATCGCGCCCGTGCTGCCCTACGCCGTGCGCGGCTTTCTCTGGTATCAAGCCGAGGGCAACGCCCGGCGCGTGGGCGAATACGAAAAACTCTTCACGAACCTGATCGCCCAGTGGCGCCGCGATTTCGGCGTGCCCGAGGCGTCGTTCCTGTGGGTGCAATTGCCGGGCTTGGAAAAGATGCCGCCAACGACGACGCAGGCTGACTGGGTGACCATGCGCGCGGTGCAGACGGCGGCGCTGCGTCTGCCGCAGACCGGACAGGCCATCACGATCGATATCGGGGATCGGACGGATATCCATCCGATGCGCAAGCGCGAGGTCGGGGAGCGCCTCGCGCGTTTGGCGCGCCATCGCGTCTATGGCGAGGCGGTCGAGGATTCGGGGCCGGTGCTCCTGCACGCCGTCGCGCGACCGGGCGCGGTGGAGTTGGAATTCGCCCACACCGGAGGCGGCTTGAAACTCGGCGGCGAGGCCGCGCAGGCCTTCGAGATCGCGGGCGAGGACGGGCAGTTCGTCGCCGTCGCCGCGCCGGAGATTGTCAGCAGTGCACGCGTGCGGCTGCCCGTGCCGGCCGGCCTGCGTCCGACCGCCGTAAGGTATGCGTGGCGCGCTTTCCCGACTGGCTGGCTGCTCAACGCCGACGGCCTTCCCGCCGCACCTTTCTCCGAGAAAATCCCATGATCCCGCTCTCCCGTTTCCTGCGTCTGATCCCGTCCGCCCTGTTCGGCTGCGGCCTTGCGGGCGCTGTCGCGGCGCCGACGCCTTCCGTCAATCCCTTCAACGAGGAACTCGCGCTCGTGTTCGCCGACGAATTCGACGGCACGCGGCTCGATCTTGCGGTGTGGGAATCGCAGGCCTACGACAAGGGCCTCTCGCGCGATACCGCGCGCGGGCCGGATAATCTCGAGGTGCGCGACGGCGAGTTGCGGCTGCACGTGCGCAAGGAGGCGCGGCCGGCCGGCCAGCGCATGTCGCAGTGGACCGCCGGCTATGTTTACACGCGCGGCACCGTCGAGAACAACGTGCTCATCGAGGTGCGCTTCAAGCCCGGTCAGGCCACGGGCGTGAACAACGCCTTCTGGATGACGAGCATCGGCGCCAAGCGCGACGGGCTCGGCGACCGCTACGAGATCGACATCGTCGAGACGCGGCAGGACGAACGCGCGGCCGGCGCCGTCGGGCGCGGCCACATTGCGTGGCACGATTGGAAAACCTACGCCTACGCGAAGAACGCCAAGGGCGAGAGCGACCACGTCGCGCAGGGCATCCACGTGGAGCATCCGTTCGACCAGTATCAGACCTGGGCGATCTGGTATGGGGAGCACGAGATGATCTATTTCCTCGAGGGCCGCGAGGTGTGGCGCGGCAAGACGCATGCGCGCTACCACGACCAATACCGCACGGGCGTCGGCAAGTTTGCGCAGTGGTTTCCCGATCTCGAAAAGGAGGCTTACGGCAAGTTCGGCCAGGACGATTGGTCGTATTTCGGCGGCTACACGGGCGATCGGATGAACATCGTTTTCAGCAACCTGCCGTGGCCCGAAGCGTGGACGCCGCTGACCGACGCCGCGCACGGCACCTACATGGCGGTCGATTACGTGCGTGTCTTCCGGCCCGCGCGGCTGCTGACCGCCGCGCCCACGCTCACGTTACTCGCTGACGCGCCGGTGCAGATCGCGCCCGGACGCGAGATGCCGCTGGCGCTGCCGGCCGTCGTGCCGCTGGCGACGCGACGCGAGTTTCCCAGCTATTTCAGCTTCAAAGCCACGCTCGCCGCAGGTGCCGAGTTAGCCGCGACGTTCAGCGCCGAGGCGCAGCCGGTGTTCGGGGTGGGCGGCAGCGTCGCGTCGGGCCTGCACGCCGGTTTTACGCAGGAGGTTCGCACCGCGACGGCTTTTCCGGCCAATCGCCGGCAGGAACCGTGGTTCAAGGCTGGCAAGGAGATGATCTGGATCGGCCGCTACACACCGCCGCACGAACCGGGCGGGCGTGCGGCGTTGAGCCTGTGCGTGTTCGAGCCCGGTGCGGTGCCGGAACGCGAACCGTTCTTCCACGCCAACGTCGATGCGCAGGGCAACACGAGCCTGAACAACGACTGGCATCTCAACGCCAAGGAGACCAGTGCCGCGCGCGAGGTGCAGGGCGTGACCCTGGCCAACCGAGGCACGGCGCCACTGACCGTGCGCGAGCTGAAGTTCGGCCCCAGCTACCGCAGCGTGCGGCCTTGAATCACGGTCCGCGATGAACCGGCTGCGCCAACTCGGTTGCTTCGGCCTCGCGGCGCTCGCGGGTGCGCTGAGCGCCGCCGCGCCGCAGCCGGAGCGCCTGCTCTGGGGCGGGACGGCGGGATTCCCCGCCGCGACGCTGGTCGCCGAAGGAGTGTCGGCGCAGGAGGACGGCGGCCATCTCGTGCTGGAGGCCACCACGCCGACGTTGCACCGCGGCGTGAAATTCGTGCTGCCCGACGGTGGCACGGATCTGGCGCGCTTCCGTCACGTCGAAGCCGAGCTGACGAATCGCGGACCACAGCCGGTGGTGTTCACCTTTTGGGCGATGTCCGGGCAAGGGTGGGGCGGCGTCTCCACGTTCCCTGGCGGCGATCCCTCCGGCCGCGAGACGCTGGCGTCCGGTGAGACGCGGCGTCTCCGCCTCGACTTGCACGCGCGCTACTCCGGACCGGACGTGCTGACGCCGGCGATCGATGCCGCGGAGGTGCGTTGGCTCGAACTGGTGTTCGAGCACGGCGCCAAGCCGTTGACCGTCGAGGTCGGGGAAATTCGGGCGGTGGGCGAGGGGCTCCCGCGGTCTGCGTCGATGGAGCAGCGCTACCGGGTGCCGGAGGTGGAGCGCGGCGAGCCGGCGCCGGGGCGGCGCGTGGAGCGGGCCTTGCCCGGCTGGAGCGCGACGCAGGTGCGGCACGTGCTGACGCTGCCGCGCGAGTGGCAGCCGGGCGGACGTTATCCGGTCATCGTCGAGTTCACGGGCAACCGTTTCTACCACAAGTTCTGCTACTCGACCGGCCGCACCGCGGACGGCAAGCTCGCGGCGGGGCTGGCGCGCGGGGAAAAGTTCATCGTGCTGAATCTTCCGTTCGTGAGCGAGGACGGGCAGCGTGAGCAGATCGACGGCTTCGGCGATGTGGCGCGGGGCGTCGATTACGCGCTGGCGGCGTTGGAGGAGGTCTTTGTGCGCTTCGGTGGTGACCGGCGCGCGGTGTTCTTCACGGGTTTCTCGCGCGGCGATTACGCGGCCAACCGCCTCGCGCTGCACGACGACCGCATCGCGGCGGTCTGGCGGGGCTTCCTGACCACACGCCACCCTGGGGCCGCTTGGGACCCGAAAGCGGGCGACGGCTGGCGCAAGGTCGGCCTCGGCTGGAACGAACGTGCGGCACGGATGGGTGGGGCAGGCTGGTTTTACGAGCCGGCAGGCTTGGGCGCCGAGGTGCATGCGGATGTCGAGTTCCTCGAGGACCGTCCGAGCACGGTCGCGACGCGGCGCTGGCTGTATGCGCAGGTGACTGCCGCGCGGGTGGGGCGCTGAGCCCGGTTCGGACTCGGGGCGGTCAACTGTCAACTCGCGGGCCGTTTGTTGCCCGCCTGGATGTGTCCTAAAAAGACTCTGTTTCGTGCAGTGTGCACCGTTGCTCACCCCTCAACCCCATCCCCCATGCAAAGTCTGTCCTCCTTGGTCCTCCGTCGCTGCGGCTCAGCGGGAGCGCTCCTGCTCGCGGCGCTGCTGACGCCCGCTCTCTTCGCCCAGCCCATTAATTTCACCGGCAACAACGGAACTTTTCAATGGAGCGCAGGTTCGAGTTGGTCCAGCGGCTCCTCACCGAATGATGTTTTCATCCAGCGTGTCGCTGGTGCGAACAGCGCCAATCTCAATGTGGATCTCGCCGAAGTGAAAGTCCGTGGCGTGTCCGTCCTGCCCAACGCCACGAACACGTGGAACATTGGCGCGAACACGAACACGATCACGTTGAACAACGGCGGCTCTGGGGTGACGGTGCTTGTGAACTCCAACAGCGCCGGCGCGCGCGTCTTTTTCAGCACCGGCACGCTGAAGTTGGAGGATGATCTTTATCTCGATAACCGCTCCTACGGCACGACCGGCACCGGCACCGCCTCAGGCGGTATCAACGTGGGCTCGGTGATCAGCGGCGCAGGCAATATCGTCGTTCGGAATGTGATCAACGACTTGGACAAGGGGCCGGTGGTCCTCGCCGGCACGAACACATTCACCGGTTCCGTCACCATCGAGTCCGGTATCACGAACTTCACCAAATCGAACAGCTTCGGCGCGAATGCCAATCCCGTCTACCTCGGCGTCACGGAAGGCGGCAATGCCAGCCTCATCTTCAACGCCACCACGGGAGCCAACGTCTACAACCCGATCACCGTCGCGGCGGGCACGAGCGGCACGACTCGTCTGCTCGGTGGCGCTTCCTCCGGCAATGCGACCACGGCACCCTCCGTGCCGGCATTTCATGGGACGTTGACCCTCAACGGAGACGTGACTCTGGTCAGCAAGAACCTCGGTGCGGCCGCGCTGCTTCCGCAAATCACCACCTTCAACGGCGAAGTCTCTGGCAGCGGCAATCTCACCGTCACGGGCTCAAGCGCCAGCGCGGCGGAGGTGGCCGTGCAGTTGCGCGGAGTAAATACCTTTACCGGCACGACGCGCGTAGCGTCCGGAGTTCTCCGCTTGGGCGCGGTGTCGGGAACCAATTCGCTCGCGCTTCAAGGTAGCACGGTCGATCTCAATGCCAGCGACACCGGATCGCTTCAGTTCGGCTACACCACGACGTCCGCAAACGTCACCACGACGCAGACCATCACCTCCGCGACCTTCGGCGGCCTCACCGGTTCGCGCAACCTCGCCCTGCAGAATATCGACACCTCGCCCGGCGCGGTGGCGCTGAAGGTGGGCAAGGTCGGCGGCAACACCACCTACGACGGCGTGCTCAGCGGCGCGGGTTCGCTCGAGGTCGTCAACGGCGGCGTGCTCAAGCTCACGGCCGCGCAGCAATACACGGGCACGACGACGGTGACGAACGGCACGCTCATCCTGAACGGCTCCACTCACGCTTCGAGCGCACTGAGCGTGGACGCGGACGGCGTGCTCGCCGGTTCCGGCACGGTCAACGGTGCGGCGACGATCAGCGGCACGCACAGCCCCGGCAACTCGCCCGGCATCCAGACCTTCGCCAGCAATCTGACCTACAACACCGGCGCCACCATCAACTGGGAGCTCGCGGCCGACACCGCGACGCAGGGCAATCCGACGGCGGTGTTCGACCAGGTGGTCGTCAACGGCACGCTGAACTTCGCCGGCGCGACGTCCCTGAACCTGTCCTTCAACGGTGCCGGTTCGACGGTCAGCTGGAGCGATGCCTTCTGGAACACCGATCGCAGCTGGAAGATCTACGACAACGCCTCGCTGTCGAACTTCAGCAACCTGTCCCTCACGTCCTCCAACTGGGCGGACGGAGCCGGCGGCCTGTTCGAGACGCTGCGTCCCGACGGCTCGTTCATCCTGTCGAGCCTGGATGGCGATGTCTACCTGAACTACGCCGCCGTGCCCGAGCCGTCGACCTACGCGGCGATCTTCGGCGCACTCGCGCTCGGCCTCGTCTGGCTGCGCCGCCGCCAGGCCCGCCGCTGAGGCCTGCGGGACTCATTTTGGGGTAAGAATAGAGCGCCGGCCGGGGGGCCGGCGCTTTTTCGTGCCCATGTGCGGCGTCCGGTTCGGAGGTAGACGGCGGGCCTCTTCGGTGGTCAACGTTTGACCCAAGCCCGGTTCGCCGCCCCTGCCGTCATGGCCTATGCGTAGGGCTGTCATCCGGTCGCTGCCGGCGTCAATTTCGGTGCGGAGCGACCGCCCCCAACCCCCATGAAACGCGTCTCTTCCGCTTCCTTTCGCCGTGCGCTCCGCGCCGGCGGTGCCGTCCTTGCTGCGGGCGCCCTGGCCGCCGCCCTTTCCGCCCAGCCGATCGATTTCCTTGGTAACACCGGTTCGCCTGCCGCCACCTGGAGTAACGCGAGCGGTGCCGTTTGGGCGACCCATGAAGGCTCCAATTTGGCTCCGGACACCTACCCGAACGCCGCGAGCGTCACGGTGCAGCGCGTGGCGAACACCTCGACGGCCAACTTGACGCAGGACGTCGTCGCCGGCGTCACCGTCGGGAGCCTGCTGATCGGAGGCAATACTTCCAACACGTGGAATGTCCTGCCGGTGAATGGCATCACGTTCGATAATGGCGGCGCAGGTTCGGTCATCAGCGTCAACAGCACGAGCGCCGGCGCGCGTCTCGTCCTCAACACCGGCAGCATCACGCTCGCCGACAATCTTTTCGTCTCGAATATTTCCTACAACGCGGCCTCGACGGCGGGCTCGATTGCGCTGCTCGCGCCGATCGGCGGCACGGGCAACATGACCATCAGCAACGCCATCAACGATCAGGGTCGCGGCGTCATCCGCCTTGAGGGTCTCAACACCTTCGCCGGGCACGTCACCTTCGCCAAGGGCATCACCACCTTCACTCGCTCCAACAGCTTCGGTGCCAACGCCAACCCTGTCACCATCGGCGTCGTGGACGGCGGCGACGTGACCGTGCTGAGCAACGCCACCTCCGGCCTGAATGTCTACAACCCGATCACGGTCACCGCCAGTATCGGCGGCACCGCGATCTTTGGCGGTTCCAGCAATATCACGACGACAAACCCCGCCACGCCGCTCTTCCACGGCCCGCTCACGCTGAATGGCGATCTCACGCTCCTCGTGCGCAATACTGGTGCGGGCATGGGCGACAACATCGTCACCATCCGCGGCAACATCGGTGGTGCGGGCAACCTTACCGTCACGGGCTCCAGCAACAACGGCAGCTTCGTCACCGCTCAGCTGCTCGGCAACAATACCTTCACCGGCGCCACCCGCGTCGCCTCGGGCACCCTGCGCCTCGGCGCGGTCACCGGCACCGAGTCGCTCGCCTTGAAGAGCAGCCTCGTCGACCTGAACGGCGCCGATGCCGGCACGCTCCAACTCGGCTACACCACGACTTCTGCGAACGTTTCCACCCCGCAGAGCATCACCAGCGCCACCTTCGGCGGGCTCACCGGCTCGCGCGGCCTGACGCTGCAGAACATCGACGCCGCTCCCGCCGCCGTCGCACTCAAGGTCGGCCAGAGCGGCCTCGACACGCAATACGACGGCGTGCTCTCCGGCCCCGGCTCGCTCGAGAAAGTGGGCGCAGGCCAGCTGAAACTCACCGCCGCGCAGGAATACACCGGTCCGACCACCGTGACCGAAGGCACCCTGCTGCTGGATGCGTCGAGCAGCCTGCACGCGCAGAGTGCCGTGACCGTCGGTGCGAACGGCACGCTCGCCGGCTCCGGCCGCATCGCCGGCAACCTCACGCTCGAAGCCGCCGGTCGCATCGCCGCCACGCTGCCCGCCGATCCTGTCGCACTCGCGCCGCTGCGCGTCGATGGTTCCGTCACTTTCACCGAAGGCGCGGCGGTCGCGCTCGCTGGTGACGAGGTCGCGGTCGGTCTGACCTGGACCCTCGTGCGCGCGGGCTCGTTCGCCGGACCGCTCCCGCAGCTGGCGCTGCCCGCCGGCTGGCACGGTTCGCTCGCTGTCGTGGGCGATGAGCTGCGTTTCACGCGACAGAATCAGGTCGCCAGCGCCACCGCGGCGTGGCGCGAACTGCATTTCGGCTCCGCCACCATCGACGCCTCCAGCGCCGCCAACGCCGATCCGGAGGGCGACGGCTGGACGAATCTCGTCGAGTTCGCGCTCGGCCTCGATCCGCTGGAGCCCGACGGCTCCGCCGCCGTCGCCCTGGCGACCGAGACCGACCGCCTCACGCTCACTTTCGCGCGCCATGCCGATCCCGCGCTCACTTATGCCGTCGAGGCCGCCAACACGCCGGCTGGTCCGTGGGCCGTCATCTGGAGCAGCACCGGTGAGCAAAACATCGCCGGCCCGGTCACGGTCACCGACCCTGTGTCGCTCAGTGCGGGCCCCGCCCGTTTCCTGCGCGTGAGCATTTCGACCGCCGCTTGGTAAGCGCCCAAGGTCTCGCGGCCGCTGTAGCACATTTTTCACCCGGACGAGGATTCAACCCCTGCGCAGTGCATCCGACTTTAACTGAAGCCCACAGCGGTGCCCCGACGCGCTTCGCGATGACAGGAGTGCGGTCACGGGAGCTGGCTTGGCGTCCGTTAAGGCCCGGCGCGGGGTCCGGTCCTGCGGGTCCCGTCGTCTGCGGACATCGGAGCGGACGCTGGATGCGGTTTTCATTTTATGCGTTCCCTGTTCCTCTTCGCCGCCTTCGCCGGCGCGACCATCTCCCTCGCGGCGGCGGATGAGTTTCATCGCTACACGAATTACGATCCCGATCTCGCGGCCCACACGCCGCGCGAGGCGGATTTTGCTTCCCCGACCGGGTTCGCGCGGCCGCAGGCCTGGTGGCACTGGATCGGCGGCAACGTCTCCCGCGCCGGCATCGAGGCCGACCTGCGCGAGATGGCGGACAAGGGCTACGGCTTCGCCCGCATCTTCCACCTCAACGGCAAGGTCCCCGGGCCGCTGAAGTTCAACTCGGCCGAGTGGTTCGACACTTTCCGCTTCACCGCCGAGACGGCGAAGCGCTACGGCATCGGGCTCGGCATCCACGCCTGCGAAGGCTGGTCCGAAGCGGGCGGCCCTTGGATCACGCCCGAGCTCTCGATGAAGGAGCTCACTTACAAGCTCGTGCGCGTCACCGGCAACGGCAGCGAGCAGGCCATCCCCTTGCCGGAGCTCGAGCGGAAGCGCGATTTCGTGCGCGACATCGCCGTGCTCGCCTGGCCGGCGAAGCGTCCCGCCGACCTCGCCATGCACCGCGGCGTGTTGGCGAAGGTCGGTCCGGCCAACGCCGACACCAAACCGAGCCACGGCAACACGGGCGTGCTCTTCGACGGCCGCCGCGAGAAGACGATCGCCTACGCGCACGACAAGACGCGCCCCGACCAGTTCTGCGGCGTGACACTCGAGTTCAAGGAGCCCTTCGAGGCTGCGGGTGTTTTTACCGAGGTGCAGTGGATGTATGAACTGCCGAAGAACATCTTCCTCGAGGCCTCGGACGACGGCGTGACCTTCACGCGCGTGTGCGAGCTACAGTTCCGGCAGGCAGACACTTCCGCCGAGTTTTCGCCGCGCCGCGCACGGTTCTGGCGCCTCGTCCGTTACCAGAGCCCCGATCCCACCGAGCGCGTCCGGCGCGGGGTCGTGAAGGAGCATGTGCTCACCATCGCCGAGCTCGAGCTGCTCGCGCCCGGCGAATTCTCCCGCGCGGCCTCGCCGATCGACAATTTCGCCGCCAAGGCCGGCGTCCTCGCCACGAGCGGCGCAATCGAAGAGACCACGCGTCCGTTCCCGGCCCCGCTCACGCTGCGCCGCGACGAGATCCGCGATCTCACCGCCCAGGCCGAGGGCGGCGTGCTGCGCTGGACCGTGCCCGCCGGCGAATGGGTCGTGATGCGCGCCGGCTACACCACCACGGGCAAGACAAACCATCCCGCCACGCCCGAGGGCCTCGGCCTGGAAGTCGACAAGTTCGACCCGGCGGCGCTCGACCATCATTTCGCGGCCTACCCGCAGCGCATGATCGATGCGGCCGGTCCGCTCGCAGGCGACACCTTCTCGATCATCGCCACTGATTCGTGGGAGGCCGGGCATCAGAACTGGACCGAACGCCTGCCGGAGCTTTTTCGCGCCCGCAACGGCTACGATTTGCTCGCGTGGCTGCCAGTTTACGCGGGCGAATGCATCGAGGATGTCGCGACGACCGAGAATTTCCTCCGCGATCTGCGCCGCACCTTTTCGGAGCTCGTGATGGAGAATTTCTACGGGCGGCTCGGCGAACTCGTCCGCGCCCGCGGGCTGCGCTACGAGACCGAGCCCGCGAGTGGCATCTTCATGCGCAGCCCGATGAACTCGTTCCGCGAGGCCGATATTCCCATGAGCGAGGTCTGGCAGGATGCGCGCGAGCCCGGCGTCGTGCCCGGCGTGCGCCACTCGGCCGCGCGCGAAGTCGCGAGCACCGCGCATTTCTACGGCAAGCAATTCGTCACCTGCGAGGCCCTCACCTCCCGCAAGGGCAACTGGGCCGAGACACCGTGGACGATGAAAGGCACCGCCGACACCGTGCTGCTCGCCGGTTTCAACGGCACGGTTTTTCATTCCTACACGCACCAAGCCGACGAGCGCGCGCCCGGCTGGCAGATGGATCCGTGGGGCGTCTCGCTCAACCGCAAGCTCCCGTGGTGGCGCTTCGCCCGGCCATGGTTCGACACGATCGCGCGCAATCAATACCTGTTGCAGCAGGGCAAATACGCCGCGCGGATCCTCTCGCTCTACTCGGACGAGATCCCCACGACCGGCGTCTCGCTCGAGATCACCGGCAACTTTGCCTACGACATCATCGAGGGCGACGGCGTGCGCCGCTTTCTCAAGGTGGTGGACGGCCGTCTCGTGAGCCCCGGACGCATGGCGTATGAACTCCTGGTCGTCTCGCCCAAGACGACGCTGCAACTTGCCACGCTCGAGCGTCTCCGCCACCTCGTGGCGGACGGTGCGACCGTCTCGGCGCTCGCGAAGCCTTCCGCCCCGCCTTCGCTGCGCGGCGGTGCCGAAGCGGCGGCGCGGTGGCGCGCGCTTGTCGAGGAACTCTACGGCGACGGACGCAAGGCTGCGCGCCGGCTGGGACGCGGCACGTTTTATGTCGGTTACACGGCCAACGAGGCCGCGGCGGCGCGGGGCATCCGCGAGAATTTCCGCTGCACTCTCGCCGGGGCGCCTTCCACTGATCTCGGCTGGACGCACCGCGAGCATGCCGACGGCACCGAGTGGTTCTGGGTCATCAACCGCCTCCCCGATGCCCCGCGCACGGGCCTGCTGTCGTTCCGTGTGACGGGCAAGGACGTCGCGCTCTGGTATCCGGAGACAGGCCGGATCGAACGCGCGCCGGCCTATTTCGAGCGCGACGGCTACACGCATGTGCCGCTCACCCTCGAACGCATGGAAGGCGTGTTCGTCGTCTTCCGCGGCGCTCCGGAACAGCGTGCCGTCGTGCGCGCCGAGTGGGAGGGCAGGGAACTCTTCTCCGCGGGCGGGCCCGCCTCACGGACGGATAACACGCAGGTGGCGGACAGTTTTTCCTTCGCCGTCACTGTCGCGCCGACCATCGATCGCAAGCTTACCGCGGCGGCGCGGCGTGGCATCGTCAGTCAGGCGGGCGAGAACTTCGTCCTCTTCCCCGAGCAGATGCACATGAAGATGGGCGATGCGAAGCGCGCTTGTGCCGGCCTGAGCGTCGGGCGCAACTCGATCGCCGTCTTCGAGCACGGCGCCGGTTTCCTGAACAGCGTGCTCGTGTGGGACCAACCCGTGCCGCCGGGCGCGCGCGTCGCCGTCGTCTACGAGCGCGGCGTGCCCAGCATGTTCGTCAACGGCCGGCTCGTCGCGCGCGGCGAGGCCTCCGGTCGCCTCGTGCATCCGCCGGCCGCCGTGCGGTCGTCGTTCAAGGGACGCGCGACCGATTTCACGGTGGCAGCGAAGGCATGGTCGCCTGCCGAGGCGCTGGCGCACGGTGCGCCCGCCGCGCCGGCCGGCCGGGAGGCAACGGACGCGCCGCGCCTGTTCGCGGACGCGACGGGGTTGGGCGCCGAGTTTACCACGCCCGGCACACTGCGTCTGACCCGCGCGGACGGCTCCGCGCTTGCGCTGACCGCGGCCGTGGTGCCATCGGCGCAGAAAATCGACGGCCCCTTTGCCGTGACTTTCGATCCGCAGTGGGGCGGGCCGGCGGAACCGCAGGAGTTTCCTGCGCTGACTTCCTGGACCGATTCGACCATGCCCGGCGTGAAGCATTTCTCCGGCACCGCGGTTTACACGAAAGCCTTCGATGTGGCGGCCGAGTCGCTCGCGCCGGACCTGCGGGTTGCCCTGGCGATTGAGCAGGTCGCGGAAGTGGCCGAGGTGACACTGAACGGCGAGCGCGTCGGCGTGCTTTGGCGCCCGCCGTATCGCATCGACGTCACGCGCCACCTGCGCGCGGGTCGCAACGAGCTGCGCATCGCCGTGGCGAACACGTGGGTCAACCGCTGTCTTTACGACGCCACGCTGCCCGAGACGGAGCGGCTTACCTGGGCCAACACCATGGGCGTGCACTATCCCGACCCTGCGACGATCAAGCCCGGCGACTATTTCCCGTGGCAGTCAGGCCCGTTGCCGTCGGGTCTCCTCGGCGGCATGTCGCTCACCTTCACCCGCGTCGTGCGTGCCGATTAGAGCGCTTTATCATACAATGGCCGCCCTCAAGGCGTGCTGTCTGACGCGATGTCGCGGCCGTGGCGCAGGCGGTTGAGCACGCGCCAGGTCAGGTGCGTCATCGTGTCGGGGCGCGATTCGGGCAGCCAGCGGTCGGGATAGGCATTCCAGGTCTCGACGACGATCTGCGCAGGCTGCAGGCCCAGCGCGTGGATTTCCTCGAGGTAATTGAGCAACTCGACGCGCGCGGCGTAATTGCTGGAACCGGTGCCGCGGTTGCTGTTGGCGAGCATGCCGAATTTCAGCGGCGCTCCTCCGGGCCCGAACGGCAGGGCGGTC
>JAMPXH010000110.1 GCA_023701285.1 Candidatus Didemnitutus sp.
AGCCGAGGATGACGTTGATCGTCTGCGGCGAGACGGCGCGCTTGGCGGAATACTCCGTGTCGAGATCGTCGGAGCTGATGTCGACGTAGGAGTAGTTGGCCTGCACGGAGAGGCCGTCGAAGGGCTTGGGCAGGAAGGTGAGGTTCTGCGCGAAGCTGAATTCGACACCCTGGTAAGTGGCGGCGGCGCCGTTGGTGGAGATCGTGCCGGTGCTGAAGTCGAGCGGATCGTAACCCAGCGCGGTGGCGGCGGCGTTGCGCTCGGCGACGCTCATCGAGCGCTGCGAAATGAAGTTGTCCAACTTCTTGTAGAAGACGGCGACGCCGATGACGCCGCGCGTGCCCGTGAAGTAATCGACGCCGAGGTCGAAGTTCGAGGCGAAGTAGGGCTTCAGGTTCGGGTCCGAAAGGACGATGATGCCGTCGCCGCCGGAGGTGGTCTCGGGCGTGACCGAGGTGACGAGGTCGGTGTAGTCAGGATGGCCGACCGTGCGCGAGGCGCCGCCGCGGAAGACGAGGGACCGCGAGGGCGAATACTTGAAGGTGAGCGACGGGAAGAAGTTGTCGTATTTGAGCGTCGTCAGACCGGTGTTGCGGCGTCCGCCGGAGAAGCGCTCGGTCTCCGCGGTGATGTCGCGTTGTTCCCAACGCACACCACCGACGAGCAGGAGCTTGTCGGAAACCTTGGCATCGAGGCGCAGGTAGCCGGCGAGGTTTTCCTCCTCGAAGCGGTAATTCTCGTAGTTGTTCAGCGCCATGGTCGTGCTCGAGTAGGCGCTCCAGAGCTTGTAGGGGTCGATCGCCTGGATCGAGCCGAAGCCGAACGCGAGATCATCGCTGTAATACTCGTCCGCGAGGGCGCGGAGGGCGTTGCCGGTGATGACGGACTGGGCCGCGCGATAATCAGGCTTCTTGATGCGGCGATTGACATCGTCCATGGCAAAGCCGGCATCGAGCGAGACCGGGATGGAGGCGATCGTGAGGTCGCGGGTGTAGTTGCCGTTCACGCCGCTCTTGATGTCGCGCGCGTCCCAAGGACGGGATTGGAAGGCGGTGCCGGTGGCGGAGTTGCTGTAGTTGTAATTGCCGACATCGCGCAGGTAATCGTTGGCGGTGATGGTGGCGCCGTTGCGCAGGATGACGCTCGGGGCGGACGTGATGTCGTAGATGCCGCCGAGGACGATCTGGTTGAAGGCCGGATTGGTGCCGCCGGTGGTCGTGCCACCGTAGTTGATGAAGGCGTTGCCGGAGATGTAGCCTTCGCCGGTGTCCTGATAGTGACCGTCGGCGCGGGACCAATACGGGGTGATGCGGATCACGGCCTCGTCGTTGAACTTGTGTTCCAACGTGGCGTTGAAGTGGTAGGTGTCGCCGTATTTGCGGCGCTGGAGGATGTTGTTCGTGATCGTGCGCGTGCCGGTGGTGCCGGAGGTGACGGTGTCGCCGGCGAGGGTCGAGTTGGTGCCGAGGTTGAACACGAGGCCGCGCTGCGTGAAGAGGAGGTCGTAGTTGTTCCACGAACCGGCGACGAAGACCTTGGTCTGGTCGGAGAGACGGAAGTCAACCTTGGCGGCGAGGGACTCGCGGTGGGTCAGCTTCTGCTCGTCCTGCACGGTGTAGGAGCCGAGGGTCGGCGTGGTGCCGGAGATGGTCCAGTTCTCGATGGTGCGCGGAGCGTCATCGTATTTGTCGGAGAAGCGGTAGTTGACGTTGATGCCGACCTTGTCGGAGAGCTTGCGCGAGATGTTGGCCTCGAGGCTGGGGCGGACGGGGAACTCCTTGCGGTTACCCCAGACGCCGCCGACCTTCTTGAGCTCGAAGTTGGTGCTCGGGCCGCCGAAGGAGAGGTCGTAGCTGATGCGCTGCTGGTCGCCGTGGTCGAAGGCGCTCTTGGTGACGAAATTCACGAAGCCGCCCGTCGCACCGGCCGAGATGTCGGGGGTGACGGTCTTGAAGAGCTCGGTGGTCTCGACGTTGTTCATTGCGATCTGCTCGAACTCGAAGCGGCGCGTGAGGTCGACCGAGGAGGCGCCGGCCATCGGCGTGCCGTCGACGGTGACGATGGTGAAGGCGGTGGAGAGACCGCGCAGGGAGACGCCGCGGGCGTCGTTGACGTTGTAGTCGACGCTCACGCCGGGGATGAACTTCATGTATTCACCGACGTTGCCCTCGCTAATCGGGCCGAACTGGTCGGCGGCGAGGACGGTCTTCATCTGCACGGAGACGCGCTGGAGCGCCATGGCCTGCGCCATGCCTTCGCGCATCGCGGTGACCTTGAACTCGCTCAGGGTGACGACGTCCGAAGACAGCGTCGCGGCGACGGTCGCAGTGGCGCCGGCCGTGACTTCGACCGTGGTCGAATACGGCGTGAGGCCTGGGTAGCTGATGCTGACGCTGTGCGAGCCGGCCGGCACGTTGTCGAAGCGGAACGCGCCGCCGCGGCCGGTGTTGGTGCGGAGATTGAGCGCGTCGATGGAGACATCGGCGCCCTCGATGAAGTTGCTCGTGGCGCCGCTGATCACGGTGCCGCTGACGGAGCCCGTGGTCTGGGCCTGGCCGGCGAGAGGAAGGGAAACGGCGACGGTGAGCGCCAGCAGGCGCAACCAGGCCGGAGTGCGCAGCCGCGTGCAAAAGCCGCGCGCAAGACGGTGGACGATATCCATGTTCAGGTGGGGTTAGGGTTGTAACAGTCTCAAGTGCGACAGCCGCCGTAGGACGGGGGTTATAAGGCGGCCAACGCACGTTCACTAATGAACTATGCATTCATATGTGAATTTTTTGGATTCTGCGCAATCCCAAAATGGACGCCGCGCGCCGGCCCGGCGAAAAATCACCCTGCGCCTGACGCCAGGCCTGCGGCATCGCGCAAGCCGCACCGTGCGCGGCCGTCACTCCGGCGACACCGCGGTCACGCGGAAATAATCCGCCGCCACGCCACCGGACGAGCTGCCGGTCTGCTGGCAGAAGAGTCCCACCTTCGCCCCGACCCAGCGTCCGGGCCGCGCCGCGAATTTCCAAGGCACGGAGCGAAACGCCGCCTCCCTTGCCCCGCGATAACTGAACTCGCAGCGCGCACCTGGCCGCACGGTCACGCGCAGCTCGACCGGTCCCGCAGGCAGATCCGCGGCAAATTCCTCGCGCTCCGCCACCGCCGGGTCGCTCTTTTCACATTGCCGCAACACCAAGCGCGCACCGGACGCGCCGGTCTCGACGCCGATCCAAGCGTAGCTCGCCCCGTAGACGACCAATCCGGCCCGCGTGCCCGCGCCGAGGGTCAACCGCGTGGCCACCGCGAACTCCTCGGCGGGAAATTTCTGCAGCAACAGATGTGGCGCGGAGTGCAGATTGGGACCGCGGGAAGGTTGCGCCGCGAGCCACAGCGCGCCCGGCACCTGGGTCAGCGAATACCAATCCTCGCCGGGATTCGCCGACCACTGCCACGCCAGCCCGAGCGTGGCGGATTCGAACTCATCGCCGGTCGCAGGCGCCGCGGGCGCCTGCGGCGGAAGCGCCGGCCTGCGGTGCACGAGCACGGGCTCGCCGCGTCCGTCGCCGTCGTCGTCGCGGCCGATGACCGGCCAGTCGTCCTGCCAGAGCACGGGCTGCAGGTGCACGATGCGGCCATAGGCCTCCTTGTCCTGGAAATGCAGGAACCACCACTCGCCGCCGGGCGTGTCGACGAGCGCGCCTTGGTGCGGGCCGTTGATCGGAGTCGCACCTTGCTCGAGCACGATGCGATCCTCGTAGGGTCCGCGCAGATCGCGGGCGCGGAAGACAGATTGCCAGCCCTCCTTCACGCCACCGGCAGGAGCGAAGACATAATACCAGCCGTTGCGCCGGTAGAGCTTCGGTCCCTCGAGCGTGCGATAGCCGGGCAGGCGGTTGCCGTCGATGACGACACCGAAATCCTCCTCGACGCGCGTGCCCGTCGCATCGAGCCGCAGGAGCGTGAGGACGTTGTTGATGCCGGCGCGCGACTTGGCCCACGCGTGGATCAGGTAGAGCGTGCCATCATCGTCCCACAGCGGACAGGGATCGATCAGGCCCCGCCCTGCCTGCACGAGCACCGGCGCGCTCCACGGTCCGCGCGGGTCCGTGGCCGTGATCAGGTAGATTCCGAAATCGGGGTCCGGGTAATAGAGCCAGAATTTGCCGTCGTGGTGACGCAGCGAAGGCGCCCATACGCCCTTGCCGGGCTGCGGCTGCACAAACGCCTCCTCCGGCACCAAGCGCGGCAATGCGTGCGTGACGAGGCTCCAGTTCACCAAATCGCGCGAGTGCAGGATCGGCAGGCCGGGCACCTGGCTGAAACTGGACGAGGTCAGCCAATAATCGTCGCCCACGCGCACCGCGTCGGGATCGGAATAATCCGCGGCGAGGACCGGATTGCGATAGCGTCCGTCGCCGAGGTCGGGCATCCACGGTGCCGCTTGGCCGGCGGGCGCGCAGGGATTCCAGCCGTCCGCACCGCCCAACACGGCCACGGGCGTGAGCGCCGCCGCTTCGGATTCGCTCAGGCGCCGCGCCCACGGCACGCGCGCCGTGTCGTTGGCGCCGGCACCGCGCGAGTCGTGTTCGGCGTAGCGCGCGGTCTGCTCGGCGTGGGGCTTCTTCCAATTGTGCCAGCCCTCGGGCCGCACCGCCTCCGACATCGCCGTGCGCAGGAACACCGTGGCGGCGTAGTCGCGCCACGGGCGACCCAGATAGGTGCGCACGCCGTCCTCGCCGGTGATGCGGCAATCGGCGAACACGAACCCGTGCGACTGCTCCGCCGGCGTCGACGCCGCGGTGATGTAACCGTCGCGCAACACATGGATGTGACAATCCTGCCACCACGCCGTCGCCGCGCCGAAGATGAAATCCACGTGGCCCTCGACGTAACACCCTTCGAAGTAATGCCGCCCGCGGTTCAGCAGCACGGTGTCCTGCCAGCCGAGAAAACGGCAGCCGCGGAATTGCAACCGGTCGCCGTCGGCGCGCAGCGCGAGGGCCTGCCCGACCGGGCCGGCGGTGTTGGCGAGCGTGAGGTTTTCCCAGATCATGTCGTCCGCGTCGATGTGCACCGTGGGCGTGCGGAAGGTGCCGATGGGTTTGCCGTCCTCGCCGACGACTCCGGCGTGGAGGTGGTAACGGATCACGGTGCGCGCGGCGTCCTCGCCGCGGATGTGCATGCGCCCGCGTTCGCGCTGCACGTAGATGCGCTCCTCATAGACGCCGGGCCGGACGAGGATGCGCCAGAGCGCGCCGGCGGCGGGCGCGCGCATCGGCGCGGCGCTGATCGCTTCCTGCAACGAACGGTAATCCCCGGAGCCGTCGGCGGCGACGACAGCATCAGCCGCGAAGGCCGCTTCCCCCGCCCACGCCGGCAGGAATCCGAGCAACGACAGCAGGCACGCAAAAACGAATCTCATCGGGCCGGCACGACATGACAGCCGCGCCTTTTTCGCGAACGTATTCGCGCGCGCATCGTTTGACCGGTGTCCGCCGCGGGCCGTTCACGCGGACGGCGACTCGCCGCGCGCAGAATCAGAAATACAACCGCGTCGTGAACGTGAGCTCACGGTCGGCGTTGACGCGCGCGTGGCTGGTGAGCAGGTCGCGGTCGAAGAGGTTGCGCACGCCGGTCTCGACCTCGAGCGTGCGCTTGGGGCCGCGCCAGGAGTAGCCGACGTTGCCGTGCACCACACCGTAGCCGGGATATTCAAGGTAGGCGCGGCGGGTGTCGGCGTAATTGCCGACGTAGCCGTCGATGTATTGCCAGGTGCCGGAGCTGAACCAGCCGCCGGTCTTGGCCAGCGAGCGGTAGCGCAGCTGCGCCGTGGCCGTGAAGCCGGGCAGGCGCGAGATCTCGCGGCCGATTTCCTGCGGCAGGTCGGGCGACGCCGTGGTCACGGCCTTCATGTAAACCGAACGCGCGATGAAGAGGACGGGCTTGGCGATCTGCCAGCGGAGGTCGAAGCGGAGACCGCGGTAGCGCTCCTCGCCGGCGGCGACGAGTTGCGGCTGCGTCTGGTTCGCATCGGCGATGGGGTCGTCGTAGAGCGGGTTGCGGCGCGAGATGTGCTGGTTGAACAACTGGAAGCCGCCGGCGCTGTAATCGACTTTGCTTTTGAAGGCGCGGCCCTTCACGCCGGCCTCGTAGCCGAGGGTGGTCTCGTTGTCCTGGATGCGGCCGGTGCGGGCGTCGACGCGCGTGGAGGGATCGAAGGCAGTGCTGACGCTGGCGTAAGCGAGCAGCTTGCTGGGGGCGACCTGCCAGTTGAGGCCGGCGTGGTAGCTGAGTTGAGCGACGGTGTCGCGCACGAGCGGCCAGGGCGCGTTGACGCGGTCGTCCTGCACCTCGAGCTCCACGGTGTCGTAGCGCAGACCCGCCGAGGCCACCCAGCGCCCGCGCGCGAAAGCCATGCGGTCGCTGATCTCGATCGCGCCGTAGCGCGCACGCTCGGTGCGGTCGGTCACCACGCGGTTGTAGAGCAAAGGATCGTAGGCCGGCGCGTAGTAATCGGGATTGAGCGGATCGAAGCGCCGCACGCTCAGCGGCAGGGCGTTGCGGTCGGTGATGGAGAGCGCGCGGTCCTCGCGTTCGTAGGTGCCCCAGGTGTGACTGGCCGTGGCGAGGAACTTGTGCACCGCCTTGAAGGCGCGGAAACGCCCGGTGAGCTCGACCATCGAGACGATGGCTTGGTGCGGCTGCTCGATGTGCCGCGGCTCGCGCGTGCCCTCGAAGAGGCCGGTGTCGAGCGAGAGCACGGAGGTGGTGAAGCGGTCCTGCTCGATGTCGCGCCACCAGCCCTCGACGTTGGCACGCAGGGAGAAATTGGGATTCAGCTGGCCGTCGAACTGCGCCGCGACGGTCATGCTGCGCCGGCGCACGGCGGCTTCGGGACCGTTGGCGTTGAAATAGGCGAGCGGCAGATAGGGGCCGGCGATCAAGCCGCCGCCGGCGGGCCGATACTCGGGGATGCCGGGCGTGACGCGGGCCTTGATGTCGCGATAGTCCGCCGAGATCATCGAGCTGGCGGCGCGGCTGTGTTTCCATGTGAGCGAGGTGCTGACGGAGAGCAACTCCTCGCGCGTGAACTCCTCGGGGCCTTCGCGCCGCTGCCAGTTCACGGCGACGCGCTGCCAGGCCTTTTTCTTCACGACCGGGCCCGTGGTCTCGTAGGCGACGCGGCGGCGGTCCTGATCGGTGAACTGCAGGTCGACGCGCTGCTGCGCTTTCGTGCGCGGTCGGGCCGCATGCACATCCTGGATGCCGCCCGGAGCCGCGCGCCCGAGCACGGGCACGAGCGGGCCCTGGATGACGATCGTGCGGCCGCTGTTGAGGGATTCGGCCACGCCGACGCGGATGAAGCTGTTGCGCAACGTGGGCGTGGGGAAGCCCCGGAGATTGAGACGGTCCTCGCTCACGATGCGGTCGGACGGCGAGGGATTCGAAACGGCGGCGAGGTCCGCGGCGAGTTCGAGCGTGAGATTGGTCTCGTCGGTGTAGTCCGCGAGGCTGATCAGGTCGTTCGAAAAAGGCTCATCGCGGATCTGTTCCTCCACGGAGCCCATGCCGGTGCGGTCGAACTCCTCGTCGGCCAATCCGTCCACGGTGAACGGCTCCATCACCAACGGCGGTGGCTCATCTTTGGTTTGAGCCCACAAACCAGCCCCGGCAAAGAGTAACACCCCGCAGAACAGCAACAAACGACGCATTATGCCTTATGCGAAGCGGCCTCGCACCGGCAGGCGAGGCGGAAATTTGTCCACCGTTGAACAGATGACACGGAAATTGCCTGCCTGAGCGTGCCGCGACCGACTTTCCCGGCGAGATGGAGGTAGGCTTGCCCCTGCTGCCGGTCTGACCCGAAGCAGCGGACACACGGTCAGGCGCACAGGCGGCGTCGAGCACAGACCGGCAACTCTTCGCGCGTGTCCGAGGCATGCGCGGGGAAAATGATTCGCTAATAAATGCAGAGTTCACTTATGAATGTAGCGAAAATTCCCAATTCCCCGCCGCCGCCCCGGGCCTGCTCCGTCTTGCGGCGACCGACGAGACTTCCTCCGCCCATGAAACGTCCGGCCAGCAAAAACGACGACGCTGCCTCCAGCTTGGAGCGCTACGTGATTCCGAATCTGCGGAACGCGTGCGACATCCTCAAACTGCTCGGAACGAGCAAGGAGGGATTCAAGGTCGCGGACATCGCACGTGCGCTCGGCCTGCCCGTCACCACGACGCTGCGCATCATGGCCACGCTCCAGCTCGAGGGCTTCGTGCGCAAGGTCGAGAGCCGCTTCGAGCTCGGCCCGGTGCTCATCCACCTCGGCAACGCCTCGCTCGCCGGCACCGAGATCCGCGAGGCCGCGCTGCCGGTGCTGCAACAACTCACCCAGACCACAGAGGAAACCTCGCACCTCGCGATCCCCTGCGACAACCGTGCGCTGATCGTCGCCGTGCAGGACAGCCCCCACCCGCTCCGCGCCGCGTCGCGCCCGGGTTATCTCGCGGAGCTGCACTGCTCGTCCACGGGCAAGATCTTCCTCGCCTTCCTGCACCAGGCCCGGCTGGCCGAGTGGTTCAGCCGCAAGGAGTCCACCCGCCGCACCCCCCACACGCTCACGACCTTCGCGGAGATCAAACGCGAGACCGAGCTCACGCGCAAACGCGGTTACAGCCTCGACAACGAGGAATACCACCCCGGCGTCCGCTGCCTCGCCGCCCCGGTCTTCGGCTCCGACGGTCACGTCGTCGCCGCCCTCGGCATCACCGCGGCCACCGTGCGCTTCTCCAAGGAGCGCATCCCCGAGTTCGCCGCGAAGGTGACCACCGCCGCCGCCGAACTGGCCCGCAGCCTCGGTTACACCGGCGCGGCCGCGGGCGACTGACGCGCCGCCGGCAAGTTTCGGATTCCCTTCCGCCTCAGAATCAGTTTCATATTTATTAGACGTGTCTGCTCCGTTCCAACAGATCGCCGCACCCGGCGCCGCGCTCCGCCCTGAAGAGGTCGCGGCGCTGGTCGCCCAAGCCTGCCCGGCCGAGGCCTACCGCGGCCGGCGCGTGTGCCTCATCATTCCCGATGGAACCCGCACCGCGCCGGTCGGCCTGATGTTCAAGACGCTCTTCTCGCAGTTTGGCCATGCCGCCGCGAAGTTTGACGTCATGATCGCCCTCGGCACGCATCCGCCGATGCCGGACGACGCCATCAACGCACGCGTCGAGATCACCGCCGAGGAGCGCGCCACGACCTACCGCGACGTCGAGTTCATCAATCACGAGTGGGACAACCCCACGGCGCTGCGCGACCTCGGAGTCATCCCGGCCGACGAGATCCACCAGCTCTCCGGCGGTCTGTTCGCAATGGACGTGCCCGTGCACGTCAACCGCCGCCTCTTCGACTACGACCAGCTCATCATCATCGGCCCGGTCTTCCCGCACGAGGTCGTCGGCTTCTCGGGCGGCAACAAATACCTCTTCCCCGGCGTCGCCGGCCCGCAGATCCTCAACTTCTTCCACTGGCTCGGCGCCGTCGTCACGAATCCGATGATCATCGGCAACAAGTGGACGCCCGTCCGCAAGGTCGTCGACCGCGCCGGCGCGATGGTCACGGTGCCGAAGTTCTGCTTCGCCATGGTTGTGCACGGCAAGGGCGAGCTCGCCGGCCTCTACGCCGGCACGCCCGAGCAGGCCTGGGACAGCGCCAGCGAGCTCTCGCGCGAGCTCCACATCACTTACAAGGATCGTCCGTTTCACACCGTGCTCAGCTGCGCGCCGCTGATGTATGACGAGCTCTGGGTCGGCGGGAAGTGCATGTATAAACTCGAGCCGATCGTCGCCGACGGCGGCGAACTCATCATCTACGCGCCCCACATCCACGAGGTCTCCGTCGTGCACGGCAAGATGATCGAGCGCATCGGCTACCACTGTGTGCAGTATTTCCTGAAGCAGTGGGACAAGTTCAAGGACGAGCCTTGGGGCACCCTCGCCCACTCCACTCACGTGCACGGCATCGGCACTTACGATCCCGTGACCGGCATCGAGACGCCGCGCGTGCGCGTGACGCTCGCCACCGGCATCCCCGAGGCCACCTGCCGCAAGATCAACCTCGGCTACCGCGACTGGCGCACGATCAACCAAGACGACTTCGCCCACCGCGAGCACGAAGGCATCTTCCTCGAACCGAAGGCCGGCGAGCGCCTCTACCACCTCCGCCAGAAGCCCAAGTGGGCCGGTGGCGCTTAGCAACTAATGGCCGCGCGCGATGCAACGATGAGCCCCCCGCGACATTCGCCGCGCACCGGTCTCATCGTGTGCGATGGCAGTCTTCCGCCGGGCCTCACCGCGCGGAACAGTTAACACTGCCGGTTGCCCGCATCCGTTATCTCCCTTCCCCATGAACAAGTCCGACGTTCTCGCCCGCATCAAAAACGAAAAGGTCATCGCGCTCATCCGCGCCGACGGCCCCGACAGTCTCATCGACTGCGCCCGCGCGCTCGCCGCCGGTGGCCTCACGGTCATCGAGCTCACGATGTCGACGCCCGGAGCGCTCGACGTCCTCGCCAAAGCCGCGAAGGAGCTCCCGCACGTCACGTTCGGCATGGGCACCGTCGTCAACGCCGAGACCGTCGCCCAGGCGCAGGCCGCCGGCGCGAAGTTCATTGTCACGCCCTGCGTGCGCCCGGCCGTCATCGCCGCATGCAAAGAGCGCGGCCTCGCCATCCTCGGCGGCGCCCTCACGCCCACGGAAGCCTACAACACCTACGAACTCGGCGCCGACATCGTGAAGGTTTTCCCCGCCGAGTTCTTCGGCCCGGCCTTCATCAAGTCGCTCAAGGCCCCCTTCCCCTTCCTGAACGTCATGCCGACGGGCGGCGTCACGCCGGAGACCGTCGCCGACTTTCTCAAGGCCGGCGCCTACGCCACCGCCGCGGGCAGCGCCCTCGTGCAACCCGCCGCGCTCAAAGCGAAGGACTGGGCCGCGATCACCAAGCGCGCGCAGGAATTCGTCACCGCCGCCAACAAAGCCTGAGTCTGCGGCGCGTTCCGCCACGGTTCACCGCCCGGCATCCTCTCCACTCTCAGCTCTCAACCCAAACTTCGAACTCCCCATGTCACTTCCCGTCAAACCCGCTAACAGCGTCGCATTCGATCAGATCTCACTCGGCGAGGTCATGCTCCGCCTCGATCCCGGCGAGGGCCGTATCCGCACGGCCCGCTCCTTCACCGCCTGGGAAGGCGGCGGCGAATACAACACCTCGCGCGGCCTGCGCAAATGCTTCGGCCTGAAAACCGCCGTCTGCACCGCGTTCGTCGACAACGAAGTCGGCCACCTCGTCGAGGACTTCATCATGCAGGGCGGCGTCGCCACCGACTTCATCAAGTGGCGCGAGGACGACGGCATCGGCCGCACCGTCCGCAACGGCCTCAATTTCACCGAGCGCGGCTACGGCATCCGCGGCGCCGTCGGCTGTCCCGATCGCGGCAACACCGCCGCCTCGCAGCTCAAGCCCGGCGACTTCGACTGGGACCACATCTTCGGCAAGCTCGGCGCCCGCTGGTTCCACACCGGCGGCATCTTCGCCGCGCTCTCCGCCACGACCGCCGAACTCACCGTCGAGGCCGTCAAGGCCGCCAAGAAGCACGGCACCATCGTCTCCTACGACCTCAACTACCGCCCCTCGCTCTGGAAGACCATCGGCGGCCTCAAGAAGGCCCAGGAGGTCAACCGCGAGATCGCCAAGTATGTCGACGTCATGATCGGCAACGAGGAGGACTTCACAGCCTGCCTAGGATTCGAGATCGAGGGCGTCAACGATAACCTCACAGAACTGGAGACAGCCAGCTTCAAGAAGATGATTG
>JAMPXH010000111.1 GCA_023701285.1 Candidatus Didemnitutus sp.
GACAGCTTTAAGAAGGAAAACGGCATCGACCTCCGCAAGGACGCCATGGCGCTCCAGCGCCTGAAGGAAGAGGCCGAGAAGGCCAAGATCGCCCTCTCCTCCGCCACGACCTACGACATCAACCTGCCGTTCATCACGGCCGATGCGTCGGGCCCGAAGCACCTCAATCTCCAGCTCACCCGCGCCCAGATGGAGCGCATCTGCGAATCGCTCTTCGACCGCTGCCTGCCGCCGTTCAAGAACTGCATCAAGGACGCCGGCGTCTCCACCGACAAGATCGACGAACTCGTCCTCGTCGGCGGCATGACCCGCATGCCCAAGGTCGTCGACATCGCCAAGCAACTCGCCGGCAAGCAGCCGCACCAAGGCGTCAACCCCGATGAAGTCGTCGCCGTCGGCGCCGCCATCCAGGGCGGCGTGCTCAAGGGCGACGTCCGCGACGTGCTCCTCCTCGACGTCACGCCGCTCACCCTCGGCATCATGACCGCGGGCGACGTCTCCACGCCGATGATCCCGCGCAATACCACGATCCCGACGAAGAAGGCGCAGGTGTTCTCCACTTACAGCGACAACCAGCCCGGCGTCGAAATCGTCGTTCTTCAGGGCGAGCGCCCGATGGCCCGCGACAACAAGACGCTTGGCACGTTCAAGCTCGACGGCATCCCGCCCGCTCCGCGCGGCACGCCGCAGATCGAAGTCACCTTCGACATCGACGCCAACGGCATCCTCCACGTCACCGCCAAGGACCTCGGCACCGGCAAGGACCAGAAGATCACCATCCAAGGCTCCTCCGGCCTCTCGAAGGAAGAAGTCGAGAAGATGACCAAGGAAGCCGAGCTCAACGCCGCCGAAGACGCCAAGCGCAAGGAGGCTGTCGAGACCAAGAACCAGCTCGATACGACCATCTACCAACTCGAGAAGACCCTGAAGGACGCGGGCGACAAGCTCCCCGCTGACATCAAGGGCAAGTTCGAGACCGCCATCGCCGACGCCAAGAAGGACCTCGAGTCCGCCGACGTCACGCGCATGAAGTCCGCCCTGGAAAATCTCCAGAAGATCGGTGCCGAGCTCTACCAGCAGGCCCAGGCCGCCGGCGGCGCCGCCGGTGCGACCCCGGACTCCGCGACCGCCGGAGACGAACCCGCCTCCGAGCCGAAGAAGGCCAAGAAAGCCGACGGCAAGGTCGTCGATGCCGACGTCGAGATCGTCGACGAGGACAAGAAGTAAACCCTCTTTGCCGCGAGCCCGTGCCGCCCTCCGCGTCCGGGCCCGCGCCATTTCCCCAAACCAACTCAACCAACCACTAAACCAACATGGCTAAAGTGAACATCAAACCCATCGGTGATCGCGTGCTCGTGCAGCACATCGAGGAAAAAGAACAGGTCCGCGGCGGGATCATCATCCCCGACAGCGCCAAGGAAAAGCCGCAGGAGGCGAAAGTCATCGCCCTCGGCACCGGCAAGAAGGACGAGAACGGCAAGGTCACGCCCTTCGAAGTGAAGGTCGGCGACCGCGTGCTCATCTCCAAATACGGCGGCACCGAGGTGAAGATCGAGGACCAGAAATACACGCTGGTCCGCGAAGACGACATCCTCGGCGTCATCGCCTGAGCCGTCCCGCATCCCCTCCAACTTAAACTCCCAACTTAAACTAATCACATGGCAGCCAAACAACTCCTGTTCGACGAGGCCGCTCGTCAGAAACTCCTCCGTGGCGTCGAGCTCCTCTCCCGCGCGGTGAAGGTCACCCTCGGGCCCAAGGGCCGCAATGTCGTCATCGACAAGAAATTCGGTTCCCCGACCGTCACCAAGGACGGCGTCACCGTCGCCAAGGAAGTCGAGCTTCCCGATCCCTACGAGAACATGGGCGCCCAGATGGTGAAGGAAGTCGCCTCCAAGACCTCCGACGCGGCCGGCGATGGCACCACCACCGCCACCGTCCTCGCCGAAGGCATCTACCGCGAAGGCCTCAAGAACGTCACCGCCGGCTCCAACCCGGTTTACCTGAAGCGCGGTATCGACAAGGCCGTCGAGGCCGCTGTCGCCGAGCTCAAGAAGGTCTCCAAGAAGGTCAACGACCGCGAAGAGATCCGCCAGGTCGCCACCGTCTCCGCCAACTGGGACACCACCATCGGTGAGATCATCGCCGACGCCATGGACAAGGTCGGCAAGGACGGCACGATCACCGTCGAAGAGGCCAAGTCCATCGAGACCACCCTCGACGTCGTCGAAGGCATGCAGTTCGACAAGGGCTACCTCTCGCCCTACTTCGCCACCAACATGGAGGCCCAGGAGGCCGTCCTCGAGGACGCCTACGTGCTCATCCACGAGAAGAAGATCTCCAACCTGCAGGAGTTCCTCCCACTCCTCCAGTCCGTCGCCAAGACCGGCAAGCCCCTCCTCGTCATCGCCGAGGAAGTGGAAGGCGAAGCCCTCGCGGCCCTCGTCGTGAACAAGATCCGCGGCACGATCAACGTGTGCGCCGTCAAGGCCCCCGGCTTCGGCGACCGCCGCAAGGCCATGCTCGAGGACATCGCTGTCCTCACCGGCGGCAAGTGCATCACCGAGGACCTCGGTCTCAAGCTCGAGAACCTCAGCCTCGCCGACCTCGGCAAGGCCAAGCGCATCGTCGTCGACAAGGAGAACACCACCATCGTCGAAGGCTCCGGCAAGTCCTCCGACATCCAGGGCCGCGTGAAGCAGATCCGCCGTCAGATCGACGAGACCACCTCCGACTACGACCGCGAGAAGCTCCAGGAGCGCCTCGCCAAGCTCGCCGGTGGCGTTGCCGTCATCAATGTCGGCGCCGCGACCGAAGCCGAGATGAAGGAGAAGAAGGCCCGCGTCGAGGACGCCCTCCACGCCACGCGCGCCGCGGTTGAGGAAGGCATCGTCCCCGGTGGCGGTGTCGCGCTCCTCCGCACGGCCAAGGCCATCGCAGCCCTCCAGCTGGAAGGCGACGAGGCTATCGGTGCCCAGATCGTCCGCCGCGCCATCGAGCACCCGCTCAAGCAGCTCTGCACGAACGCCGGCGTCGATGGTGGCGTCGTCGTCAAGGAGGTCCTCGCGGGCAAGGGCAACTTCGGCTACAACGTCGCCACGGGCGAGTTCGAGGACCTGGTCAAGGCCGGCGTCGTCGACCCGACCAAGGTCACCCGCACCGCGCTGCAGAACGCCGCGTCGATCTCGGGCCTGCTGCTCACCACCGAGTGCATGATCACGGAGATTCCTGAGAAGGAAAAGGCTCCGGCCATGCCCGCCGGCGGCGGCATGGGCGGCATGGACTACTAAGTCCGATGGCCACGGGACTTCACCGTCTCACCTGAACTTCGAGGCGCCTCCCCGAAAGGGAGGCGCCTTTTTCTGTCTGCCGCATGAACTAAGGAATCTCTACGATATGAGCTCTTATAAACCAGCACCTGAGGAAGTGGAAAAACTTGAGCTGTTGAATGACTTTCGAAACGCCCTTGTGTTATGGGACGGTGGCCAGCGCACTTCTCAGAACCGCTCATGGATAAACCAGAATATCAATCAAGTTCAGGAGATTGTGCGCGAGGCCGAGTGCGCTGTTCAGATTACCATCGCTCCACCTCCGATTGTTGGTGGGATGATTTTACGCGATGTGAATCCGTTCGATCTGCTTTTTAATCCGCCATACCGGCAAAGCATGGTGCCGACAATAATGGACATTATTGATCAAACCATCGGAGCGATTAAGTCGGGGCGATTGTCAAAGAAGCAGCGCTCCAAGAGTATTACCAAAAACGAGAGCAGGGAACGCGTGGGGACGTCAAAAAAAGTTTTTGTGGTGCATGGGCACGACAACGAGGCAAAACTCCATGTCGCAAGAGTGCTAGAGAAGTTGAATCTAGAGCCGATTGTGCTCCATGAACAGCCTTCCAAAGGAAAAACGATAATCGAAAAAATTGAGCACTATTCGGCCGGCTTAGGTTTTGCCGTGGTTATTCTGTCGCCCGATGACTTTGGCGGTAATGCAAGAGCGCCCGAAATAAATAATCCACGTGCACGACAGAATGTCATTTTGGAACTTGGATACATGGTTGCGAAGCTTGGGCGTGATCGTGTTTGTGCATTAGTTAAGGACAGTGTGGAGATCCCTTCGGATTTCGACGGCGTCGTATACGTGACGATGGATCTAAATGGCGCATGGAAATTCGAGCTCGGCAGAGAGCTAAAGGCCGCAGGTTTTTTCGTAGATCTGAATCAAATCGCATAAGGAGGCCCAGGGCGATTGAATGGGTCAGGCTTTGTAGTTTGTGGCCGTAAGCCTCGCGGTCTGGGTAGTTGGTGAAGCTGCCCGTCTGGGGGCTGATCTCCGGCCGATGTGATGGCTGACCTACTGGCCGACAACAAGTGCCGCTTCTGATGCTCGTGCCGGTTTACGCCGACACGAGTTTCCTCGTGTCGCTCTACGTCCAGAATACCGAGACACTCGGCGCGCGCGGTATGGACATCCTCCACGTGGCGTCGGCGCTCGCGCTGAAAGCCCGGCGGTTTGTGACCGCCGACGAACGGCAACGGGAACTCGCCCGGTTGGCCGGATTGGATGCTCCCTGACGGATTCGTGTGCGACCGTCAGACGTCGCGGTTGCACCTTTTCGTGCGTGACCTGTCGCCGTGCGGCGTTAGGGTCCGGGCGATTCCCGGGGCCACGGGAGGCATGAAAGGCCCCGATGCACTCCACGCTCCTTCGCGCGCTCGGCGCGCTTGTCTGTTGCCTGTTTCTCGCCACCTCGGTCTCGGCTCAGACCGACTCCGCGTCCGCCGCGCGCGAACGTATCGCTGAACTCCGTGCCGCGATCGCCCGGCACGATGAGCTCTATTTCAAGCACGCAGCGCCCGAGATCACCGATGCGGAATACGACGCGCTCAAACGCGAGCTGCGCGTTTTGATTGAACAGCATCCGCAACTCGCCACGGCGGACAGCGAGGCGGGCGCGGGCGTCGTGGGCGACGATCGCTCGGGCCGCTTTCCGACGGTGCGCCACCGCGTGCCGATGCTGGGGTTGGAGAAGAGCTACACCGAGGCGGAGCTGCGCAAATTCCTCGCGCGCGTCGAGCGTCTCGCGGGCGAGCCGGTCACTTGGGTCATCGAGCCGAAATACGACGGCCTCGCGATCAGCCTCACCTACGTGCGCGGACAGCTCGTTCGCGCCGTGACGCGGGGCAACGGCAGCGAGGGCGACGACGTCACCGCCAATCTCCTCGCGTGCACCGACGTGCCGCGCGAACTTCCGGACACGCCGGATTTTCCGCGGCCCGATTTCATCGAAGTGCGCGGCGAGGTGTTCATGGCGCTGGCCGAATTTGAACGGGTCAATGCGATGCGACGTGCCGCCGGCGAGGAAGTCTTCGCGCATCCGCGCAACCTCGCGGTCGGCACGCTGAAGGCGACCGACCCGGCCGTGCTGCGCTCCCGCCGGCTCACCTTGGTTTGCTACGGTTGGGGCGGTTGCGAGCCGGCCGATACGGCGCCGGTCTCCCAGCGCGATCTTCTTACGCGCCTGAGCGCGGCGGGTTTTCTTGTGCCGCCGGCGCATGTCGCCTCAGGGGCAGAGACGGTGTGGCAGATCGTGCGGGTGCTCGACCGTGAGAGGTCGGAGTTCGCCGGTCCGCTCGACGGGGCGGTGATCAAGGTCGACGAGGTCGCGTTGCGCCGCCGGCTCGGGGAGGGCGATGCGGCACCGCGTTGGGCCATCGCGCATAAATTCGAACCTGAGCGCGTGGAGACGCGTTTGCGCGCCATCACGTGGCAGGTCGGCCGCACGGGCGCGCTCACGCCGGTGGCGGAACTCGATCCGGTGACGCTCGGCGGCAGCACCATCGCGCGCGCCTCGTTGCACAATCGCCGCGAGATCGAGCGGCGCGATTATCGGATCGGCGATCGGGTGCGGGTCGAGCGGGCAGGGGAGATCATCCCTCAACTGGTCGGCGTGAACCTCGCGGCCCGGCCCGCCGAGGCGGTGCCGGTGACGTTCCCGACGGCGTGTCCGGTGTGCGCGACGGCGTTGCAGCCGGAAGGTGAGGCGGGTTGGCGTTGTCCGCAGCGGGCCTGTCCCGCTCAAGTGAAGCGGCGGCTCGAGTATTTCGCGTCCGAAGCGGCGCTGAACATCCGCGGCCTCGGCCCGGTGCTCGTGGAGACGCTGGTCGAGCGCGGAAAATTGAGCGAGGTCGACGGGATTTATCGCCTGACAGGCGCGGAGGTGCCGGCGCGGGTGCTGGATCAGATCGAGCGCAGCAAGGGCGCCGAGCTCTGGCGTTTCGTCGCCGGCCTCGGTCTGCCGGACGTCGGCGGGGTCACCGCGCGCAAGATCGCCGATCGCGCCGGCAAGCTGGAGGCGCTCGGGAGGATGAGCCGCGAGGACTTGGTGGCGGCGGGGTTGTCGCCTGCGGTGGCCGAGGCGGTGGCGCGGGAACTCGCCTCCGTGCCATTGCAGCGCATCCTGGCGGGTTTTTCGGCCGCCGGGGTGCAGCCGGCGCTGGCGGCGAAGGCTGCGTCGGACGGGCGTCTCGCGGGACAGGCGTTTGTTTTCACGGGCACGTTGCGCGGGTTGAGTCGCGAAGAGGCGGCGCGCCGCGTGCTGGCCGCGGGCGGCAAAGTGCAGGCGGATGTGGCCCGGACGACAAACTATGTCGTGGCGGGCGAGGGCGGGGGACGAAAGCGGGATGAAGCGAAGCGCCTCGGCGTGGCTGTCCTCTCGGAGGAGGAATTCCTGCGGATGCTCGAAGGGAAGTAGGCGGGCAACCGCTGGTGCGAGCGAGGGTGCGTATTTCGCCTTCGCCTCGGCGGGAAACGCGTGTTGGCTGGGGGAGTATGGAAGTTATTTTTCTCGGCACCGGCACGTCACAGGGCGTGCCCATGATCGCGTGCCCTTGCTCCGTGTGCCGCTCCACCGATCCCCGCAACCACCGGAGCCGCTCCAGCCTCCATGTGGTCATGGACGGCTTGCACGTGCAGGTGGACGCGACGCCCGAATTCCGTTTGCAGTGCCTGCGCGAGAAGATCGAGCAGCTTGATGTGTTCATCCTCACGCACGGTCACGCGGACCACATCACGGGGATGGATGACTTGCGGCGCTTCTGCGACCTGATCGGTGGCGAGGCGTTGACCGTTTACACGACGGACGAAGGCATGGCGCGCGTGCTGTCGATCTTCCCATACGCAATCGCCGAGCGGCCGGTCTCGAAGGGTTATGCGGCGTTCAAACTCGTGGAGATGCCGGGCGCGCTGGAGTTCCCGCAGGGCACGATCCGCTCCACGCTGCTCCCGCACGGCGGGCTCAACACCTTGGGCCTGGTCTTCGAGGAGCGTTCCAGCGGCCGGAAATTCGTCTACTACAACGACTGCAAGCGCGTCACCCGTGAGGCCGTGGAGCTAGCGCGCGGGGCGGATGTCGTCGTGCTCGACGGGCTCCGGCCGGAGCCGCATCCCACGCACATGAACATCGCCGAGGCCTGCGCCGCCGCCGCCGAGATCGGCGCACCCCGCACCTACCTCACGCACCTCACGCACGCGATCGACTTCACGGAGTGGTCCGCAAAATTGCCCCCGGCAGTCCACTTGGCCTACGACGGCCTGAGGCTTTCAATCTAGAGCGATAAGCTCATGATTAAATATGACGGAAGCATCTGGCATTAAGCTTGATTTAAATCACACTAAGTTAATGTAGTAATAAAATGAAGCTGTCTAAGCGTGGCGAATACGCCCTCCGCTCCTTGATTAATCTGGGCATCGCCGCCCAGGTGGGACGGTCGCTTGTGCCGGTGACGGAGTTGGCGAAAGCCGAGGATCTGCCGGTAAAGTTTCTCGAGCAGGTCATGCAGCAGTTGCGCGAGGCTGGCTATGTGGAGAGCGAGCGGGGCAAGCACGGTGGCTACCGCCTCGCGAAACCGGCGGGCAAGATCAGCGTCGGGCAAGTCGTGCGTTTGATCGACGGCCCGCTGGCCCCCATCGGCTGCGTGAGCCAGACCGCCTACGAACCGTGCAATTGCCCCGACGAGGCGCACTGCGGTCTCCGTATGCTCATGCTCGATGTGCGTAATGCCATCGCGAACATCCTCGACCGCTACACGCTGGCCGATGTCGTCGAGGTCACGACGCGAAAAATGGTGCGCGACGGTGTGCCGCTGCCTTTCAGCGAGCCCGCCCGGCGTCCCGGGATGGGCAAGGAAACGCGCGGCCGCGCTCCGCGACTCAATCCGAGCGAGGGAGTCGTGCATGGGTTGTTGGGAGACTACGCCATATGAATTCCTTCGCATCCTGCGTCCGTGGGTTTCACGCCGCACTGCGCTGCGCGGTGTCTCGCGCGTGGCGCGGCATAAGAACGGCGCGGCCGGCGTGCGCGGTGTTTTTGCTCTGCGCACCGGTGTTGTCGGCCAAGACGGTGCTACGAGTCGGTTATTTCCCGAACATCACCCACGCCCAGGGCGTCCTCGGGGCGCACAGCACGCGCGAAGGGGCCGGTTGGTTCGAGCAGCGGCTTGGATCGGACGTCACAATCCAGTGGTTCCCTTTCAACGCGGGGCCCAGCGCGATGGAGGCGATCTTCGCCGGTTCCATCGACCTGACTTATGTGGGACCGAATCCGGCGCTCAACGCCTACATCCGCTCGCGCGGGGCCGAGATCCGCGTGCTGGCGGGGGCGGCCGAGGGCGGCGCCGCGTTGGTGGTGCCGGCCGACGGATCGCTGGCCGGGCCGGCCGATTTCAAGGGCCGGCGGATCGCCTCTCCTCAGCTGGGTAACACGCAGGATGTGGCGGCGCGGGTGTGGTTGAAAAAAAACGGCTACCGGGTCGCGCTCGTCGGGGGTGACGTGCCGGTGGTGCCGACGGCCAACGCCGACCAGCTGGCGCTGTTTCAACAAGGCAAGATCGATGCCGTCTGGACGGTCGAGCCGTGGGTGTCGCGCCTTGAACTCGAGGCCAAGGGCCGGTTGTTGGTCGAGCAGCGTGACGCCGTGACGACCGTGCTGGTAGCGAGCGTGAAGCTGTTGCGCACCCGGCCCGAGTTGGTGGAACGCTTCGCCGCGGCGCACCGGGAATTGACTGCTTGGGTGAACGAGCACCCTGCGGAAGCGCAAGCCCGCGTGCGCGCAGGGCTGTCCGCGGATGCGCACCGCGAGATTCCCGCCGCGCTGGTGGCGCGGGCCTGGCCGCGGCTGACCTTCACCGAGCGCGTGACGCAGACCCAGTTCGAGACGCTGGTGGCCGAGGCGCAAAGCGTCGGCTTCCTGCGCGACGCTATCTCGCTGGACCGGTTGTTTTCCCGCCAGCCATGAAGCCCGGGGGCGAAGAGCCGGTAGCGCCTCCGGCCAAGCTGGTCATCACCGAGGTTTCGAAGTCCTTCGTGACCTCGCGCGGCCCGGTGCATGCCCTCGACCAGGTGAGCTTGCAGGTGGCGGAAGGTGAATTCATCTGCCTGCTCGGCCCGAGCGGGTGCGGCAAATCGACTTTGCTCAACCTCGTGGCGGGATTGGAACTGCCCGACACGGGCACCGTGGCGGCAGATGGGAAGGCCATCACCGGTCCGGGCAGGGAGCGCATGGTGATGTTCCAGGAATCGGCGCTTTTCCCGTGGCTCGACGTGCTCGGCAACGTGATGTTCGCCCTGAAGCTCAAACCCGGCCTCACCGCGGCCGAGCGGCGTGAGATCGCGGGCTATTACCTGCGTCTGGTCGGGTTGGAAAAATTCATGCACGCCAATGTCCACGAGCTGTCGGGCGGCATGAAACAACGCGTCGCGCTCGCCCGCGCGCTCGCTCCGAACCCGCGGGTGCTGCTGATGGACGAGCCTTTTGCCGCGCTCGACGCGATGACCCGCGAACAGCTTTACGGCGACTTGCAGGAGATCTGGCAGCAGCGGCACGTGACCGTCCTCTTCGTCACGCACAACGTGCGCGAGGCCGTCTGCCTGGGCGACCGTGTCGTGCTGTTCTCCCCGCATCCCGGGCGAATCAAAGGGGAATACTCGATCCGGCTCCCGCGTCCGCGGGACATCAACAGCGTCGATGTCGCCGCGCACGCGACCCAGATCACGCACGCCTTGAAGGGGCATTTCGAACAAGGAGCCGGCATCTGATGAAGCGCCTCCTGACCGCCTCCCTCTTTTTCGCCGGGCTCGTCGCCCTTTGGCATTGGGCGTGCGCGCAAGAATTTTGGTCGCCGGTGCTGGTGCCGTCCCCCGCCAGCGTCGGCCGCTACCTTTGGGAAGCGGCGCTCGACGGTTCGCTGGTCGAGGCCACGGCCGTGACGATGAAGCGGCTCGTCGCCGGCTACTGCATCGGCATCGCCGTGGGGTTGCCGACCGGACTGCTGATCGCGCGCTTCCGGTTCTTGCGCGACACGCTGGGTCTGCTGGCTCTCGGTCTGCAGGGCATGCCCAGCGTCTGCTGGGTGCCGCTCGCGCTGCTCTGGTTCGGCCAGACGGAGGCGGCGATGCTTTTCGTCGTTGTCATGGGCACGGTCTGGTCGGTCGTCCTCGCGACGGAGAACGGCGTGCGCAACGTCAACCCGATCTATGTGCGCGCCGCCCGCACGATGGGTTCCCGCTGGCTGCACGTGTGGGTCCATGTGATCCTGCCGGCTTCGCTGCCTTTCATCGTGAGCGGCATGAAACAGGGCTGGGCCTTCGCCTGGCGCTCACTCATGGCGGCGGAGATATTCGTCACGATCCTCACCGGTTTCGGCCTCGGCCATATCCTGCATTACGGACGCGAGCTGCACGCCATGGAGCAGGTCATCGGCATCATGTTTGTCCTCGTGCTGCTCGGCCTGCTGGCGGACAAGCTGCTCTTTTCCCCGTGGGAGAAATGGATGCACCGCCGCTGGGGCACCGACCGCGCCGCTTGAGCGGCGCCCTTCATCTTCAACGCTCACCCTCAACCCAAACCCACGCGCCCTATGCCCAACATCAAAAACGACATCACCGAAACCATCGGCAACACCCCGCTCGTGCGCCTCAACCGCACGGCAAAGGAACACGGCGCACTCGCCGACATCGCGCTCAAGCTCGAGTTCTTCAACCCGCTGTCGTCCGTCAAGGACCGCATCGGCTTCGCCATGATCGACGACGCGCTGAAGTCCGGGAAGATCGACGCCAGCACCGTCCTGATCGAGCCGACCTCCGGCAACACCGGCATCGCGCTGGCCTTCGTCGCGGCGGCCAAGGGCCTCAAGCTCATCCTCACCATGCCCGAGACGATGAGCCTCGAACGCCGCAAGCTGCTCAAGATCCTCGGCGCCCGCCTCGTCCTCACCGAGGGCGCCAAGGGCATGAAGGGCGCCATCGCCAAGGCCGAGGAGCTGCAGAAGCAGATCCCGAACAGCGTCATCCTCCAGCAGTTTGCCAATCCCTCCAACCCCGCCATCCACCGCGCGACCACCGCGGAGGAGATCTGGCGCGATACCGACGGCAAGGTCGACATCGTCGTCTCCGGCATCGGCACGGGCGGCACCATCACCGGCGTGGGCGAGGTGCTGAAGGCGAAGAATCCCGCCGTGAAGATCGTCGCGGTCGAGCCCGATGCCTCGCCGGTCCTCTCCGGTGGCCAGCCCGGCCCGCACAAGCTGCAGGGCATCGGCGCCGGCTTCGTGCCCGCCGTGCTCAACACCAAGGTCTACGACGAGGTCATCCGCGTGAAGGAGACCGACTCCGGCCCGATCTCGAAACAGGTCAACCAGCAGGACGGCATCCCGATCGGCGTCAGCTCCGGCGCCGCCGTGTGGGCCGCGCTGCAACTGGCCAAGCGACCCGAGAACAAGGGCAAGCTCATCGTCGCGATCATCCCGTCGAGCAGCGAGCGCTACCTCTCGA
>JAMPXH010000014.1 GCA_023701285.1 Candidatus Didemnitutus sp.
CCGCCTCCTCCGCCGCTCCCGCCTCCACCCGCGAGCATCGCCCGCCCGGCCCGCTGGTCATCGACATCCGCGGCGTCACCAAGCTCTACAAGATGGGCGAAGAGATCGTGCACGCCCTGCGCGGCGTCGCGCTCCAGGTGCACCGCAACGAATACCTCGCCATCATGGGCCCCTCCGGCTCGGGCAAGTCGACGCTCATGAACATGCTCGGCTGCCTCGATACGCCCACCAGCGGCCACTACGAGTTCGCCGGCAAGGACGTCTCCAGCATGACCGACGACGAGCTCGCCGACATCCGCAACCGCGAGATCGGCTTCGTCTTCCAGACCTTCAATCTCCTGCCGCGCTCCACCTCGCTGGCCAACGTCGAGTTGCCGCTGATCTACGCCGGCATCCCGGCGCACGACCGGCGCGAGAAGGCCAGCCAGGCCCTCCGCAACGTCGGGCTCGGCGACCGCATGGGGCATAAGCCCAACGAGCTCTCCGGCGGCCAGCGCCAGCGCGTCGCGATCGCCCGCGCCCTCGTCAACAATCCCTCCATCATCCTCGCCGACGAGCCGACCGGCAATCTCGACTCCCGCACGGGCGAGGAGATCATGCAGCTCTTCGAGGACCTTTATGCGCAGGGCAACACCATCATCGTCGTCACGCACGAGGAGGACATCGCGCGCCACGCCCGCCGCATCGTCCGCCTGCGCGACGGGTTGATCGAGAGCGACCTGAAGCAAGACTGATCCATTTTCGATTTTGGATTCTCGACTTTCGATTTCATGACCGAACGCGAACTCAAGGATCGGACGAAGGCTTTTGCCCTGCGCGTGTTGAAGCTCATCGACACGTTGCCGGATACCCGCACCGGGCGGGTTCTGGCGACGCAGTTGGGGCGTTCGGGCACATCGGTCGGCGCCAATTACCGCGCGGCCTGCCGCTCCCGCTCCACGGCGGAGATGATCTCGAAGCTCGCCATCGTGGAGGAGGAAGCGGATGAATCCGGATTCTGGCTGGAGTTGATTGCCGGGCACGAGCTTCTGCCCCGTAAGAAGCTGACGGCGCTCCTGCAGGAGGCCGATGAACTCACCGCCATCATGGTGGCCTCGCGGCGCACGCTGCAGTCCGCGAATCGAAAATCGAGAATCCAAAATCCAAAATGAAACGGCTTCTCTACGAGTTCTCCGAGTCCGTGCGCATCGCGGCGACGCAGATCCGCGCGAACAAGATGCGCTCCGTCCTCACGGCCCTCGGCGTCATCATCGGCGTCGTCGCCGTCACGCTCATGGGCACCGCCATCCGCGGCATCGACAAGGGCTTCGCCAACAGCCTCGCCCTCCTCGGCGAGGACGTGCTCTACGTGCAGAAATGGCCCTGGGGCCCCGTCGAGGATTGGTGGAACTACGTCAACCGGCCGAACCTCAAGCCCGAGCACGCCGACAAGCTCAACCGCGTCATCGAGAGCACCAACAATTCGCTCCTCGCCTTCGCCGTGCCGGTGGTCGGCCGCGGCTCCGTCATCAAGGTCGGCGACGCCAAGGTCAGCGGCGTCTTCACCATCGGCACCACTGCGCCCTATGCGCAGATGACCGGCACCGAATACAAGGAAGGCCGCCTCTTCAACGAGACCGAGGCCGAGTCCGGCGCGCAGGTCTGCGTGCTCGGTTACGACGTGGCCGAGGCGCTGCTGCCCAACCGCGACCCGATCGGTGAGACCGTGCTCATCAGCGGGCAGCCGTTCACCGTCGTGGGTGTCTTCGCCAAGCAGGGCGAATTCCTCGGGTTGTTCAGCTTCGACAATCAGGCCGTCATCCCCCTGAAGGCCTTCCAGAAATATTTCTCGACCCGCCGCGGCGCCGAGATCCGCGTGAAGGTGCTCGACCAGACCAAGCTCGCCGCCGCCAAGGACGAGCTGACGGGTGCGATGCGCCGCGTGCGCGCCCAGCTCCCGGGCGAGCGGGATAATTTCAGCATCAACGAGCAGGAGGCGTTCAAGGCGCAGCTCGATCCGGTGAAGGGCTCGATCGCCACCATCGGCTTCGTCATCACCGGTCTCGCGCTTTTCGTCGGCGCCATCGGCATCATGAACATCACCTTCGTCTCCGTGAAGGAGCGCACGAAGGAGATCGGCACGCGCAAGGCCCTCGGGGCGCGCCGCCGGTCGATCCTGCTGCAGTTCCTCATCGAGGCCGTCTCCATCTCGCTCATCGGCGGATTGGTCGGCCTCGCGCTCACCATGGTGCTGGTGCAGGTGGCGGCCCAGGCCTTCCCCAGTTTCCCTGTCAGCATCTCCTTCGGCATCGTGGCGCTGGCGGTCGGGACTTCGGTCTTCGCCGGCGTCGCGGCCGGCTTCGTCCCCGCCCTCGGCGCGTCGCGCCTCGATCCGGTCGTGGCCCTGCGCTACGAGTGATCCGCCCATGAAAATCACCGAAGTCTTCCGCATGGCCGTCGGCTCCCTCGGGGTGAACAAGCTCCGCTCGGGCCTCACGATGTTCGGCATCACCATCGGCGTGTTCACTGTCATCGGGGTCATGACCGCCGTGACCGCGCTGCGCAGCTCCATCGAGACCGGCCTGAGCTTCCTCGGCACGAACATGTTCCAGTTCGCCAAATTCCCCGTCTCGGGTGGCGGCGGCGATGAGGGGCCCCGCCGGCGCCGCCTCGAGTTGCGGCGCGACATCACGCTCGACCAGGCGATGCGCTATCAGCAGCTCATGGCCGAGACCACGAACGTCGTCTGCCTGAAAGTCTTCAACAACGGCGCGCCCGTGCACGCCACCTACGGCGGCCGCAAGACGCAACCCGGCGTCACTTTCGGCGGCAGCAACGAGCACTTCCTCGCCGCCAACCAGTATGCCATCGACTCCGGGCGCAACTTCACCGCCGACGACATCGAATACGGCCGCCCCGTCATCATCATCGGCCAGGAGCTCGTCACGCGCCTTTTCCCTTCGGAGAACCCGCTCGGCAAGATCATCAAGATGAAGGACCGCACCTACACGGTCATCGGCACCTTCGCCTCGAAGGGCAACGCCTTCGGCGGCAACAGCGACGCCATCGGCATGATCCCGATCACGCGTTTCATCACGGATTTCGGCGCCGAGCGCCTGACGATCAACATCGCCACCCAGGCGCCCACGCAGACGCTCTACAACGAGACGCTCGATAAGGCCGTCACCGCCATGCGCATCGCCCGCGGCCTGAAGGCCGAGCAGGAAAACGATTTCGAGATCTACTCCAACGACTCGCTCCTCTCCGCCTTCGCCAAGGTGGCCGACGTGATCGCCGCCGGCTCGTTCCTCATCAGCGGCATCGCGCTCCTCGCCGCCGGCGTGGGCATCATGAACATCATGCTCGTCAGCGTCACGGAGCGCACCAAGGAGATCGGCATCCGCAAATCCCTCGGCGCCCGGCGCAAGTCGATCCTCACCCAGTTCCTGATCGAGGCCGTCACCATCTCGCTCATGGGCGGCGTGGCCGGCATCCTGCTCGGCATCGGAGTCGGCAACGGCCTCGCGATGCTGCTCAAGGCGCAGGCCGTGATCCCGTGGGATTGGGCCGGCATCGGCCTCGTCGTCTGCTCGGGCATCGGCATCGGATTCGGTTTCTATCCGGCCTGGAAGGCCGCGCGCCTCGACCCGATCGAGGCCCTGCGCTTCGAGTGAACCGCGCCGCGGCCCCGCGCGCCGCCGCCGGTGACACCCTGGGCACAACTGCGCTATTGAAGCGGGCGGACTCGTCCGGTTTGCTGGGGCACCCTTGAAGCTCCAATTTAAGCTCAATCCCGCCCTGCGTCGCGACCTGGCCCCCGGTGACCGTCGGCGCTGGTTCTTCAGCTCCATCGCGCTGCGCATCGATGTGCGCGCGGTGTCGATCTGGTCCTTCGAGATCTACTGGAAGCGTCTCCTGCTCGGCACCTCGGTGCTCGCGGTGATCGGCTACCTCACGCTCGTGACGGCGCTGTTTTTCTGGCTCGATCGCCACAAGGAGAACCGCGTCACCTGGCTCGACCTCGCGACCGCGCCGGTGCGCTGGGATAACCTGCGCAAGAAGCGCGGCGAGACCGCGATCGAGACGGCCTTCTCCAAGTTCGAGGAGCGCGATTTTGTCGAGGGCTTCTACAACCTCCGCGTGGGTCTCTCCCGCGCGCAGGACAACGTGAAGGCCCGCGTCATGCTCGCGCGGCTCTACGCCGGCTCCGATCCCGCGCAGGCCCTCGCCACGCTCGAGACCGGCTTGAAGCACGCCGCCAACGACCCCGCGCTCCTCCGCGCGCTCTTCAGCTATTACGCCCAGTTGCAGGCCCAGGGCCGCGCCCTCGAGCAGACGGAGAAGCTGCTCGACCCCAACCGCGTGCCGCCCATCACCGGCGAAGCCCGCGAGTTTCTCACCGTCGTGCGCGCCGGGCTCGTGTTGGAGCGCGACCCCGCCGAGACCGAGCGCCTGCTCTCCTCCCTGCCGGAGCTGCAGAACAACGCCGACACGCTCCGCGCCTACCGTTTCCGGCTCGATGCGCTCGTGAAGCTCGGCCGCGGCCTCGAGGCGCTCGCGTTGCCGCGCCCCGCCGCCGCCAAGGATTCCGACGACGCCTCCGAACTGCGCGCCGAGGCGGAGATCGCGATCGCCCGCGAGGACGCCACCGCGCTCGACAGCGCCCTGCGCCGCTACAAGGCCACCGGCCCCGACCAGCCGCAGAATTACATCTACGCCTTCCAAGCCTGGCACCGCATGAAGCGCCTCACGCTGCGCGACTCGGTGGAGCAGGAGTATTACCGCGTGTTCGGCGCCAACGACGCGGCGATGCAGCTCCTCGCTGCCTCCGCGGTGAACATGGGCCTCTCCGTCGTCGTGCATCGCGCGATGCGGGTGGCGCAGCGCAACCGGCTCAGCACTATCGCGTTTCGTGTCCACTTGACGGAACTGGCGCTCCGCCGCGGCGAGTTCGACCAAGCCTTCCGCCTGCTCCGCGACTGGGAACGTTCCGTGGAGACGCTCAAGTCGATGCAGCGTTCCTATCCGGACCTCGTCAGCCGCCTCGTGCGCGCCTGCGTCACCGGCGGCGAGCAGCAACAGGCGGGCCTCGTCTCCCAACTCGGCACGATGCGCGGCCGCTCCGGTCCGAGCCTCTACGTGTTCACCGCCGAGACGCTCGAGCGCGCCGGCCACCTCGAGACGGCCCGCGATGTCCTGCAACTCGGCCTGCGGTTCTACCCTTACACCGACAACCTCGTGGAGCTCAACCAGCGCGTCACCGGCCGCCTCGCCGAGCTCGCCGCTGCCGCCGAGAAGGCGAAGCCCGTCGTCGCCGCCGTGGAATTGCCCAACACCGCTGCGCTCGCGTTGCAGCAGCTCGACGAACTCATCGCGGATCAATCCTTCCTCGCCGCGCGCGAATTGCTCCGCGCCATCCGCACCGGCAAGCCCGCGTGGATCCAGCTCGCCGATCAGGACCTCGCCCTGCGCGAGGCCGAGGTCGCGCTGCTGACCCAGGATCCGCTGGCGGCGCGCGCCGTCGTCCGCTCGCACCTCGATCGCTTCCGCAGCGAGGAAGATGCACTCAAGCTGGTCCGCCTCGGCGAGTCCCTGCTCAAGCGCGAGCGCGTGTCCGAGGCGCGCATCATCCACGACGAGGTCGAAGCTCTGCGCGGGGCCGCTCCCGCTGTGGCCTCCGCGCTCCGCTGGATGAATCTCGGTGACGATCTGGCGGGCTCGCTGGTCAGCCAGGCGGCCGGCTTGGCCGCCATCGACCGGGAGCTGGCCAAAAACCGGCCGGCCGAGGCCCTGCGCGTGCTCGATTACGTGCGGCAGAAGGCGCCGACCTGGCTCGCCCAGGCGCGCAACGACCTGCTGGCCCGCGAGGTCCGCATCCGCCTGCTGCTCGACCAGCGTCCGCTCGCAGTCGCCGCCCTGCGCGAACTCGTGTTGCGCGCCGGCGTGTCGCGCGCGACGGCGTTCAAGCTGGTGCGCGATTACCTCGCCGACCGCGAGGAGGAGCGCGCGCTGCTGCTCGCCCGCGAGATCGTGAAGCTGCTGCCCGGCGACGCCGCCGCGAAGAAGCTGCTCAGCGAAGCCGAGGCGCCGCGACCGACGGATTGAGCACCGGCCAGCGTTTGCGTTTCATCGCCGGGGTCTCCGACCCCGGCTTTTTCGCGCCCTGGCGCCGGGCCGTGGGCCGCGCCGGTCGCAGCGAGCCGGCGGATCAGCCGCGGCGCAGCTCGGACCCGCGGAAGCGGATCATGATGCGGTTCACCTTTTTTTGGCGGCAGGAAATCTTGCCGGTTTGCAGATCGAACCGGTCGGGCACGTCGAGGCGGATGACATCCACGACGGCGTGGTAGCCGCGCTCGGAGAAGATATCGATCAGCATCGCCAGCGCGCCGGGCTCGTCGAGCAGCGGATCCTCGCTGTTCACGTGGGCGTGGCCGGAGATGGCGTGGCGCAGGACGATCGGGAGGATCTTCTTGTCGATCAGGCCGATCACGCGGGCGAAGAGTTCCGGGTGGTTCAGCGCGTAGCCGTCGAGGCGCTTCACCAGTTCCTGGCGGGCGTGGATGACGATCTCGCTGGCCAGCGGGAGGGAACGGAGCTGGTCGTAGGTGCGGGGGTCGAGTTCGAGCGAGCTCTGGTAGGCGAGTTCCTGCGCGATGTTGCCCTCGACCTCGTTGATCGCGCCCTGCGCGTTGATCAGGTGGTAGTGGAAGATGTCCTTGAGCGAGAGGAGCGCGTCCCAAGTCTGCTCCTTGAACACCCGGTAGCGGCGGGCGGCGAGCGCCTCGTCGAAGTCCGTGGCGCGTTCCTCGAGCAGTTCGCCGCGGCCGGAGACGCGGACCTCTTCGTTGTGGGCCTTGGACTCGCGGCCACGCTTGAGCTGGCGGGCGATGGATTCCTTCTCATCGACGAAGAGGACGACGATGTGCACCACGGGCTGGCGGAAATGGATGCCGAGCGGCGTGCCGTAGAATTCGCGCCAGAGCTGGACCATCTTCTCGTAAAGCATCTTCAGGCAATCGACCTGCACCTTGGTGCGGGGGAAGCCGTCGAGGATGACGCCGTCGCGATACTCGGGTTTGAGCAGCTGGCGCAGCAGCACGGAGAGCACCTCGCGGTCGCCGATCAGGCTGCCGGCCTCCTTGAGGCGCTTCATCTCGGGCGTGTCGAGCAGGGCGCTCATCACGATCGGCTGACAGGTGAGGCCGCGGGCCTTGGAGATGTAGGGCGTGTTCGTGCCCTTGCCGGCGCCGGGTGCGCCGCCGAGGAGGATGAGCTCCTTGGGGAAGCGAAGGTTCTCGCGGCCGTAGTCCTCCTCAAGGTCGGCCCAAATCGGTTCGAAAATCACCGCGGCATCCTTGATCTCCAGATCGTGGGGGGGCGGGGCTTTGGGTGCGGCGGGCGGAACGGGCGAGCTCATTGGGTCAGGGGGAGGCAGCGTAGGACGGCACCCCGGCGAGGCGACAAAAAATGGCGGTCTTTCGTCCCGGGGCGGGCGCGCCGGCGGCTCAACTCTTCTTGCGCAGGAGCTGGGGCGCGGCCTCGAGCTGGCCGCGGGTGACGCCGAGCTGGTTGATGAGCTTGAACTCGCGCCAGAGCTCGGCGCCGCTGATCTCGCCGCGGAGCAGCTGGCGGTAGCGAGCCACGGTGCGCTGCAGCTCGTCGGCGGATTCGTTGAGGAACTCGATGCGGAAGGACCGCGCGCCGAGGGCGAGCAGGCGGTCGACGAACTCCGCGCCGGTCTGCGCGCGGGCGTTGTAGACGGTGTTGCGGCAGCCGGCGTCGGCCTTCAGCGGATGCTCGGCACCGATGCGGTCCCGGAGGCGCACGTCGTGCTGGTCGCAGGGCCGGCCGCAGTTGCGGTAATCGGTGCCCGCGGAGAGGAAGGCGCAGAACACGCAATGCTCCATGTGAAACATCGGCATGTGCTGGTGGAGCGTGATGTCGAACCAGCGGCCGGGCGCGCCTTGCAGCAGCGCCTCGAGCTGCGCGACATTCAGGTCGTAGGAGGCCGTGACGCGTTCGAGGCCGTGCTGGTTGACGTAGTAGTCGGCGGTGAGCGGATTGGCGACGTTGAGCGGAAAATCCCCGCGGCGGCGGCGGCCGGCGAACCACTGCAGGTGGTCGTAATTGCGGACGAGGTAGCCGTCGGCCTCGCAGGAGAGCACCTGCTTGAGGATCCACTCCTCGCCGGGTTTGAAGATGCGCGGCGCGGCGACCCAGAAGGAAGACGGATGCTCGCTTTTCGGATCTCGGTTCTCGCCCGGTTCGCCGGCGGTCGCTTGCAGTTCGCGGAAGCGCGCGACGGCTTCGCGGTATTTCTTCGGGTCCTCGAACTCGGCGTAAATCGTGCGCGCTCCGGCAGCCCACGCAGCGTCGAGCTGGTGCAGGTGACGGATGACGACGATGAGTTCCGGCTCTCCGGTGACCGCTTGGTCGGCTGCGTTCCGCAGGCTGACCTTCGCGTGCTGCGGTTCCTGCATCGTCCAGCGTTTCGGGGCGGCGCGGCGAGCATCGAGCTCGGCCACGAGGCGACGGCGCAGGTCGTTCAACTCGCTGAGCGCGAGAATGGCGTCACCTTCGAGCGCATTCACCAACGTGCCGAGGGTGAACGGCGTTCCGCCGAGGCGACCGAGCTGGTCGCGGAGACGCTCGGTGGTGAGCGGCTGTTTTTCCGCGCGGGCGAGCGGTGTGGCCGAATCGGCGCGGGCGACATGGCCCTCGTCGTCACGCGCGAAGACGGTCAGCGGCGTGCCGACGGCTCCGTGGACCTCGACGTGCACCGGGCGCGTGAAACAGATTTTCTCTCCCTCGAAGGACTGGCGCAGGCGGCGGTCGAGTTCGGGGTCGTTGGTTTTCCAGACGAGGTTGCCCGGGCGCACGCGCCCGAAGTCGATGTCGCCGCGGCCGAAACGCAGCACGGTCTCCGCGCCGCGCGGTTCCACTTGGTAGATGCGGCCGCCTTCCTCCTTTTCGTCCGGATGGCCGCGGTCGAAGACGATGCCGTCGCCCGGCTTGAGAGGCGCGACCGGTTGCAACGCGACGAAGTCCGGACCGACGCGCGTGACTTCACCCAGGAACACGCCGCGCTTGGTGCCGAAGCGGGCGTGGGCGAGTTCCTGGTTGTTGATGCCGCGGAACCAACCCGTGTAGAGCCCGCGCGAGAAGCCCATCTCCAGATCGTAGCGGGCCGCCGCGGGGTTGAACTCGCCGCCGGACGCCGCGCCCGGCTCGGCGCCGGGTGCCCGCATGACGTGATCCAGCGCCGTGCGATAGACCCGCGTGATGTTGGCGACGTATTCGGGGCTCTTGAGCCGGCCCTCGATCTTGAGCGAGGCCACGCCTGTGCGCACGAGGTCGGGCAGCACGTCGAGCCCGGCGAGGTCCTGCGGGCTGAGGAGATAGCGGCGGTCGCCGAGGTCGACCTTGGCGCCGTCGGAGATCAGCTCGTAAGGCATGCGGCAGGCCTGCGCGCATTCGCCGCGGTTGGCCGAGCGCCCGCCGAGCGATTCGCTGGTGAGGCACTGGCCGGAGTAGGCGACGCACAGCGCGCCGTGGACAAAGACTTCGAGCGGCAGCCCGGTGCCGGTGTCCTTCGTCGCGGCCTGGATGGCGGCGATCTCCTTGAGCGAGTTCTCGCGGGCGAGCACGACGAGTTGCGCGCCGAGTTCGCGGGCGAAGGCCACGCCGGCGGCGCTCGTCACCGTCATCTGCGTGGAGGTGTGGATGGGGAAATCCGGCGAGATGCTCCGGATCAGCCGGCAGATGCCGACGTCCTGCACGATGGCGGCATCGACCCCGGCGGCGATGATGCTGCGAAGGTAATCCCCGGCGGCGGCGAGCTCGTCGGCGAAGACGAGCGTGTTGAAGGTGACGTAGCCGCGCACGCCGCGCCGGTGGAGGAATTCCATCAGCTGCGGCAGGTCCGCGAGGGTGAAATTGTGCGCGCGCATGCGCGCGTTGAAGCGTTCGAGACCGAAGTAGATCGCGTCCGCGCCGTTCTCGACCGCGGCCCGGGCGCACTCCCAATCGCCCGCCGGGGCGAGGATCTCCGGGCGCGCGCGCGCCGGCGCCGGGGCGGCGGCGGAGACGGCGGGAACGGTGGAAGGCGCGGGAGTCACGTTGGCTGCACTCTGTTAGCCGGGGCGGGTGGGGCTGCAACTGCTATCCTGATGCGCGCTGGCGCCGGGATGGGAACGCACGTAGAATAGAGGCATGAAAACCTGGCTGGTGCAGAATTTGAAAATCACGCTCGCGCTCCTCGGTCTCCTCGCGGCGGCCGGCGTCTGGGCCGGCACCGATCCGCGTTTTCCCGATCTGGATGCGGCGGCGCGGGAACATCAGGTGCAGGCGGCGCGGCTGGTGATGCAGAATTACCGGAAGGAAGTCACCGCCGCCGCGAAGGCGTCGCCGCCGGAAGACCGGCGGTATGAGCAGGCGATCAAGCTCGTCGTGCAGGGCGAGCGGCTGGTGCACCGGATGGTCTCCGCCTCGCCGGCCGAGCTGGCGCAGGTGCAGGTCGCTTTCGATGCCAACCGCGCCGCGCTCGACCGTGAGCTCGGGCGCGAGCCGGCGAAACGCTGACGCGTTTGCCGGCGCCGGTCGGTATCAGCTGAGCGCCTGGCGCAGTGCGCGGGCCTCGGCGAGCACTTCCTGCGCAGCGGCGAGCGCATCCGCGCCGCCCCCGGTCGTGGCCGTGGCCGACGGCTCGGCGGCGGGCGCGGCATGGTGATCGTCCGGATCGCCGAGACCGGCGGCGCGGAAGTGGCGCAGCCGGTCGAGGATGAGGTCGCGGATCTCGCTGGCGTTGTCGACGCCGTGGAAGACTCCGGTGTGCAAAGAATCGTGGTGTTCGTGCCCCTTCACCTCGCCGCCGCCACCGCCGGCGGATTGCACGCGGACATCGGCGATGCCGAGCAGGCGTTGCAAGGGGCCCTGCATGACTTCGACTTGCTGAAGATTGGCGAAGCTCATGGTGGATTCCTGCAGCGACCAGAGGCCGGCGCGGATGCGCAGGCTGCGGTCGGTGACGATATACCAGCGCAGTTCCCAATCGAGGCGCACGGCCGCGAGGGTGAACGGCAGCTGCGCGAGGAAGCCGGCGATCGTGAGCAGCTCGATGACCGCGATGACGTCCATCGACCACGGCGGCAGGCGGCGGGCGATTTCGCGGAAGCGTTCCTCACCCGAGCGGCGGGTGCGCTTTTTCTTCTTCGGGGTGGGCTCGCCTTCGGTCGGGGGCGTGGCGGTGGGGGCGGCGGATGCCGCGGCGGCGTTGGCGGAGGGCGGCACGGCCGAGGCGGCGGCGCGGGCGGCGTCGAAGCCTTCGCGCAGCTGCGCGATGAAGAAGACGGAAAACGCGATGCCGAGCGCGGCGCCGATCTGGGTGAAGATCCAGCGGGCGAGGCGGACGTAGTAGAAATTCCGCCCGGCGCGGAACGTGCGCACGGAGCCGGGCGCGCCGAGCGGCGGCTCGGGCTCGGCGGGCACGCGCATCCAGCGCAGGACGAGGGCGCGCATCCGGTCAAACATCGGTGGGTCCTCCGGTGTCGTCCCGGCGGGCGGCGAGGGCGAGGCGGGTGGCGCGGAGCTCGAGCGCGACCTCGCGCAACGCGGCGGCGAACTCGGCGTCACGCCCGGCGGCGGCGAGGGTCGCGGCGGCGGCGGACGGAGAGTGGCGTGCCGGCTCCTTCACGCCGCGCATGCGGGCGTAGAGGTAGTCGCGCAGCGCCTCGAACTCCTTGATGCCTTCGATCGTCATCTCGGCGCTGGCGTTGCCGCTGGCGGTCTGCACGAGGATGCGGGCGAGGCCGAGCCAACGTTCGACGAAGTTGGAGCGCAGGTGGATGTCCTGGATGCGCGCGTATTGGATGATGACCTCGCGCCGGAAGAGGATGCCCCACCGCATCGAGATGCCCTCGTCGGTGAACTTGTAGCGCATCGTGTGGTAGCGGAAATACGCCGGCAGCACGAGGAAGGGGAAGGCCGGGGGAAAAACGAGGCAGCTGAGGAGGTAATATTTCCACAGGTCCGGATGCGGACGTTCGATCGCGTGGATGGCGGCGTCGGTGAGGGGCGGCGGTTTCACGCCGCGAGGGATGACAGGTCCGCTCCGCGCCACAATCCCGCAGTGCGGAACGGTCGCGCTGCCGGTGCGGGCGGTCGGCGGCGCGGGGGCGGACGCAGGGAGCCGGCCCGGTCAGACGCCGTATTCCGCCCAGCTGGAGCTGGTCTCGGTCACGCGGACGCGCTCGACGCGCACGGCGGCGCCGATGCGGTAGCCGGTGGGGTCCGGCAAGCCGGCGGCGAGGCGGCGGGAAAGTTCGTCGAAGATGGTGCGGGCCATGACTTCGCTCGTCGGGTCGGTCTGTTCGAACACGATGACACGGTCGCCGTAGGTCTGGCGGAAGAAGGCGGCCTGCGGGTCGGCGGAGTTGATGGCCAGCGCGTGGTCCCAGCGGTCGAGGAACTGCTGGAGGAGGTGCTTCACGGCCTTGAAGTCGCAGATCATGTCGTTGGCATCGAGGGCGTCGGCGGCGAGCACGACCTCGACGCGCCGGCTGTGACCGTGCGGGAAGCGGCACTTCTCCGGGTGCTTGCTGAGCAGGTGACCGCTCTCGATCTCGAAGGTTTTGCAGATCCGATACGGCATCGCGTCACACGACCTTGGAGAATCCCGTGCGGCGCTTCTCGAGGTGCGCGTCGAACCGCATGGCGATGATGCGCAGGAAGAGCTGGCCGAGCTGGGTGATGGTCACGCGGCCGGGTGTGCGCTCGATGAGACCGTCGGCGGCGAGGTCGTCGAGCGAGGAGAGTTCGGCGGCGTAGTGGGTCGCGAAATCGTGGCCGAGCTTCTGCGTGAGTGCGGCGAAATCGAGGCCGCGGGCGCACATGATGTCGGTGATGATCGTGCGGCGGCGCTTGTCGTCTTCGGTGAGAAGGTAGCCGCGCTCGATGGGCAGGCGGCCGTCCTTGATCGCGGCCTCGTAGTCGGGGAGTTCCTTGTAATTTTGCCGGAAGGAGCCGTCGGTTTGAGAAATCGAGGACATGCCGAAGCCGTAGAGCGAGGCGCCGGCGCGGGTGGTGTAGCCTTGAAAATTGCGGTGCAGCGTGCCCTCGCGGAAGGCGACGGCGAGCTCGTCCTCGGGGCGCGCGAAGTGATCCATGCCGATCGTGGCGTAGCCGGCGGCGACGAGCTTCTGCGAAGCGGTCATCAGCATCGTGAGCTTGGCCTCGGTGCTGGGGAGCTGCTGGCGGTCGTCGAAGATCTTCTGCGCGGGCTTGATCCACGGCACGTGGGCGTAGCTGAAGACGGCGAGGCGGTCGGGGTTGAGCGCGATGACCTCGTCGACGGTCTGGCCGAAGGATTCCGGCGTCTGCAGCGGGAGGCCGTAGATGAGGTCGACGCTGACGGATTGGTAACCGGCCTCGCGGAGCCAGTCGATGGCCTGTCTGGTCATCGCGAGCGGTTGCCAGCGGTGGATGGCGACCTGCACCTGCGGGTTCGTGTCCTGCACGCCGAGCGAGGCGCGGTTGCAGCCAAGGCGGCGGAAGGCCTCGACGTGCTCCTTGGTCAGGCGGCGCGGGTCGATCTCGACGGAGATCTCGGCGTCGGCGGAGAACTTGAAATGCGCGTGGATGGCCGCGGCGAGGCGGTCGATCTCGGCGGGCGGGAGGAAGGTGGGCGTGCCGCCGCCGAAATGCAGCTGCGTGACCGGGCGGCTGGTGTCGATCTGCGGGGCGGTCAGCTCGATTTCCTTGATGAGGAGGTCGACATACTCGCCGGCCGAGGCGCGCCGGCGGGTGATGACGGTGTTGCAACCGCAATACCAGCAGAGCGACTCGCAGAACGGCAGGTGGAAGTAGAGCGACAGCGGCGTGGCGGCGTCGGCATTGTCACGGCGGATTTCCGTGAGCAAGGCGTAGCGGTCGATCGCGTCGGAGAACTGCGGTGCCGTCGGGTAGGACGTGTAGCGCGGTCCGGGGATGTTGTATTTGCGAACCAGCTCGAGGGCAGGTTCGACGGCGGGCGGGACGGTGTAGCGTGGAGACACCATAGTGCGCACAGGGTAACCCAAGCCGCGCGCCGGGGCTGCGCATCTGTTGCGCTTTTTTTGGCCGTCCCGGAGGCGGTGGGGCCGGTGCGGGGCGGCTTGGGGATTGCCGTGGCGAAGCCAGGCCCGCAGGCTCCAACCCCATGAATCGTCGCGATTTCCTCCAGCGGGGTGGCGCGCTCGCCTTGGGTGCCACCGTGGGTCTGTCCGCCGCTTCCGGGCAAGCCGTGCCACCGACAGGGAGCCGCCGCGTGTTGCGCGTGGCGCATCTGACGGATGTGCATGTGGGACCTGCGAACGATGCGCCGGGCGGCATGGCTGCGGCGTTGCGGCACGCGCAAGCGCAGGAGGACCGGCCGGAGCTGTTCCTGTTCGGTGGCGACTGCATCGGCGATGCGCTCGGCACGCCGAAGGCCCATGTGTTGGAACAATGGGACATCTGGAACCGCGTGCTCGCCGACGAATTGAAGACGCCGGCCCGCATGTGCCTCGGCAACCACGACATCCTCGGTTGGAACCGGCGCGACGACGCGGAGCTGCGGGCCGATCCGCACTACGGCAAGGCCCTCGCGCTCGAACGGCTCGGCATGCCGGCGCGCTATTATTCCTTCGACCAAGCCGGCTGGCACTTCGTGGTGCTCGATAGCATGGAGTTCTGGCACGGCAACAACCAGGGCTACCTCGCGCGGCTCGACGATGAGCAATTCGCCTGGCTCGACGCCGATCTCGCGGGCGCCGCCGGGCGGCCGGTGTGCGTGCTCTCGCACATCCCGATCCTGAGCGTGGCGGCGTTTCTCGACGGCGACCTCGCCGGCACCGGCACGTGGGTCGTGCCCGGCGCGTGGATGCACATCGACGCACGGCGGATCAAGGACCGGTTCGCCAAGCACGGGAACGTGAAAGTCTGCCTGAGCGGCCACCTGCACATGGTGGACGACGTGACCTACCTCGGCGTGCGCTACCTCTGTAACGGCGCCGTGTGCGGCGGCTGGTGGAAAGGCAAGTGGCAGGACTTCGGGCCGACCTACGCGTTGCTCGATTTCTACGCGGACGGCACGGTCGGGCGGACGATGGTGGATTACCGCGGCGAGTGACGTGGCGCCGGTCTGCGACCGGCTCCACCACGCGATCAGCCGGCGAAAAACTTCTGGATCTTGCGCAGCGAGGCGACGAGGCGGTCGACCTCCTCCTCGGTGTTGTAGAGGTAGAAGCTGGCGCGCGTCGTGGAGGCGAGGCCGAGCTTGCGCATGAGCGGCTGGTTGCAGTGGTGGCCGCCGCGAAGCGCGATGCCGTCCTCGTTCGCGAAAGTCACGACGTCGTGCGCGTGCACGTTGTCGAAGGCGAAGCTGACCAATCCGCTGCGCGGCGCGCCGGCGCGCGGGCCGATGATGCGGATGCCGGGCAGCGCGGAGAGTTTCTCCATCGCATAACGGACGAGTTGGTCGTCGTGCGCGGCGATGGCGGCGCGGCCGATGCCGTCGAGGTAATCGCAGGCGGCGGCGAGGCCGATGGCGTCGGCGACGTTGGGCGTGCCGGCCTCGAAGCGCTCCGGGGCAGGCTTCCACGTCGCGCCTTCGTAATTCACCTGCACGACCATGCCGCCGCCGGTCTCGTCGGGCGCGAGCTTGTCGAGCAGGGCGCGGCGGCCGTAGAGGACGCCGATGCCGGTGGGGCCGCACATCTTGTGGCCGGAGAAGGCGAGGAAATCGCAGCCGATCTCGCGCACGTCGAGCGGCCCGTGGCCGATGGACTGCGCGGCGTCGATCACCGTCACGGCGCCGACGGCGCGGGCGCGGCGGCAGAATTCGGCGACGGGGTTGATCGTGCCGAGGGTGTTGGAAATGTGGGTGAACGCGAAGAGCTTCACCTGCGGCGTGAGCAGGGTGTCGAGCGCGGCGAGGTCGGGGCCGCCTTCGCCGTCGGCGCCGAGGAGCGGCACGTATTTCAGCGTGGCGCCGGCGGCTTTGGCGGCCTGTTGCCAAGGCACGAGGTTGGAGTGGTGCTCGAATTCGGTTGTGAGCACGATGTCGCCCGGCTTCAAGTGGGCGTGGCTCCAGCTGCGGGCGACGAGGTTGATGCTCTCGGTCGTGCCGCGGGTGAAGATGATCTCGGCGGGATCGGCGGCGTTGATGAACTTGGCGATGCGGGCGCGAGCGCCCTCGTAGGCGTCGGTCGCGCGCATCGAGAGCGCGTGGAGGCCGCGATGGACGTTGCTGTTGTCGCGCTCGTAGTAGCGGACGAGGGCGTCGATGACCGCGCGCGGCTTCTGCGAGGTGGCGCCGTTGTCGAGGTAGACGAGCGGTTGGCCATTGACCTGCTGGTGCAGGATGGGGAAGTCGGCGCGGATTTTTTGCAGGTCGAGGGACATGCGCGTAAGCGGTGAGCAGTGAGCGGTGAGCCGGTGGGCTCAGTCCTTGTGCGTCTCGGTGGTGGCGGGGGCCTCGTCACCCTTCAGGGCGTTGAGGGCGGCGTGCCAGCCGAGCGTGGCGCACTTGATGCGGGCGGGGAAGGTGTGGACGCCGGCGAAGGCGGCGAGGTCGTTGATTTCCTCGGGCGGTTGGCCGGTCGTGACGATGTGGTGGAACTGGTCGTAGAGCTGCTGGGCCTCGGCGGCGGTCTTGCCCTTGAGCTGGGTCGTCATGAGCGAGGCGCTGGCCTGCGAGATGGCGCAGCCGGCGCCGTCGAACGAGATGTCGGCGATGCGCTCGCCATCGAGGCGGATGAAGACGCTGCACTGGTCGCCGCAGGTGGGATTGTCGCCGTGGGCGACGCGGTTGGCCGTGGGTAGTTTGCCGCGGTTCCGCGGACGGCGGTTGTGGTCCAGAATGACGGACTGGTAGAGATCGGTGAGGTCGTGCATCGGCCGGGTCGTGAAGGGTGAAAAGCTAGTGCGCCCTCCGGGGTTGGCAAACAGAGTTTCCGTTCCGCGGCGCGCTGTGCCGGGCGGATGTGCGCGCGGCTGTGCGCGCGACGGCTCAGGCTCAGGATTTGATCGGAGCAGACGGTGCAGCTTGGAGCAGGCGGGCGAGCAGGCGGCGGGCGCGGATTTGTCCGACGACGCGGCGGGAGACGGAGTCGCTGACCACGGGGAGCGACTTGTGGCCGTGCTCGCGGAAAGCGGAGGCGGCGATCAAGGCGGTGTCGGTCGCGGCGATCGCGGCGGGATTATTCGCCATGAAGGTGCGGAGCGGCGTGTCGGGCGCGAGCCCGTCGGCTTGGGCGCGGAGCAGGTCGGTGAGCGTCACCAGGCCCTCGAGCGCGCCGTCCGCGGATGTGACGTAGAAAACCTCGGTGGCGGTCGTGGCGAAGAGTGTGGTGACGTGGTGCAACGTGTCGTCCGATCGCAGCAGCGGTGCGGGTGCCGGTTCGATGAAATCGGCCAGCTGGAAGGTGCGGAGCGCGGCGAGGGCCTGCGGTCGTTCCTGCCAGAATTTGCCGGAGCGGCGCGTGATGGCGGCGGTCAGCGCCGCGCGCAGCGGCGCGAGGGAGCGTGAGATGGTGGAGAAGACGTTGCGTCCCATCACCACGACGTCGACCGGGCCGCGGGCGCGCACGGAAGCGGAGCGAGGCTGTTGGTTGATGAGCGCCTGCTCGCCGAAGAAGCTGCCAGGGCCGAGCGTCGCGATGACTTCGCCGTCGGGACGATCCCCGCTGCTGCGGACGATTTCCACCTCGCCTCGTTCGAGCACGTAGAAATTCGCCGGCGCCTCGCCTTGGCGAAGAATATAGTCTCCGGCCTCGTAATGCGCATGCGTGACGCGCTCCGTCGGGTCGGTGCGCAGGTGCGCGAGGTCGCGGGGAAACAGCAGCAGCCACGCCCAGTCCGCGCCGACCTGGATGCGGCGTCCCCAGGACGGCAGCTTGAAGAGATAAACACCGCGCCAGACGAACCACGCGAGAAAGCCGCTGAGGCGCAGGCCGGCCAGTTCCGCGACGGCGCGGTGGCCGCCGATGGAGCAGAGTTGCCCGAGCACGCGGAAGGAGAAGGGGCGGGTCGGCTCCCCGTGGAGCGTGCGCAGGATGTTCTCCGCACATTGGCGGCCTTGGCGCTCGGCGAACTGCCCCGTGGGCGGCGAAAGCTGGCCGTCGTGCGCGTTGCGGATCGCCGCGCAATCGCCCACGGCCCACGCGTTCGCGCGGCCGGGCAGGCGCATGTCCGGCGCGGTGATGAGGCGGCCCTTCTCCCGCGGGGTGTCCATCCGTTCCACGATCGGCGCCGGGGAGCTGCCGATGGTGCACACGATGGTGCCGCCGCGGACGAAGCCGTCGCCCGTGCCCACGCCGTCGCCGGTGGCGAGTTGCACGCGGCAATTGAGCCGCAGCGTGACGCCGGCTGCCTGCATCTTCACGCGGGCGAATTCGCGCAGCGGCGGACTGATCTCCGGCAGGATCTGGTCGCGCGAGTGGAGCAGGGTGACCGCGACGTCCTCGGGCCGGATGTTGCGGAAGAAACGCAGGCTGCCGCGCACGAGATCGTTGATTTCGCCGGCCGCCTCCACGCCGCTGTAGCCGCCGCCCACGACGATGAACGAGCAGAGCCAGCGCCGCCGCGCCTCATCCTCGCAGACTTCGGCGCGCTCGAGTTGCTGCAGCACTTGGGTGCGCAGGACGGCGGCGTCGCCGACGGTCTTGAGCGGGAACGCGTGGTCGGCCATGCCCGGCACGACGTTGAGGTTGGCCACGCTCCCGCAGGCGAGCACGACATGGTCGTAGCGCATCCGGCGGGGCAACCCGTCGTGGCTTTCGAACTCGACCTCGCTGGCTGCGAGATCCACGTGCCGCACTTCCTCCGTGCGGCAAATGACGCCCGGCAGGAGCTGCCGCAGCGGCACGATGACGTCCTGCAAATTCAACGAGGAGCCGACGGCGTCGGCCAGGAGCGGACTGAAGACAAGGTGGTTCTCGCGGTTGAAGAGGACGATCTCCGCATCGTTGCCGCGCAGTGCCGCGCGCAGGGTGCGGGCGCAGGACACGCCGCCGAAGCCGCCGCCGATGATGACGATGCGTGTGCGTGGCATGCGCGTGGGGTGAGCCGGAGTGTGCGGGCGGGCGCGGGTTTGGCAATGCGGCGCTGTGGGGCAGGGCAGGCGGGGAATTTTTTTCGCCGGAAGGGCGAGGTGTGGGAATTTCCGTTGACCGCGGCGAGTCCAGCACCCTTATTCACCCTTCCTTTGTTCACTGGAGAGGTGGCAGAGTGGTCGAATGCGCGCGCTTGGAAAGCGCGTATACCGCAAGGTATCGGGGGTTCGAATCCCCCCCTCTCCGCCACTTTCCCTGCATTGGGCGAACGTAAACCCCTTCGCCGACTTGCGAGGTGCGGTGCGCCGCGCGACCGCAGCCAGGCATGGAGGATGGGGGCGGTTAAAGCCCGCCAATCAAAACCTGCACAGCGATTCCCAACGCGTGCGTCTTATGCAGAGCGGGTGTGCCCAAAAGACCCTTGCGCGACCCCTCTCGGTTGGTAGCGTGCGGCGTATTTTACCTTTCGCCTTTTTCCGACATGGTTTCTCCCAACACCGACCTGACCTACGACAGCAAGATTGAGGGTGATGTCGTGGTCACGAAGCTGGATTCCGCCATCAACTGGATCCGCACCAACTCCATGTGGCCGATGCCCATGGGCCTGGCGTGTTGCGCCATCGAGCTGATGGCCTCCGGCGGCGCCCGGTTCGACATCGCGCGCTTCGGCGCCGAGGTCATGCGCTTCTCGCCGCGCCAGTCGGACTGCATGATCGTGGCCGGCACCGTCACTTACAAGATGGCCCCGCAGGTCCGCCGCATCTACGACCAGATGGCCGCGCCGAAGTGGGTCATCGCCATGGGCGCCTGCGCCTCCACCGGCGGCATGTATCGCAGCTATGCGACGCTGCAGGGTGTGGACCGCATCATCCCGGTCGATGTTTACGTGAGTGGCTGCCCGCCGCGCCCCGAGGCGCTGCTCGACGCCCTCATGAAGCTCCAGAACAAGGTCAAACGCGAGCGTTCGGCCTCCCGACTCTTCTCCGCCTGAGGCGCTTCCGCGCCCCGCTCCCCATGACCGAGAACGCCGACGTCATCGCCGCCGTCCAAGGCAGATTCCCTGCCGCGACTCCCCGCCCGACTTCCGACCACCCCGCGCTGAACGTGCCCGCCTCCGAGGCGATCGCGTTGCTGCGGTTCCTCCGCGACGAGCAGGGCTACGATTACCTGACCGACCTCACGGCCATCGACTGGAGCGCGGAGAAATCCCCGCGTTTCACCGTGGTCTGGCACCTTTATTCCAGCACCAAGCACGTCTGGGTGCGCGTCGCCGCGGATTGCCGCGACGATGCCAATCCCTCCATGCCCACCGCCTCCGGCCTCTGGGCCGGCGCCAACTGGCATGAGCGCGAGTGCTACGACCTCCTCGGCGTGAAGTTCGAGGGGCATCCCGACCTGCGCCGCATCCTCATGTGGGACGGCTATCCGCATCACCCGCTGCGCAAGGAGTTCCCGCTCGCGGGCCTGCCCACCGAGCTGCCCGACGCGGAGATCGCCGCCGAGACCGGCACCGGCGTCATCGCCGCCCCGATGGCCGGCGGTCCCTTCGTCGCCACGCCCGGCGAGCCGATGAGCGACGCCGAACCGCGCGCCAAGGACGAAGCCTGGAACGAACAGCGCCCCAAGCCTGACAACGCCTGACACCGATGGCCACCGAGCAAACTTTCCCCGACGCCTCCGCGAAAGCCGCCGCGAATCTCCCCAAGGAATTCGACCCGGAGAAGATGTCCCTCTCGATGGGACCTTCGCACCCTTCCACGCACGGCGTGCTCCGCATCCAGTTCGAGCTCGACGGCGAGACGGTGACCAAGGCCGAGCCGGTCATCGGCTACCTGCACCGTGGCGACGAGAAGATCGCCGAGAACATGACCTACAACCAGTTCGTGCCCTACACGGACCGGTTGGACTACATCGCGCCGCTGGCCAACAACCACACCTTCGCCCACGCCGTCGAGCAGCTCGCCGGCCTGAAGATGCCCGCGCGCGTCGATGCCATCCGCGTGCTCACCTCGGAGATGGCGCGCCTTTCCTCGCACCTCCTCGGCCTCGGTGCCTTCGGCATCGATGTGGGCGCGTGGACGGTGTTCATGTATACCTTCACCGAGCGCGAGAAGCTCTACAGCCTCTTCGAGAAGCTCACCGGCGCGCGCTTCACCACCAGTTACAGCCGCATCGGCGGTCTCTCACGCGACGTGCCCCCGGGCTGGATCGAGGAAGTCGACGCGTTCTGCGACCAGTTCATGCCGATCCTCGACGAGGTGCTCGCGCTCCTCTCGCGCAACAAGATCTTCATCGATCGCACGGTCGGCGTGGGAGTCATCACCAAGGAGGACGCGATCGCCTACGGCCTGAGCGGCCCGAATCTCCGCGGCTCCGGCGTGCCGATGGACCTCCGCAAGGACCGTCCGTATTGGGGCTACGATCAATACGACTTCGACGTGCCGATCGGCTCGAAGGGTGACTGCTACGACCGCTATCTCGTCCGCGGCGAGGAGATGAAGCAGTCCGTCCGCATCATCAAGCAGGTGATCAAGAACTTCCCGGCCGGCGATTACTACGCCCCCGAGGCGCGCCGCATCTTCGCCCCGCGCAAGGACAAGGTGCTCTCCTCGATGGAGGAGCTGATCAACAATTTCATGATCGTCACCGAGGGCCCGCAGATGCCCGCCGGCGAGGTCTATTTCGAGCACGAGAATCCGAAGGGTCTCCTCGGTTTCTACATCGTCTCGAAGGGCGGCGGCGTGCCTTACCGGCTCAAGATCCGCGGCCCGTCGTTCTGCAACCTTTCCATTCTCCCGAAGCTCTGCGTCGGCCACCTCGTGTCCGACGTCGTTTCCATCCTCGGCTCGCTCGACTTCGTCATGGGCGAGTGCGACCGCTGATCTCCTGCGCTGATGAACCTGAAGCCTGAAACTTTCACCAAGATCGACGAGGTCATCACCCATTACCCGGTGAAGCGCAGCGCCACGCTCCCGCTGCTGCACCTCATCCAGGAGGACGCCGGCTACATCTCCGACGCAGCGATCGAGTGGGTCGCGACCAAGCTCGAGCTGCAGCCGATCAACGTCTACGAGGTCGTCACCTTCTACCCGATGTTCCGGCGCCAGCCGATCGGCCGCCGCCACATCAAGGTCTGCCGCACGCTCTCCTGCGCCCTCACCGGCGGCTACAAGGTCTGCGAGCGCTTCGAGAAGGAATTCGACACGCACCGCGGCGAGATCTCGCCCGACGGCGAAGTCACGATCGAGTTCGTCGAGTGCCTCGCCAGCTGCGGCACCGGCCCGGTGGTGATGATCGACGACGACCTCCACGAGAAGGTCGACGAGGCCAAGGTCAAACAGCTCGCGGACCAGATCCGCGCGGAGGCGAAGCAGCGGAAATGAAGAAGATCCGCCTCATGCACGTGCCGCCGATCCGGTTCGGGATCGTCCTCGGACTCATCAACGGAGTCATCGGGATGATCACCGCGCCGATCCTGCTCCTTTCGCTCGGCGCGGCCGCGACATGGGACACGACCTTGCTCCCGAAATTCCTCGGCATCCCCTGGCTCTTCGCCGGCGGCGCCGCCCTGTTCATGCCCTTCATCCACTTGGTCGGCGGCTTCCTCGTCGGAGTGCTGCTGGCCATGATCTACAACCTCGCCTCCCGCTGGACCGGCGGGATCGAGATCGTGATTAAAGACAACTGATTTTCCGATGCCCGCTCCCCAACAACGCCGCCTGATTTTCGCTCACATCGACGAGCCCGGCTACACCAACGACCTCGCCTGCTACGTGAAGCACGGCGGTTACGAGGTGCTGAAGCGCGCCGTGCAGCGCCCGCCCGCGGAGCTGATCGACGAGGTCAAGAAATCCGGCCTCCGCGGCCGCGGCGGCGCCGGCTTCCCGTGCGGCGTCAAGTGGACCCTCGTCGACCGCAAGAGCGGCAAGCCCATCTACCTCGTCGTCAACGCCGACGAGTCCGAGCCCGGCACGTTCAAGGACCGCTACATCATCCACCAGGACCCGCACCAGTTGATCGAAGGCATCATGGTCTCCTGCTGGGCGAACAACGTGAAGCAGGCCTACATCTACATCCGCGGCGAGATGCCCCACGGCGCGCGGATCCTCGAGAAGGCCATCCAGGAAGCGCGCGACGCCGGCTTCGTCGGCAAAAATATTCTCGGGACCGGCTACAGCTGCGACATCTTCGTCCACCGCGGCGCCGGCGCCTACATCTGCGGCGAAGAGACCGGCCTGATCGAGTCGCTCGAAGGCAAGCGCCCGTATCCGCGCATCAAACCCCCGTATTTCCCCGCCGTCCTCGGCCTCTACCAGTGCCCGACGATCGTGAACAACGTCGAGACTCTCTGCCACGTGAAGCACATCGTGGACATGGGCGGCGACACCTACGCGAAGATCGGCACGCCCAACAACACCGGCACGCGCATCTTCTGCGTCAGCGGTCACGTGCAGCGCCCAGGCTATTACGAATTCGAGACCGGCAAGATTACGATGGGCCAGCTCCTCAATGAGGTCTGCGGCGGTCCGCTCCCCGGGCGCACCTTCAAGGGCGTCATCCCCGGCGGCTCCTCGGCCAAGGTCCTGCGCTTCGGTGAGAAATTCAAACTCAAGCAGAAGGACGGTTCCGTCGTCGAGATGGGCGTCGAGGATCTCCCGCTCGATTTCGATACGCTCGCTGCCGCCGGCACGATGGGCGGCTCGGGCGGCGTCATCGTCATGGACGACTCCGTCAACATGGTCGAGGCGCTCGGCAACCTGAACGCCTTCTACGCCCACGAGAGCTGCGGCCAGTGCACGCCCTGCCGCGAAGGCTCGCTCTGGATGAAGAAGATCACCGCCCGCATGGTCGACGGCCACGGCCGCGCCAACGACGGCGAACTCCTCAAGAACGTCGCCGACCAGATCGCCGGCCGCACCATCTGCGCGATGGGCGAAGCCTGCTCGTGGCCGACGCAGAGCTTCGTCCTGAAGTTCCCCGAAGAGTTCAAAGCCTATCCCGAGACGCGCAAGGCCAAGCCCGCCGACGCGCTCCCGATCGTCTAAGCATTTTCCGAGATGTCTTCCGCTCCCGCCAAACCCGCCGACCTCGTCACCGTCAACATCGACGGCAAGGACATCGCCGTGCCGCGAGGCACGAACGTCATCGAGGCTGCCAAGCAGCTCGGCATCGAGATCCCGCATTACTGCTACCATCCGAAGCTGAGCGTCGTCGGCAACTGCCGCATGTGTCTCATCGAAATGGGCCTGCCGGCCGTCGACCCAGCGACCAAGCAGCCGGTGATGGATGCCGCCACCGGCAAGCAGAAGGTCAACTGGATGCCGCGCGCCCAAATCGGTTGCGCGACCAACGCCTCGCCCGGTCTCCACATCCGCACCAACACGCCGCTCGTCAAGGAGTGCCGCGAGGGCGTCACCGAGTTCCTGCTCATCAATCACCCGCTCGACTGCCCGATCTGCGACCAGGCCGGCGAGTGCAAGCTCCAGGAACACTCCACCGCCTACGGCCGCGGCTACTCGCGCTTCGTCGAAAACAAGAACGTGAAGCCGAAGCGCACGCAGCTCGGGCCGCGCGTCACGCTCGACGACGAACGCTGCATCCTCTGCTCGCGCTGCATCCGCTTCTCGAAGGAGGTCGCGAAGGACGACGTCCTCGGCTTCATCGACCGCGGCAGCTACAGCACGCTCACCTGCTACCCGGGCAAGAAGCTCGAAAACAATTACTCGCTCAACACCGTCGACATCTGCCCGGTCGGCGCGCTCACCTCGACCGATTTCCGCTTCAAGATGCGCGTGTGGTTCCTCAAGGAAACCCCGGGCATCGACACCGAGTCCTCCGTCGGCGCCAACACCGTCGTCTGGTCCCGCGAAGGCGTCATCTACCGCATCACGCCGCGCCAGAACGACGCCGTCAATGACACTTGGATGACCGACTCCGGCCGCCTCCTCTACAAGCAAGTGCGCGCCGAGGATCGTCTGCTCCAGGCTTCTTCGCCCGATGCCCTGGCCAAGGCGGCTGAACTCATTCGCGCCGGCTCCGTGGCGATCGTCGGCTCCGGCCGCAGCTCCGTCGAAGAGCAATTCCTCACCAAGAAACTCGCCGTCGCGCTCAAGGCTCCGGTCGCGCTCGTCAGCCGCATCGGCAAAGGCGACGGCATCCTCCTCTCCGCCGACCGCAACCCGAACATCCGCGGCGCGCTCGTCACCGGCCTCGCTTCCGCGCTCCCGTCGCAGCAACTCACCACGCTCGCGGCCGACATCGATGCGGGCAAGGTGAAGACCGTCGTCGCGATCAACGAGGACCTCGCCGCCGCCGGCCTCACCGCCGCGCAGCTCGCCAAGGTTTCCGTGATCTACCTCGGCACGCACCAGAATGCGACGAGCGCCGCGGCCAAGGTCGTCATTCCCACGCTCACCGTTTTCGAAAAGTCCGGCAGCTTCGTGAACCAGCAGTTCCGCCTGCAGAAGTTCGCCAAGGCCGTTCCCGGGCCCGAAGGTGTGGCCGACGATCTCGTCACGCTCGCCCACCTCGCCGCCGCCGCGGGTGCCGGCGCGCTGCCGTCCGACCTCGCCGGCCTCTGGGCCGTGCTCGCCGCCGAAATCCCGTCCCTCGCCGGCCTCAGCCACGCGAAGCTTCCTGCGGCAGGCGTCGTGCTCGATCACGCCGCGTGGGCCGGCCTGCCCTTTGTCGAGGGCGAGACCCTTCACTACAAGCCCGCCGCTTCCGCGGCCAGCAACGCCTGATGCGTCATGGTTGAACTCTGGCAAAACCTCCACCCGGCCGTGCAGCTCTTCCTCAAGGGCCTCGCGGTGGTGCTCGTCATCTTCCCGCTCGGCGGCATCGGCTCGCTCGCGGAGCGCAAGATTTCCGCCTGGATCCAAAACCGCCCCGGCCCGAACCGTGCGCTGCCGATCTGGTTCGCGTGGGTGCCCGTGCTCGGTCCGGCGCTCCAGCGTGTCGGCGCCTTCCACCTCATGGCCGACGGCCTGAAGATGCTCTTCAAGGAAGACGCGCTGCCCGGCCACGTGAACAAGGTCTACTTCGTGCTCGCGCCGATCCTGGCGATGATTCCGGCGCTCACGACCGTGTCGGCCGTGCCCTTCGGCGCCTACATGAACGACGCCGGCCAGATGGTGCCGCTCATCCTCGCCAACGTCGACGTCGGCATCCTCGCCGTCTTCGCCGTCTCCTCGCTCGGCGTCTACTCGCTCATCATCGCCGGCTGGGCCTCGAATTCGAAATATCCCTTCCTCGGCGGCGTCCGCGCCTCGGCGCAGCTCATCTCCTACGAACTCTCGATGACGCTCTCCGTGCTGCCCGTCTTTCTCTGGGTCAACGCCCCGGGCACGAGCGGCACGCTCAGCCTCTTCGACGTCGTGCAGTTCCAGAGCGGCACTTGGCAGGGCCTCAGCTCCGGCTCGTGGGGCGGCGTGTGGTTCCTCTTCCTCATGCCGGTCTCGGCCGTGGTGTTCCTCGTCTCGCTCTTCGCGGAGACCAACCGCCTGCCGTTCGACATGGCCGAGGGCGAGGCGGACCTCGTCGGCGGCTTCCACACCGAATACGGCGCCTTCAAGTGGGGCCTGTTCTTCGTGGCGGAATACGCGCACATGATCGTCGGCTCCGGGCTCTTCGTGTTGCTCTTCCTCGGTGGCTGGAACCCGCTGCCATGGCTCCCGTTGGCGGAGGTGCTCGGCTGGTTCGGGCTCGCGGGCAATCCCATCGTCTTCGGCCTCGCCTCGATCGCCGTCTTCCTCGCGAAGGTGCTCTTCTTCATCTTCGTCTTCATGTGGGTGCGCTGGACCGTGCCGCGCTTCCGCTACGACCAGGTGATGAAGCTCGGCTGGCAGAAGCTGCTGCCGCTCGCGATCGGCAACCTGCTCTTCTACGCGCTGGCCATCGCCATCATCGACCGCCAGCTCGGCGCCGCGGCCTGGGCCGCGCTCGCCGTCACCACCGTGGGCGCCCTCACGCTCATCTTCCGGTCGGCCCAACCGAAAACCCTCTGACCTGCGAGCCATGGCTTACGTCGTCGAACGCAAACCCCTCTCGCTCTCCGAGCGCCTTTACCTCCCCGCGATCTTCGCGGGGATGAAGACCACGCTGCGACACCTGTTCCAGCCGAAGATCACGCTCGAGTATCCCGAGCAGCGCCCCGCCATTCCGCCCGGCTACCGCGGCGTGCCCACGCTGGTGAAGGACCCGCACGGCCGCGAGAAGTGCGTCTCGTGCCAGCTCTGCGAATTCGTCTGCCCGCCCAAGGCCATCCGCATCACGCCGGGCGAGCTGCCGGCCGACTCCGCGCAGGCGCACGTCGAGAAGGGCCCCAAGGCCTTCGACATCGACATGCTGCGCTGCATCTACTGCGGCCTCTGCCAGGAAGTCTGCCCCGAGGAGGCGATCTGGCTGCAGAACCAGTTCTCCATGTCCGGCTACACCCGCGCCGAGATGGTGAACGACAAGGCGCGCCTCTACGAACTCGGCGGCACGCTGCCCGACCAACACTTCAAGTGGGACAAGAAGAAGGCCGCCGAAGAGCGCGGCAACGCCCACCACTGAGCCATGACCAACGTCCTCTTCCACACGTTCGCCCTCCTCACGGTCGTTTGCGCCGTGCTGGTCGTCGTGAACAAGAATCCGGTGAACGGCGCCATGTTCCTGCTCCTGTCGCTGGTCGGCATGGCCGGCCTCTTCGTGATGCTCGACGCCGCCCTGCTGGCCTTCGTCCTCCTGCTCGTCTACGCGGGCGCGGTCGTGGCCCTGTTCCTCTTCATCATCATGCTGCTCGACACCCGGCCGGAGCACCTGAAGCCGTTCAAGAAGCTGAGCGTGTTCGCCGCCGTCATCGGTGGCGCGCTCCTCGCGCTCGGCGCGTGGACGCTCGTCGGCCGGGTCGAGAACGTCCCGGCCCCGGCGGTCGCCGCCCCGACGCTCAAGAATTACGCGGAGCTGCTCTTCACGACCTATCTGCTGCCCGTGCAGCTCGTCGGTTTCATGCTCCTCATCGCCATGCTCGGCGTGATCGTGCTGAGCAAGAAATTCGCCCCGGTGGAGGACCCGCAATGAATCCCGCCAGCCTCGACTCCTACATCGCCCTCAGCGCGATCCTCTTCGTGATCGGCTTCGCCGGCGTGCTGCTGCGCAAGAACACGCTCGTGATCTACATGTGCCTCGAGCTCATGCTGCTCGCCTCGACGCTGGCGCTGGTGGCCTTCTCGCGTTTCCACGGCACGCTGGACGGTGCGGTCTTCGTCTTCTTCATCCTCACGATCGCGGCCGCCGAGGTGGCCGTCGGTCTCGCCATCATCGTCGCCCTCTTCCGCCGCCGCCACACGGTGCAGGTGGAGGAGTTGAACGCGCTCAAGCACTGACATGTCCCCTGTCACTTCCGCCCTCGTCATCCTGCTGGCTCCGCTCGCCTCCGCGACGGTGATCGCGCTGTTCCTGCGGCGCCAGGGTGCGCTCGCCTCGTGGATCTCGGTCGCCGCCGCCGCGGTCCTGTGCGTGCTGTCGCTCCAGCTCGTGTTCAACGGCACCGACGTCAACGCCAGCCGCGAGTGGCTGCGTTTCGGCGACTTCGCGATCTCGCTCGGCTTCAAGATCGATGCGCTCGCGCGCCTGATGCTGTTCGTCGTGGCCTTCGTCGGCTTCCTCATCCACGTCTTCTCGCTCGGCTACATGCACGACGACGAGGCGCGGGCGCGGTTCTTCGGCGGGTTGTCCATCTTCATGTTCTCGATGCTCGGCATCGTTGTCGCCGACTCGCTGTTCATGATCTTCATCTTCTGGGAGCTGGTCGGCTTCAGCTCCTACATGCTGATCGGCCACTACCTCGACAAACAGTCCGCGGCCGACGCCGCCAAGAAGGCCTTCATCGTCAACCGCGTGGGCGACTTCGGCTTCCTGCTCGGCATCGTGTGGACCTACTGGATGTTCGGCACCACCAACCTGACCGAGCTCGCCACGCTGGCGCCGACGGTCGGCACGATCTCCGCCGCGCTGCCGCTGCTGCTGTTCTGCGGCGCGATGGGCAAGTCCGCGCAGATGCCGCTGCACGTGTGGTTGCCGGACGCGATGGAAGGCCCGACGCCCGTCTCCGCGCTCATCCACGCCGCGACGATGGTCGCCGCCGGTATCTACATGCTCTGCCGCATCCAGGTCCTCATGGTGCCGGATGCGCTCACCGCCATCGCGTGGATCGGCACGATCACCGCGGTCTACGCCGCGCTCTGCGCCATCACGCAACGCGACATCAAGAAGGTCCTCGCTTACTCCACGCTCTCGCAGCTCGGCTACATGGTGGCGGCGTTCGGGTTGGGCTCGCTGGCGGTCTCGCACGGCGCGGGCGGCCATGAGGTCGTCATCGCGGCCGGCGTCGGCGCCGCGATGTTCCACTTGGTCACGCACGCGTTCTTCAAGGCCCTCCTCTTCCTCGGCTCCGGCTCCGTCATCCACGGCTGCCACCACGAGCAGGACATCTTCGCGATGGGCGGCCTGGCGAAGAAGATGCCGGTGACGTTCATCACGTTCACGCTCGGCGTGCTCGCGATCATCGGTTTCCCGGGCCTCGCCGGTTTCTTCTCCAAGGACGCGATCCTCTACCTCGCGATGGAGAACAACACGGCCATCTTCGCCGCGCTCACTTTCACGGCGATCCTGACCTCGTTCTACATGATCCGCATGTGGAAGATTGTCTTCTTCGGCGAGGCTCGCTCCGACCACGCGAAGCACGCGCACGAAAGCGGTCTGACGATGACGCTGCCGCTCGTGCTGCTCGCGGCCCTCTCGGTCGCCGGCGGCTACAGCGGCGTCTTCGGCCGCATCGCCGGTTCGGTCGCCGAGCTGATCCCGGTCGCCCATGGCTCCGCGCATACGACGATCCTCGCGGTCTCGGTCGCGGTGATGGTCATCGGTGCCGGTGTGGCTTGGCTCCTCTACCCGGCGGCCAAGACCGACGCTCTCGAAGCGAAGGCGGGCGGCCTCTTCCGCGGGCTCGGCGCGCTGAAGGAATCCTTCGACACGGCCTACAATTACTACGTCGCGAAGATCCAGCAGCGTTTCGCGCTGTTCGTGAACTTTCTCGAGCAGGTCGTGCTCGCCGGCCTGATCATCCGCGGCCTCGCGGGCCTCGTCGGCCTGTTCGGCTACGGTGCGCGGGCGCTGCACGTCGGCAGCCTGCACGCCTACGTCTACTGGTTCCTGCTCGGCACGGTGCTGCTGTGGGCCTTCGCCACCGGCATTTTCTAACCTGATTTTCGATGGAAGCCTCCTCCAACGCCCAACTCCTGCAGCTCGCGATCGCCACGCCGCTCCTCGCGGCCCTGGCCATCGCGCTCGGCCTGCCGAAGCGCCTCGCCACCGGATTGGCGGCGCTGGCCTTCGCGTTGCCCGCGGCTATCGCGCTGTGGCTGTGGTCGCAGTTCCCGGCTGACGCCGGCGCGGCCTACCAATTCGTCAGCAATACCAACACCGGCCTCCAGGGTTTCGGCATCAGCCTGAAGCTCGGCCTCAACGGCGTCGCGCTGCCGATGTTCCTGCTCGCCGCCATCGTCGGGCTCGCGGCCGGTCTCTATGCGCTGCGTTCGGGCGCGGAGCGGTTGACGACCTACCTCACGCTGCTGCTCGTGATGCAGGCGGGCTTGCTGGGCACTTTCGCGTCGATCGACATCTTCTATTTCTACTTCTTCCACGAACTCGCGCTGATCCCGACGTTCATCATGGTCGGCGTCTGGGGCGGGCGGGACCGCAACTACGCGGCGATGAAGATGACGATCTACCTCACGCTGGGCGCGATGCTGTCGCTCGCCGGCCTGATCGCCATCTACACGCAGAGCGGCGCGCAGTCCTTCGACTTGCAGACGCTGCGGGCCGAGCTGGCGGCGCACCCGCTGGGTGAGACGGCGCAGAAATACATCTTCGGCCTGCTGATGTTCGGTTTCGGCACGCTGGTCTCCCTGTGGCCGTTGCACACCTGGGCGCCGCTCGGCTACGGCGCGGCCCCGAGCTCCGCGGCGATGTTGCACGCGGGCGTGCTCAAAAAGTTCGGCCTCTACGGTCTCATCCAGGTCGCGCTGCCGCTGCTGCCGGTCGGTGCCCAGGCCTGGGTCTGGCCGCTGGCCCTGCTCGCTGCGCTCGGCAACGTGCTCGTCGTCGGCTTCATCACCATGGCCCAGCGCGACCTCAAGCAGATGCTCGGTTACAGCTCGGTCATGCACATGGGCTACTGCTTCCTCGGCATCGCCACGCTGTCGGTTGTTGGCGCGGGCGGCGTCGTGCTGCTGATGGTGGCGCACGGTTTGTCGGTCGCGTTGCTGTTCCTGCTCGCGACCAGCATCCATCACCGCACGCAGACCTTCGACCTCGGCGAGATGGGTGGGTTGGCGCGGCAGACGCCGGTGCTCGCCGCCTTCTTCGTCGCGGCCACGATGGCCAGTGTGGGCCTGCCGGGCTTCGCCAATTTTTGGGGTGAACTCACCGTCTTCGTGTCGTTGTGGAAATTCTCCCCGTGGGTGACCGCCGCCGCCATCGCGGGCGTGATCATCTCCGCCATCTACGGCCTGCGCGCCGCCGCACGGGTGTTCTTCGGTCCGCCGACGGAGCAATTGCAGGCCGTGCTCAAGGAGCGCCCGGCCGCCGACCTCGTCTGGTCGGAGCGCCTGCCGGCCCTGATCCTGCTCGTCGCGCTGCTCGTGCTCGGCTTCTGGCCGAAGGCCGTCTCCGACGGCGCCAGCCACGCGCTCGCCGCGACGCATTCCGCGCTCACGACCACCTCCTCGCGCTAATTTTCCGCCGCCATGCCGCTCGAACTTCTCAAGGCCGCCGCCGAGTCCAACCAATGGGCCGCCCTCCTGCCCGAGGTCATCCTCGCCTGCTCGGCGCTCGGTCTCCTCGCGTTGGAGATCCTCCTGCCGCGCTCGCTGTATCGCTTCATCCCGGTCGTCGCCGTGCTGGCGCTCGCGGCCGTGCTGGTGACGGTGCTGGTGGATTTCAATTCCCTCTGGCTCGGTGAGGCCACGTTCGCGGGCTTGGTGCGCCACACGGTGCCCGGGCAGGTCGCGCGGGTGTTCTTCGTGCTCACGGCGCTGCTCGTGTGCTTCATCGCCGGCCTGGTGCTCCCGCGCACGAAGCTGCCGCGCGTGGAATTCCACGCGATCGTGCTTATCGTGACCGTGGCGATGATGCTGCTCGCGCAGAGCGACCACTTCGCTCTGTTCTTCGTCGCGCTGGAGACGGTGACGATCGGCTTCTACATCCTCGTTTCCTATTTCCGGAACAACCCGCTCACGCTCGAGGCCGGCCTGAAATACCTCGTCATGGGCGCCCTCAGCTCCGCGATCATGCTCTTTGGCATCGTGCTGCTCTACGGCGCGGTCGGCAGCGGTGCCGGCGTGGGCCAGAGCGGTTTCTCCTTCGATGCCATCACGGTCTTCCTCGCGGCCAATCCCGACAACCTGCTCGGCTTGGTCGGCGCGGTGCTGGTGCTGAGCGGCGTGGCCTTCAAGATCGGTGCGTTCCCGTTCCAGATCTGGATCCCTGACGTTTATCAGGGTGCGCCGACGCCGGTGACGGCGTTCCTCGCGGTCGGTTCCAAGGCCGCCGGGTTCGCCGTGCTGCTCACGCTGGTGCGCAACGTCTTCGCGCCGCTTGAGTCCGTGCTCGTGCCGCTGCTCTCGACGCTCGCGGCCGCCACGCTGATCTTCGGCAACGTGGCCGCGCTCAAGCAGCGCAACGCCAAGCGCCTGATGGGTCTCTCCGGCGTGTCGCACGCGGGCTTCCTGCTGCTCGGCGTCGTCGCCTCGCTGAGCGTCTCGTGGGCGCCGGGCGCGGTGTGGTTCTACCTGTTCACCTACCTGTTCGCCTCGATGGCGGTCTTCGGCGTCATGGCGCACCTCGCGGGCGAGGACGACACGGCGCAGGAACTCGACGGCTACATCGGCCTCGCGAAGGACAAGCCCTTCCTCGGCGCCGTGCTGGCGATCGGCGTGGGCTCGCTGGCGGGCATCCCGCCGCTGGCCGGGTTCATGGGCAAGCTGCTCGTGTTCATGGCCGCTTTCCAGGCCGGGCTCCACGGCCTGCTCGCCATCGCGATCGTGTGCGTCGTGGTCTCGATCTATTACTACTTCGGCTGGATCAAGGCCGCGTGGTTCGAGACCTGGCGCCCGGAAGGCGAGGCCGCTCCGGCCTTCACCGGCACGACGCCCGGCTTCGTCGGCACCGTGGTGCTGTCGGCGCTCGCGTTCACGACCGTGCTGCTCGGCTTCTTCCAGGAGCCGCTCACGCGCTGGCTGATGCTCCAATAACCGGCGTTCGCACCGGTCTCCTCCGCGGCGCGGCTCAAGCCGCGCCTTTTGTTTGGCGCCGGCCCGGGGCGGGGCGTGCGCTGCGGGGCGGCCGCGTTTTTCAGGAATTTTCTTCGCCACCGTGCGGGAATGTGTTTCGGCTGGGCGCACGCATGAAGGTCACTGGCATCGCCCTCGTTCCGCCCCCGTCGGCGGCTGATTTGCCCAAGGTCACGCCGGAGTTGCTGGCGTCCGTGCTCGCCCGCTACTCGCGCAGCAACGACGGGCTGGCGACCATTCTCTCCAAGGTCGACCTCGCCAACCCCGACGAGTCCATCGACCGCATCCTGAAATTCGTCGACTACGGCCACGCCTCGATCGGCGGTCTCACGGGCGGTCTCGCCATCGCGCTCGACGGCGTCTCGATGTGGCTGGCCTATAAAATTTTCGAGCTCGCGCAGATGGCCGACGGCCAGGAATCGAGCACGCGCTACATCACGATGGACGCCACCGGCCTGCCGACGCCCGCCGAGTTGGGGGTCCCGGACGATCTGGCCGCGCGCTGGACCGCAGTGATGGCCAAGGCCTTCGCCGCCTACCACGCCGAGTATGCGCGGCTCGACGCGCTCGGTCAGGCGCAGCCCGAGCTCATCCGCCTGCCGCCGAACGCGAAGCCCGCCGTCATCATCCGCATCCGCAAGAACTACGCGCTCGACCGCGCCCGCTACTTCATCCCGCTCGCCACCCGCACCAACCTCGGCCTCGTGCAGAGCTCGCGCATGTGGGCCGCGACGGTGAAGCACCTCGATTCCCTCCCGCAGCCCGAGGCGCGCGCGGCGGCGCAGCTCATCCGCGACGAATTGATCAAGCAGTCGCCCCGCCTCATGCGCCACAGCACGGCGGAGAAATCCTACGCGGAGCAGGCCCGGCAGGAACTCGCCACCTCGCTCCGGCTCGGGCTCGCCCGCCTCTCGACCGCACCGCTGCGCGACGAGGTGTGGGTGAAGGTCGACCGCGACACGCCGCCCTGGCTGCGCGAGGAGCAACCCGTGGGCGAGGCGCTCCGCCATCGCGCCAACCGCTACGGCTATCAGGGCACTGCGACGCGCCGCATGCGTGTGACCTTCGCGTGGAACAATCTGGCGATCGCCGAGCTGCGCGACCTCAACCGCCACCGCACCGGTCATCGCTACACGCCGCTCATCCAGGCCGGCTTTTATTTGCCGCCGGAGATCGCGCATGCCGCGCACCAGCCGTTGCTTGACGAGCAGGCGGCGCTCACGCGCGAGCTGATGCAGCGCGGCTGCGGCAGCTACGTCTATTCGCTGCTGCTCGGCGCGCAGACGCCGTTCGAGCACAGCACCCAGGCCGACAAGTTCATCTACGAGGCCGAACTGCGCACCGGCATGGGGGCGCATTTCCGCTACGCCGAGCATCTGTCCGCCGCGTTGAGGGAATTCCGGGCGCAAGTGCCCGAATCCTCTGCGCACATCGTTGAGGGCACGGCCGAGCCGGAATAAATTGGCTTGCTGCACGGAGGGCCGAGGCAAGCATCCAACTCATTGCTGCGTATGGCCCCACGCGTTCACTCTGGACCCCGGTTCACCTGCGGGCGTGCCGCCACCTCCAACGGGGACCGCAGATGAGCCGGTTCAAGGTTCTGCAGTTCAACATGCAGTTCGGCCAAGTCTGGCGCGATCACGATCCGGACAACGCTCCGCTCGACCTCGCGCAGAGCATCGCGGAAATCCAGGCGCACGATGCCGACATCATCCTCCTGCAGGAAGTGGAGCGGGCCCTGCCCGGCGGCGTGCAGCCCGCCGTGCCGCCGAACTTCACGCGCCTGCAGGCCGCGTTGCCCGGCTACCACGGATTTTTCTCCTACCCGAAACCCGACCCGCGCGAGCTGCCCTTCGGCGTGGGTCTGGCGATCTTCTCGCGCACACCTTTGGTGGACACCTTCCGCGTCGACCTGCCTTCGCCGCCCGTGGAGTTCGAGTTTCTCGGCGAAAAGAAGACGCCGACCGACCGCCTCCTGATCGGAGCTTCCACTGAGATCGGCGGGCGCAAGCTCCGCCTGCTCAACACGCACCTGCTCGCGCTCTTCATGCTGCATTCGAGCAGCGAGGCGCACAACGGACAGCGGCAACGCGTGGCCGAGGAGCTGCAGCGGCACGCGGGGCCGACGATTCTCACCGGCGATTTCAACGTCAGCCGCCACGAGTCCCTCGTGCGGCAGTTTGCCGCGGTGGGCTACCGCACGGTGCAGACGAGCGAGGTCACCTGGCGCCGCCGACCCTACGTGCTCGACCACATTTTCTATAACGCGCCGCTGCGTCCCGTGAGCCACGCCGTTCGCCCGACGCCCGCCTCGGATCACCACGTGCTGGTCGCCGAGATGGAATTCGCCGAGTAGAACCTGCCCGCAGCAGGGCGGAAAAAGATACGCTGACGCGCGACAGACCGTGCCGGCGTCAGCCGCGACGGACGCGCTCCTTCTCGGCTTCGCGCTCCTCCTCGAGCCGGGCCTTCTCGCCGGCCATCTGCTGGCGCACCTTGTCGGCTTCGTCGAATTCCTGCGCGGCGAGCGCCTTCTCCAACTGTTGTTTCAGGAAAATTTCCCGCTCCGCGATCTTGCCCTGGAAGACGCGGTCGATCTCCGCGAGCCGCGCCTTTTGCTCCGCGTTGAGCGGGCGTCCGGCGGGTTCGGATTTCGCGAGGCGTTCCATGGCGAGTTCGTAGGCGCTTTTCATCGCCCGCGAAGATTGCCGGCTTCACCCAAACTTCACGCCCAAAATCAGCACCAGCCCCAGCGCCGCGACCGGCAGCCAGAAGCCCCACGGCCGCCGCCAGCGCCGGTCCGCCGCGAGCAGCATCGTGCCGAGCAGGATCACGAGCGACGCGCCCGTCATCCAGCCGGCGTGGAAGCTCGCCGTGAAATACATGCCGGGCAACGCCGCACCTTGGAGCACCATTGCCTCCATGGCCGTGATCAGCACGCCGGCGGCGTGGTTGAACAACAGGCTGACGGGCATCAGGCCGACCAAGCCGGCCAGGAGCGAGACGAAGCCCGCGGCGATCGCCAGCGAGGCCAGCGGCACCACCAGCAGGTTCGCCAGCAACGCCCCGGGCGAGAACAGGCCGAAATTGCCGATGCTGCTCGGCGTGCTGGCGAGCAGCGCGGCGCAGGTGATGGCCAGACCGCCGAGCAGAGCGCGGCCCAGCGTGCGCACGCCGTGTTGCCGCCGGCTCCAATCCGCCTCGGGCAGGTCGCGCCACGGTTGCCAGGCCTGTTGCCAACGGTCGCTCAGCGGGATGCCCATGACGATCAGGGCCACGACCACGGAGTAAGACATCTGGAATCCGGTCGTGAACAGCTGCCGCGGTTCCAGCAGCAGCGTCGTGAAGGCCGCCGCGGCGAGCGCCGCGAGCAGGTTCCCCGGCAGACGCAGCATCTGCGTGGCGGTGGCGAAGGCGATCATGAGGAACGCGCGTTCCGCCGGCGTGCTGCCGCCGGTCACCTGCACGTAGAGCCAGAGCGTCGCGAGTCCGGCGATCGCGCCCGCGCGCCGGGGAACGCGCAGCAACGTGAGCACGCTCACGATCGCCAGCGCGATGGCGGCCACATGAAGCCCGCTGATGCTGAAGATGTGGAAGACTCCCGTGCGCATGAACGCGTTTTCCTGCTCGGTGCCGAGCACCGCCTTTTCGCCGAGCAGCATCGCTAGGTAGAGCGAGATCAGTTGCGGATGATCCTCCAACCCGTGCCGCAGGATTTCCTCCAGCCGTGCCTCCGCCCGGCGGCAAAAGCGCCGGAAGGCGGTGGGTGGCTGCGTCTCCTCCCGCAAGTGCCCGCGCATGATGCGCACGTGCACGCCCTGCGCGGCGAGGTATTGCTCGAACCCGCGTCCGTCACCGGGCTCCGGCACGGCTTCGATGACGCCGCGGAAACGGTAATGTCCGGAGATTTCCGGCTGCGTGCTGATTCGCCGGATCGCCGCGAAATAAACGCGCTGCCCGCGGATGAAAGCGGCCGGCCCCTCGGCGTCCACGACGCGGGCGAGTCCGCTGAAGGTCTTGCGCTGGGGCAGCGGCGGGAAGATCTGCTCGATCTCCAGCACCACATTCACCTCGCGGGGCGGATGCGTCCACGCGATCCGCGGCGGCGAGCGCAACGGCAACCACACGTAACCCAGCCACAGGCCGCACCCGAGCAACGCCGCGCCGACGCTCCGCTCCGCCCAGCGGTGCGGGCTGCGCGCCAGGAGGAGGGTGAGCCCGGCGACGGGCAGGAGCGCCCAAGCGAGTGTGCGCCAAAGGTCGGGCGGGGGCGGGAATGCGTCAGCCAGCACCAGGCCCGCTGCGAACGGCAGCAGCAGCCACAGGAGCGGGGCGCGCAGGGAATCGGGCGAGGACATGACAGCGGCCCCGGCCCGTGAGGAGACTGCCGCGCCAGCAAAGCGAACCGCGCGGCGGCTTCAAACTTGTTTCGTGCGCCCGGCCCGCGCACATTGGCCGGCCATGGCACGCGGTGACGACCAAGCCTCGCTCTTCGGCGACGATTCGCCGGCGGAGCCGCGTCCGGAGGCCGCGGCCGGGTCGGCCTCGGGGGCGCACCAGCCGCTCGCCGCCCGCATGCGCCCGCGCGCGCTGGCGGAGGTCGTGGGGCAGGACCATGTCACGCGTCCCGGCGGACTCCTGCCGCGGCTGATCGCGACGGATCGCTTCGGCAGCCTGATCTTCTACGGTCCGCCCGGCTGCGGGAAGACCAGCATCGCCGAGGCCATCGCCCGCGAGACGAAAAGCCGCTTCGTGCGCGTGAACGCCGTGATGAGCAACGTCGCCGAGCTGCGCGAGATCCTCGCCGTCGCACGGCGCCGACCCGAGGCGCGCACGCTGCTCTTCATCGACGAGCTGCACCGTTTCAACAAGTCCCAGCAGGATCTCCTGCTCCCCGACGTCGAGGAAGGCAACGTCCGCCTCATCGGTGCCACGACGCACAACCCCGGTTTCTACGTCAACCCGCCGCTGCTCAGCCGCAGCCACCTCTTCCGGCTGGAGCCCCTCGCCACGGCGGCCGTCGCCGGCGTGCTCCGCCGGGCGCTCGACGATCCCGAGCGCGGGCTCGGGGCCCGCGGCCACACGGCGGACGACAAGATCCTCACCGACCTCGCCGTGCTGTGCGACGGCGACCTGCGCCGGGCGTTGAATGCGCTCGAGGTCATCGCGCTTTCCCTGCCCGAGCAGGCGCCCCTCACGGAGGCGGAGCTGGAGGTGTTCGCCCGCGAGCGCCGCATTCGCTACGACGCCGATGAGGACGAGCACTACGACACCATCTCCGCCTTCATCAAGAGTTGCCGCGGCAGCGATCCCGACGCGGCGATGTATTGGCTCGCCAAGATGCTGGCCGGCGGCGAGGACCCGCGCTTCATCGCGCGGCGGCTCGTCATCCTCGCCAGCGAGGACGTCGGCCTCGCCGATGCGCTCGCGCTCCCGCTCGCCGTCGCTGCGCACCATGCCTGCGATTTCATCGGCCTCCCCGAGGCGGAGCTCACGCTCGCTCACGCGACGCTCTACATCGCCGCGGCGCCGAAGAGCAACTCGGCCACGCTCGCGCTCGCCGAGGCGCATCGCGTCCTGAAGGAACAACCCGTGCAGCCGGTGCCGCTGGCGTTGCGCGACAAGAGCGGCAAGGCCAGCAAGCAGGCGGGCCACGGCAAGGGCTACCTCTATTCGCACGACTTTCCGGAAAACATTTCCGGCCAGGCTTATCTCGAGCGCCCGCTCACGCTCTACACACCCAAGCCGGTCGGCATGGAAGCGAAGATCGCCGACCGCCTCGCGCGCTGGCAGGAACTGCGCGCGCACCTGGGGCGCTGAGCGGCAGCGGCCGAGACCGCCGCCGGCTTGTCGCGCGCCTTGCTCCTGCCGCCGGCCGCGAACGCGAAACGACCGTGAATCCACGGGCCGCCCGGCGATGGCGGCTTGCGACTGGCGCGCCCAGCGGTATGTCTTCCACTCATGAAACTGCGGTTCGCGCTCTTCCTCGCCTGCGTCCTCGGTGTCGGTTCGCTGCTGGCTCAGCCCGCGCCGAAACCGCCCGGCTCCAAGGGCGCCGCACCCGCGAAGCAGGCCGTGAAGAAGGAAACGGCCAAAAAGGAGGAGCCCAAGATCGAGGGCACGGTGCTCAACCGCCCCGACGGCACCTTCCTCGGCCTCACGTTGCAGGACGGCAAATACAAGCTCTCCTTCTACGACAAGGACAAGAAACCCATGCCGGTGAACGTCCTGCGCGGCGTCGCCCGCTGGCCCAATCCCCACGGCCCCGGACAGAACCGCACGGTGCTGAACCGCGCCGGCGACGGCACCTATCTCCTCGGCGCGCTCTTCGTGCGCGGCCCGCACAGCTTCCGCCTCATGCTCACGCTGGTGAAGAGCGAGGACGGGCAGGACGTGGAGAATTACGCCGTCGATTTCCGCGGCTGAGGCGACGACATCCGGCGCCTGGGGAGGAACGCTGGCGGGTGGGGCGCCGCGGGATTTGACAGCCGGTGCGGTCGCGCGGATGCTGCCTGCCCTTTACCCATGTCCACCACACCGTTCGATTCCGTCGAGACCGCGATCCAGACCATCGCCGCCGGCGGCGTGGTCATCGTGACCGACGACGAGGGCCGCGAAAACGAGGGCGACCTCGTCTTCGCGGCCGAGAAGACGACGCCGGAGCTCGTGAACATGATGATCCGCCACGCCCGCGGGCTCATCTGCGTGCCGATGACGGAGCCCCAGCTGAAGCGGCTCGGCATCAATCCCATGGTGCAACAGAACCGCGAGGCGATGCGCACGGCGTTCACCGTCTCGGTCGACGCCGCCGAGGGCATCACCACCGGCATCAGCGCCTTCGACCGCGCCCGCACCATCAAGCTGCTGGCCGAGCCGGCCACGCGCCCCGATGAGCTGGTGCAGCCCGGACACATTTTCCCCTTGTGCGCGCGCCCCGGCGGCGTGCTCGAGCGCGCCGGCCACACCGAGGCGGGCGTGGACCTTGCCGCCCTGGCCGGACTCCGGCCCGTGAGCGTGATCTGCGAGATCCTCAACGAGGACGGCACGATGGCGCGCCTCCCGGAGTTGGTGGAGTTCAAGCGCCGGCACAACCTGCCGCTTATCTCCATCGCTTCGCTGATCGAATACCGGCACAAGCGCGAACGCCTCGTCGAATGCGTGAGCACGCGCCCTTTCGCCTCCGAGTATGGCGACTTCATGCTCCATGTGTTCCGGAGCAAGGTCGACGGCCGGCACCACCTCGCCTTCACGATGGGACAGCTCGACGCCTCGCCGGCCTTGGTGCGCGTGCACACTGAGAACCTGCTCAGCGACGTCTTCCACGGCCGCGAGATGGGCAGCCATCGCTCGCTCGTCGCCTCGCTCCAGCGCGTGGCCGAGGCGGGGCACGGCGCCGTCGTCTACATGGAGCAGACCGGACGCATGCAGGAGGCCGTGTTGAGCGACGGCAAATCCGGCCCGGCCAATCTCCGCGATTACGGCACCGGCGCCCAGATCCTCACCGCGCTGGGCCTGCGCAAGATCCGGCTCATGGCGCACTCCAGCCGCCGCGTGGTCGGCCTCGACGGCTACGGCATCGAGATCGTCGAACAGGTGCCCGTCTGAGCCGACGGATTTCTGGTTGCCGAACCCGGTTTTGGCCGCGCCAATAGACCCTTCCATGAGTTTCCATCCTCCCAGCGTCACCGCCATCGAAGGCACCGGACTGCGCTTCGGCGTGGTCGCCGCGCGCTTCAACGAGAAGCTGGTGGACGGCCTGCTCGACCGCGCCCTCCTCACGCTCTCCGCCGCCGGCGTCCGCGGCCGCGACGTGCAGATCGTCCGCGTGCCCGGCTCGCACGAGGTGCCCTGGGCCGCGCAGCAACTCGCCGGGCTCGGGCGGTTCGACTGCATCCTCGCCCTCGGCGTGCTCATCGGCGGCGACACCAATCACCACGAGATGGTCGGCGACAGCGTCTCCCACGCCCTGCAGCAGGTCGCGCTCGGCACCGGGACGCCCGTCATCAACGGCGTCATCGTCACCCCCACCGCCGCGCTGGCCCGGGCCCGTTGCCTCGGCCGGATCGACCGCGGCACGGAATTCGCGCGCGCGGCGCTGGAAATGGCGGCCCTCCGCCGCACCCTCCGCGGCCACAAAAAATCATGAGCAGCCAGTTCACCCAACGCCGGGCCAGCCGCGCCGCCGCCCTCCAGTTCCTCTACGCGTGGAGCATCAACAAGCCCGCGAACATCACCGAGGACCTGCGCCTGTTCTTCGAGAGCCTCGAGCATCCGCGCGACCACTACGCCTTCGCCGAGGAACTGATCGACGGCGTGATCACGAACATCGAGGAGATCGACGGCCACATCCGCACGCTCGCGCACAACTGGGAGTTCGACCGCATCGCGCGCATCGACCTCGCCATCCTCCGCCTCGCCATCTTCGAGATGCTGCGCCGCAAGGACATTCCGCCCGTCGTCTCGATCAACGAGGCCATCGACCTGAGCAAGAATTTCTCCACCGCCGATTCGAAGCGTTTCATCAACGGCATCCTCGACCGCATGAAGGACAAGCTCGGCCGCGACGCCCGCAAGGCGGCGACGGAGTGAAGCGCCCGCGAATGACGCGAATGCCTCCGGTTAACGCCCAGGTTTCGCGCTGATTCGCGGAATTCGTGGGAGGTTCCCTCATGTTTTCCCTCTTCAAAAAATTCAAGGAAGGCCTGACCAAGACCGTCGCGGCCATCGCGGCCAAGACGCACGGGCTCTTCGGCGGACGCAAGATCGACGCGGCCTCGCTCGACGAACTCGAGGAGGCGCTCTACACCGCCGACTTTGGCGTCGAGACGACCACCGAGATCCTCGAGGAGATCAAGACCGCCTACCGCAAGGACCCGTCGCTCCAAGGCCGGCAGGCCGCGGAGATCGGAGCCGCCGTCCTCAAGCGCGTGCTGGCCGGCGCCGAGGGCACGTTGCCCGCGCCGACCGTGAAGCCCGTCGTGATCGCCATGATCGGCGTCAACGGCTCGGGCAAGACCACGACCACCGCCAAGCTCGCCCACAAGCTGAAAGGCGACGGCCAGTCCGTCATCGTCGCGGCCTGTGACACCTTCCGCGCCGCGGCGGTCGAGCAGCTCAAGAGCTGGGCCACGCGTCTCGACATCGAGATCGTCGCCAGCCACACCGGCGCCGATTCGGCCGCAGTCGCCTTCGATGCCTGGCAGGCCGCGAAGACGCGCGGGCACGACTGGCTCATCGTCGACACCGCCGGCCGCCTGCACACGAAGAGCAACCTGATGGACGAACTGGCGAAGATCCGCCGTGTCCTGCAGAAGAACGACTCCACCGCGCCGCAGCACCGCTGGCTTGTCGTTGATGGCTCGCTCGGCAGCAACTCGATCGAGCAGGCGAAGGTGTTTCACCAGAGTTTCGGGCTCACCGGCCTCGTCGTGACCAAGCTCGACGGCACGAGCCGCGGCGGCGCGATCGTCGGCATCTACCGGCAGCTGAAGATTCCGATCTACTTCATCGGACTCGGCGAGCAGCCCGACGATTTGCAGCCGTTTTCGATCGAGAATTACAGCCGCGCCGTCTTCGGTTTGGAGTGAACATGAAGGCGTGGCGCGCCTGGCTGCTCGGGTGTTTGTTTGCCCTCGCGGCAACCGCGGCGGAGCGTCCGGCCGAGTCGCAGTGGCGGCTCAGCGATCGCGCCGTGCGTGAAGCCGTGCGGGCCACCGTCTCCGCCCAACTCGCCGCGCTGCAGCGCGAGGATCTTGCGGCTGCCTACGCGTGGGCGGCGGAGGGCATCCGGCGTCAATTCACGGAGCCGGTTTTCGCGGCCATGATTCGTCGCGGCTATCCGGCGTTGCTCCGGCATGAGGCGGCGGAGCTCGGAGTCGTGCGCGATTCCGGCGACGGCCGTGCGAGCGTCGTCGCGACGGTGCGGCCGGAGCGCGGGCCCAGCGTCCGCTACCGCTATCTGCTGCAGCGGGAGAAAGGACGTTGGCGCGTGGCCGGCGTGTTCTTGGACGAGCGCCCGCCGGAACGCGGCGACGCTTAGCCGGGATCATGCAGGAGGTGGGCGTCGGTGTCCCGGCCGACGCCTGTCGCCGCTGGGACAGCGGCGACCACCTCATTGTCAGGAGCTCATCAGTCGGGAATCGCGTCCAACTGCATGAGTCCGGCTCAGATACCCGGCTCGGGGTTGGCGGTCAGGCGGGTGACCGCCTCGGCGATGGCGCGGCGCAATTCCGCACGGGCCGGGGTGGCGTCGTTGAGAGCCGAAAATGCCTCCTGCAGCACGACGCGCGACGGCTTGCTCATCGCGAGCAGACGCGGGAGGTGCTCCTCGAGTCCGGCGAGATTGCCGCTCTGCGTGTCGAGACGGATGAGACGGGTGAGGGCGGCTTGATTGTCCGGCTGGCGTTGGACGAGCGCGGCGAGCAGGCGGCGGGCAGCCGCGCTGGCACCCACGCGCTCCAGCGGATCCGACATCGTCAGCGCCTCGCTGCCGCGCAGGTTGACGTCGCCGATGAAGGCTTGGAGCAGGATTTCGCCGTTGGTCGGATCGCGATCGCCGAAGGCGGCCACGGAGCGCCAACCGGCGAGCAGGCGCCCGGCCGGCGTGTTGGCAGGGTAGGCGGCCTGCAGCGCATCGGCCATGACGCGCGCCTCGCGATAACGCTCGGCATTGATCAAGGCCTCGATCTCGGAGATCTGGAACGGGGCACTCGTAACTTCCGAGGCCTTGGCCCGCGCGGCGGCGAGGCGGGCGAGGTCGACGATGCCGAGGTCGGCGCCGAGGCGGGCGAGCAGCAGCACGGCGGCGGGATCGTGGCCGAAATCGCGGACATACAGATCGGTCTCGCGCGCGAATCGGTCCGTCTGGCGGAGCATGTGGAGCGAATGGAGCAGGTCCACCCGCGGGCCAGGGCTCAGCGGATCGCCGCTGACGCGCACGAGCGCCTCCTGGTGTGCGCGGTTGTGGTCGCCGAGTTCGCGGTAGAAGCGGATGAGTTGCAGCGGCAGTTCGTCGCGGCCGGGATAATCGTCGCGCACCCGCTCCAGGCGCACGAGCGCGAGGTCGGGGTAGCCGCGCTCCCAGTCGCAGCGGGCGAGCAGCAGCACGCCTTCGAGGCTGCGCCCGAGCTGCCATTCGCTGGCGATGGCTTCGGCGGCGTCGTAGCGACCGAGGCGGAAATGCGCCGTGGCGGCCTGCAGCGCGATGAAGGCCTCGGTGACGACCTCGGTGCGCTGGGGCTGACCGTAGCGCGTCGCGAGCTCAAGCACTTCCTCCTCGCGCTGAAGCTCGAAGAGCAGCGTGAAGGTGTGGCGGAGGTATTCGAGGTCGGTGCGGCCGCGATCGAGCCCGGCGATGAGGATGCGGGCGGCGATCGGTGCGCGGCCGAAGCGTGTGTTCAGCACCGCGAGCTGGCGGCGGGCCTCGAGATCATCGGGCACGCGGCTGACGCCGGCTGTGAGGTGATAGAGTGCGTCGACGGGGCGCCCTTCGCGCAGGTCCGTGCGCGCCATCGCGAGGTAGTGGCGGCCGAGGGCGCGGCGGTGCTCCGGCCAGCGGTGGGGGAGGACAAGATTGAGGTAACTGATGTCCTTGAAGTCGTGCTTCTGCTGCAGGAACACGTAGGCGGCGGCGGCCAGCGAGCACCAACCGAGGAGCGCGAGGGTCACGAGCACGGTGGCGATACGCTTCCAGAAGACAATGAAGCGTGCCTTGCCGTCCTCCTCTTCCACCCGCACCCAGAGCCTCCACCGGTAACGCTGATCCGCAGGGTTGAAGATCAGGGGTTGCTCCTTGATGGGGGCGTCGACGTTCGGAGGTGACACAGCCTGGACATCCAAGCGGGCATGGCGTCCGCCCGCAAGCGCAAGGGGGCGCCCAGCCTCAGCTGCCGGGTTCGGGGTTCGCGGTCAGGCGGCTGATCGTCTCGCCGACGGTCCGGCGTAGCGCGGCCCGGGTGGGCGTGGCGTCGTTGAGGGCGGAAAACGCCTCCTGCAGCACCGCGCGCGAGGGTTTGCTGAAGGTGAGCAGGCGCGGGACGTATTCGTCGAGCCCTTCGAGGTTCCCTTGCGCGGCATCGAGGCGCACGAGGCGGGTGAGGGCGGATTGATGCAAGGGCTGTTGCTGGACCAAGGTGGCGAGCAGACGGCGGGCGGCGGGGTAGGCGCCCGCGCGTTCGAGGGTCGTGACCATGGGCATGGCCTCGCTGCCGCGGAGGCCGCTTTCGCTGGTGAAGGCTTGGAGCAGCACATCGCCCTTGGTGGCGTCGCCCTCGGCGAAGGCGGCGACCGCGCGCCAGCCGAGCAAGGTGCGTCCCGGACCGGATTGGGGCGGGTTCTCCGCCTGCAGGCTCTCGGCGAGCTGGCTCGCCTCCTTGAACCGGTCGGCCGAGATGAGCGACTCGACCTCGAGCATGGCGAAGGCCGTCTGGTTCACCTCGAGGCCGGAAACCTGTCGACGCGCCTCGCGCGTGAGCTCGACCTCGCCGAGATCGGCCGAGACGCGGGCCAGCAGCAGGAGCGCCACGGGATCGCGGGCGAACTCGCGCAGGTAGGCCTGGGTCTCGCGCTTGAACTGCGCGGTGTCGCCCACGATGTGGAGCGAGTGCAGCAGGTCGATGCGCGGGCCCGGGCTGAGCGGATCGCCGCTGACGCGCATGACCGCCTCCTGCAGCGCGCGCGGGTGGTTGCCGAGCTCGCGGTAGAAGCGGAGCAGTTGCAGGGCGAGCGGATCGCTGCCGGGGAAGCGGTCGCGGGCACCTTCCAGGCGGAGCAGCGCAAGGTCGGGATAACCACGTTCCCATTCGCAACGCGCGAGCAGGAGCACGCCTTCGACCTGCTGGTCGAGCTGCCAGTGGCGCAGGATCTTCTCGGCCTCGTCGTAGCGGCCGAGCCGGAAATTCGCGGTGGCGGCCTGCTGGGCGAGGAATTGGTCCGCCGCCACCTTGGTCGGGTTGGCGGGCAGGTGCTGCGCGATGAGTTGCAGGGCTTCCTCCTCGCGCTGTTGCTCGAAGAGCACGGCGAAGGTCTGCCGCACATATTCGACATCCGTGTAGCCGTGGGGGAATCCCGCGATGAGGAGCTTGGCCGCGACGGCGCTGCGGCCGATCCGGCTGTTGATCGCGGCGAACAGTCGCCGGGCCTCGATGTCCTCCGGGGCGCGGCTGACGCCGGCGCTGAAGAAATGGTAGGCGTCGGCGATGTTGCGGTCGCTCAGCGCCTGCTTGGCCTTGGCGATGTAGTGGCGACCGAGGGCGCGGCGGTGCTCCGGCCAGAGGTGCGGCAGCACGAGATTGAGGTAACTGATGTCCTTGAAGTCGTGCTTCTGCTTCAGGAAGAGGTAGGCGGCCAGTGCCAGCGACATCCAGCCGGCGACGGCGAGCAGGCCGAGCACCACGAGGATGCGCTTCCAGTAGATTTTGACGCGGGTGCGTCCGCCGCGCAGACGGGCGCGGACCCACAGGCGCCAGATGCTGGTCCGGCTGGAGTGGCTGGAGAAGCGCGCGCGCTTCTGGGATTGCTCCGGGGGCAGGTCGGTCACCGCGCCATATGAAAGGGGAGCCTCCGGGCATGCAAGAGCAACGGAGGCTCCCGCGCAGTCAGAAGGCGAACCTTAACCCGGCTGTGACGTCGCGGCCGGGCAGCGGCGCGATGTCCTTGAGGAACGAGGTGTGCAGGCGGCCCGTGCGGTCGAGCAGGTTGCTGCCGCGCAGGAACAGTTCCGCGTCGGCGCGGCCGAGCTGCAGGCGGCGGCTGACGGCCACGTTCACGCTGCTGAAGGAGTCCGTGATGCTCTCGCCCGGCGCCGTGCGGTCGGCGCGCGCGCTCCGGCGCAACTCGGCGGTGAACGCCCACCCGGGCACGCGGTAGTCCAGTGCCCACGCGACGCGCAACGGCGTGATGCGCGGCAGCGGCGTGCCGTCTGTGCGGTTGGTTCCGCGCACGGAGTCGAGCGTGACGCGGAAGTCCGCCTGGTGGTGCCGACTCTCGTGGAGGTGGGCGATGAGTTCGATCTCCACGCCGGCGAAACGCGCGTCGCGTTGCACGAAACGATAGATGGGCAACTCCTCGTCGACGGAGACGAGCCCCGTGTCCTGCTCGAAGATGTAGCCGGAGAAACGGCTGGCGAAGAGCGTGACGCTGCCGGTGAACCGGTCTTGCCGGCGGCGCAGGCTGAGGTCGACGCCGAGCGAGCGTTCGAGGCCGAGCGCGGCATCGCCGATCTCGTAGCTGCCGGTGCCGGCGTGCGGACCGTCGGCGTAGAGCTCCTGCGCGTTGGGCGCTCGCTCGCTGCGCGTGACCGAGAGCGCGAGCGTGTGCCGTTCGTCGAGTTTCCTGATCCAGCCGGCGGACCAGCTCACGCCGGTGTGCCGGCGCGGGGCGTCGGCGGAATCAGGATCGATTTCCTGGCGCTCCACGCGCGCGCCGAGTTGCCAGGTGCCGGAAGCGAGCGCGATTTCCTCGTAGAGGAACACGGCTTGGTTGCGCGTGACCGAGGGCGGCACGAAGGCCTCGTCCCCGGCGGCCTCGAAGTCGCTGCGCGAGACCTGGACGCCGAGCGCGCCTTCGGCCGCGCCGATCTTCTCGTGCAGGAACTCGAGCCGGCCCTCGTGGGCACGGTTGCGGAAACGCGTGCCGATCTCGTCGCCTTCGAGTTCGTCGTGGCGGTAACGCGCGGCGCCGAACTGCAGCTTCACCGCGCGCAGCCAGGCCGCCGGCTCAAGCCATTCCGCGTGCAGATCGACGCGGCGCTGACGCAGGTCGAGGCGCACGCCTTCCTCCTCGTGGTCATGATCGGGATCGGGCGGCGCGCCGCCGTGGTCCTCGTGGTGGGTATGGCCGGGCACGCCGTAGAGCGCATCGAGGCCGGTGTAGGACAACCCCACATGGCCGCGCTCGCCGAGAAACGACACGCCGAAGCCGGCGCCGCTCGTCTCGCTGGCGGTGTTGGGCAGGATGTCGCGGGCGGGCGGACCTTCCTCGGCTGCGTCGTGGTCGGCGAGCAGCGCCGCGGTCTCGGCGTAGTCCGGGATGCGGACATCGTCCGTCGTGCGGCGGAAGCCATCCAGCCGCCACGCGAGGCGTCCGGCCGCGCCGGTGAGCACGGCGGCGCCGGCGCGTTCCTCGGCTGCGCTGCCGAGCCGGGCCTCGACGCGGCCTTGCAACGGGGCGGCGGGCAGGGATTCCGGGATGCGCGCGTCGATGACGTTCACGACCCCGCCGATGGCGGAGCCGCCGTAGAGCAGCGTGGCGGGGCCGCGCACGATCTCGATGCGGTCGATGAGCAACGGATCGATGCTCACGGCGTGGTCTGGGCTGATGACCGAGGCGTCGAGCGTGCCGATGCCGCCGGTGAGCACGCGGATGCGGTCGCCGCCGAGGCCGCGGATCACGGGCCGGCTCGCGCCGGGACCGAAGTAGGTCGAGGAGATGCCGGGTTGGCCGACGAGGGTCTCGCCGAGCGAGGCTTGGCGGGCGAAGATCAACCGCTGGCCCGCGAGCACCGAGGTCGGTTGGACGATCTCGTCCTGCGCGCGCCCGAACGGGCTCGCGGAGACGACGAACTCCTCGAGGCTGACCGGTTCATGTTCCGGAGGCAGCGCGGGAGCGGGTGGCATTTGGGCGCAGGCGAGGCCGGCGCCGAGAGAAAGGCAGGGAAGGAGGGAAAGTTTTTTCATCTGGCTGAGTGGAAGAGACGCCACGCGGCCGGCAGGGCCGGACGTGACAGAGGGAATCGGCGCAGACGCGCCGGCAGAGGACGGCCCGCAGGCTTGTCCTTCGTTGGGTTATCCTCGACTCAGCAGGCCGGCGGGCCCCGGCCCGGCGGCAGACGCGCCGGAGCAGTGGCTTCCGGCCATTGATCGCGCGACCTTGGGAGGGCGACCGCGCGCACTTGCGGCACCGGCAGAGGTGCCGGCAACAGGTCGGCGGGGTTGTCGGCTCCCTGATGAAAGAGATCGATGACGCACTCGTGGTGCTCCTCGCCGCAGTCCTCGTGCATCTCGTGGTGGAGATCCGGACTGTAGGCGAGGACGCCGAGCAGCCAGACCACGAGGGCGCACGCGAGACCGACGCCGCGGGCGAAGCGCGACCTCGCCGACGCCAGCAGGACGCGGCGGCGGAAGGGATCAGCGGGCACGGCGCAGGCGGACATCATCCGTTCAGAGACTTTGCGTGGAGCCGGGATTTTTCAACTGTTCCTTCCAGCTGGCGATCTTGGCCTGGGCGCCGAAGTGCTCGGCTTTGGCCTTGTCGCCCTTTTCCATCCAGACGCGCGAAAGCGTGGTGTTGATGAAGAGATCGTCGGGGCGCAGCGCGTGCGCCTGCTCGGCGGCGGCGAGGGCAGCGTCGAAGCGGCGCAGGCTGAAATTCACCTCGGCCAGCGCATGCCACGCGGCGAAGGAGCCGGGCACGGCCGCGGTGGCGCGCGCCAGCTTCTCCAGCGCGACGTCGTGGTCGCCCATCGTGAAGTCGAAGGTGGCGTCGTCGATGAGGTGTTGGAGGGCGTCGTCGGTCACGCGCGGGACCGTAGCCACCCGGCGGAAAAAAGAAAGGACGGCCTTGCGGCCGTCCTTCATGCGTGGAGGGAAATGTTGCTGCCGGCTCAGGCCTGGGGCGCGCTGCCGACGAGGCCGAAGGTGAGCTTCACCTCCGCGTTGACCTTGTCCTCGTTCTTGCCGGGCTGGATGCCGTAGTCGCCGCGCACGAGGGTGAACTCGCCGCGGACGACGAGCAGGTCGCCCTTGACCTCGGGCTTGTTGATGCGCTTGCCGAACGCGCCGGCGAGGTGGGTGAGCTTCACGGGGACGCTGATCTCCTTGGTGACGCCCTTGAGCGTGAAGCTGCCGTGCGCGACCGCGCTGGTGGTGTTGCCGGAGGTCTGGATGTCGGTGAGCTTCGCGATGGTGAAGGTGATCTCCGGGTGCGCGGCGGCGTCGATCCAGTTGGCGCTGTGGAGGTGCTCGGTCATCATGTTGTTCGACGTGGCGAGCGACTTGGCGGCGACGACGATCGCGCCGGTGGTGGCGGCGGGATTAGCCGGGTCGAAGCTGACGGTGCCGCTGACGCCGCTGGCCGTGCCGGCGATGGGCTCGAGCAGCGAGTCGAGGTGGAACTGGATGGCGTTGACGCCCTTCGGGTCCTTGAAGTCGAAGGAGACCGGGGCCGCGGCGAGCGCGGCGGACGTGGCGAAGGCGAGGAGGGAGGCGAGGAGCGGGTGTTTCATGTGGTGGAGTTTTTCTTTTTGGACAGGAAAAGGGAGACGCCGGCCAGCGCGACGGCCAAGCCGAGCCCGGCGCCGAGCATGTCGATGCCTGGCACGTAGCGGTCCTCGTAGGTGATGTGCTCGAGGCCGGTGACCTCGTCGACCTGCTTGACCGGCACGCGGTCCTGGGTCCAGCCGGTGTGCGCGCCCTTGGCCGCCCAGAAACCGATGGTGGCAAGGGCGAGGCCGAGGGCGAGGAGCTGGAGGGTGCGGCGCATGGTGGAGGCGAGGATGGCCCGCACAGAAGGCGAGATTGTTGCAGATGCAACTAAAATCTTTTCGCCTACACGATCAACATGGCGTCGCCGTAGCTGAAGAAGCGGTATTCGCGCGCGACGGCCTCGGCGTAGATCTCCTTCAGCCACGCGATGCCGTCGGTCGAGCCGGGCGTGAGGAAGGCCGACACGAGGCAGAGCAGGGTGGAGCGGGGCTGGTGGAAATTCGTGATCAGGGCGTCGACGCCGCGGAAATCGCGGGGCGGGTAGATGAACAGATCGGCTTCGGCGAAGTGATCGCGCCCGAGCGGGGTGGCGTGGTCGCGGAGGAAATGCTCGATCGTGCGCACGGACGTGGTGCCGACGGCGATGCGCCGGCCGCGCGGCGCGCCGGCCGGGGGTGGGGCGAACAGCGCCTCCTGCGTGGCGGCGGAGATCTCGTAGAATTCGCGGTGGATGGCGTGGGTCTCGATGTGCTCGGTGGCGATCGGGCGGAACGTGCCGAGGCCGACGTGGAGCGTGAGGTCGGCGCAGCGCACGCCGGCGCGGGCGAGTTGTTCGAGCAACTGCGGGGTGAAGTGCAGTCCGGCGGTCGGGGCTGCCGCGGCGACTTGGTGCGCGCGGTCCGCGTAAACGGTCTGGTAACGCTCGCGATCGAGCTGGCGCGCGGTGTCGTCGGCGCGGCCGGCGATGTAGGGGGGGAGCGGCATCTCGCCGATGCGGTTGGCGACGGCGAGGATGTCGTCCTCCGGGCGGGCGCAGGCGAACGCGACGCGGAACGTGCCTTCGGCGTTCTTCTCGCGCACGGTGGCGGTGAAGAGGCCGTCGAGGCCGAAGGTTTCGCCGGGCGGGAGCTTGCGGCCGGGACGCAGGAGGCACCACCACTCGCCGGCGGTGGCGGCGGGACGCAGGAGCAGGCACTCGACCTGGCCGCCCGTCGGGCGGCGCGCGTGGAGGCGCGCGGGGATGACCGCGGCGTTGTTGCGGAAAAGGATGTCGCCGGTGCGGAGGTAATCGCCGAGCTCGCGGAACTGCCGGTGCTCGAGACGCCGCTCAGCGCGGTGCACGACGAGCAGGCGCGAGTGGTCGCGCTGCTGCGCCGGAGTCTGCGCGATGAGGCGTTCGGGAAGCGGGTAATCGAAGAGGTCGGTTTTCAAGGCGGGCGGGCAGGCAGAGAACCACAGGCGCGCGCGGGGACAAAGCAGAAAGCCGCGGCCGGTGCGCGGGCACGATGGGGTGGGATGGGACGGCTGCGTTTAGGGGCTGGAATCCCGGGCGCGCGGCTGGCATCCCTGCGCGATGCCTGTCTTCGTGCCCACATGGAAGATCGCGTTGCTGTGGCTTGTCGCCGCGGCGTGCGCTTTGCCGTGGGTGACGCCGCCGCTGGCGTTGTTGGCGGGGCTGTTGTTCGCGTTGTTCATCGGCAACGGCGATGCGGCGCGCGCGGGGCGGGTGCAGAAATACCTGTTGCAGGCCTCGGTGGTGGGGCTCGGGTTCGGCATCCCGTTCGCGGCGGTCGTGCAGGCCGGTTCGACGGGCGTGGTCACGACGGCGGCGACGCTGGCGGGCACGCTGGCGCTCGGCGTATGGCTGGCGCGGCGGCTGGCGGTGGAGCGGACCACGGGCTGGCTGATCTCCACCGGCACGGCGATCTGCGGCGGGAGCGCGATCGCGGCGATGGGGCCGGTGCTCGGGGCGGAGGGGCGGACGATGTCCGTGGCGCTCGGTTGCGTCTTCGTGCTCAACGCCGTGGCGCTGTTCGTCTTTCCGCCGATCGGGCACTGGGTCGGGCTCACGCCGGAGCAGTTCGGTTACTGGGCGGCGATCGCGATCCACGACACCAGCTCGGTCGTGGGCGCGGCGGCGCGGTATTCGCCCGAGGCGCTGGCGATCGCGGTGCCGGTGAAGC
>JAMPXH010000015.1 GCA_023701285.1 Candidatus Didemnitutus sp.
AATCGCGGCCCGGGAAACTGTCGGTGCGCACGCGGACTTTCTGGCCGTGGCGGATGCGGCCGAGGTCGGGTTGGTCGAGGTAGGTGCGCACCCAGATGTGCGTGGTGTCGGCGACGGTGACGACCGGCGTGCCGGGCGAGACGAATTCGCCGACCTCGACGTTGTGGGACAGCACGGTGCCGGTGAGCGGGGCGGCGAGTCGGGTGTTGGCGAGCAAAGTGGTGGCGAGGTCGACGGCGGCGCGGGCTTGATCCGCGCGGGCGCGGGCCTGGCGGATGGTTTCGATACGCGGGCCTTCCTGCACGAGCTTGAGGCGCTCGGCGGCTTCGGCAACGCGGGCCTCGGCGACGCCGAGTTGGGCCTGCACGCTCTCGAAATCGCGGTCGGCGATGACTTCCTTGGTGCGGAGTTCGCGCATGCGGGCGAAATCGAGGCGGAGGCGTTCGCGCTCGGCCTCGGCGCTGCGCAGCGCGGCGGCGGTGGCGGCGATCTCCTGCGGGCGGGAGCCGGCCTCGAGTTCGGCCACGACGGACTCGGCGGCGGCGAGTTCGGCGCGGCGGAGGGCGAGTTGAGCTTGTTGCTCGGCGTCGTCGAGCCGGGCGATGAGCTGGCCGGCTTGCACGCGGTCGCCTTCGCGCACGGTGCGCTCGACGACGCGGCCGGTGGCCTTGAAGCCGAGCTGGGCGTCGTCGACCTCGAAGTTGCCGGAGAGGAGGAGTTCGCCCCCGGAGCGATCGGTGCGGGAACAGGAAGCGAGCAACGCAGCCGCGCCGATCAGCGCGAGAACCGCGGGCCGGAGACGATCAAGCGGCGAAGTGTTTTTCATAGGCTTTGCGGCCGGCGGGGGTGAGGAGTCCGCCGAAGAGGAGACCGAGGGCGCGCGGCGGGATGTCGCGCGGGGAAAGCTTGAGCCGGGCCATGACGGCGGGCTGGAGGAGGCCGTGCATGGCATGGAGGAAGAACTGCACCGCGAAATCGCGATCGACGTCGGCCCGGACGAGACCGGCTTTCTGGCCCTCCTCGATGAAACGGCCGAAGACGAAGGGGATGTTTTTTTCGCGCATCTCAGCGAGCCGCTGATGGAGCTCCGGGGCGTAGCGCTGCAGGTCGCGGAGCAGGAGCGGATGCATCTCGCCGAGACGGCGGACCATGTTCTCGACGAAGCGGTGGAGGCGCCCGGCGAAGTCGAGTTTGGCGTCGGCAAAGAGTGCCTCGGCGTCGGTCCGGACCTCGCGGCTGAAGTCGTCGATGACCGCGAGCATCAGGGCGTCCTTGCTCGGGAAGTGCACGTAGAGCGTCTTCTTGCTCATGCCGAGTTCGCCCGCGAGTTCATCCATCGTGCACTGGCAATAGCCGTGGGCGAACAGGTGCGCGCGGGCCTGACGCAGGATGCGGGAGGCGACGAGGTCGTCGGCGAAAGGAGCGGGAGCAGGAACGGAGCGGATGGCCACGATGGAAACTTTAAACGTTTTCTGAGTTTCCAACGCAAGGACGTATTTCGGCGGTCGTGGTGCCGGGCGGGCGGGGCGGGCACTTCGCGTTTGCCATGGGCGCGGGTCTGCGGACTGTGCCGCGAGTGCCGATGCCAACGCCCCAACCAGTCCTGCTCTACGACGGCGAGTGCGGCCTGTGCAATGCGTGCGTGCGCTGGCTGTTGCGGGTCGACGAGCGGGGCGTGCTGCGCTTCGCGCCGTTGCAGAGTGCGCCGGGGCAGGAGTTCCTGCGGGCGCACGGGTTGGCGACCGACGACTTCGACACGTTGATCTTCGTGCCGGACTGGGGGCGGCCGGCGCCGGCCGCCTACCTCGTGCGCACCGACGGCGTGCTGGCGGCCTGTGCGGCGGCGGGCGGGGTCGCCCGCGAGTTGGCCAACCTGCGGGTGTTGCCCCGCGGTTTGCGGGATGCCGGCTACAAGACGATCGCGCGGCTGCGTTACGCGCTCTTCGGCCGCTATGTGCCGGTGCCGCTGCCGCGCGCGGAATGGGAGCGGCGTTTTCTCGCGCGTTGAACGGATTCGAAAAATAAAAAACGGCCGGACGCCCAGGTCCGGCCGTCGGGAATGAGCCGGGGTTCGTTCAGTCGCGCGGGCCGTCGCGGCGATCGCCGTCCCGTCCACCGCGGAAGCCGCCACCGCCGCCGCCGAAGCGTCGCGGGCCGCCGCGTCCGCCGCCACCGCCGAAGCCGCGACGTTCGCCGTCACCGGCGCCGCCCGGACGCGGGGCGCGCTCTTCGCGCGGACGGGCGATGCTCACGCCGATCTTGCGGCCGCCGAGATCGTGGTCGTTGAATTTCTCCACCGCCTGCTGCGCGTCGGCGGGGCTGCCCATCGTGACGAACGCGAAGCCGCGCGAGCGGCCGGACATTTTGTCGAAGATGATCTCGACGACGCTGACGGTGCCGGCCTGGGCGAAGAGCGCCTCCAAATCCTGCGCGGTGGTGGTGAACGGAAGATTTCCGACGTAGAGCTTGCTGTTTTCCATGGGAGTGCGGGCGGTGCTGCGACCGGCTTCGTCCGTTCCCGACTGCCGGGATGCGAACCGCCACCGGGTGCGGTGGTGCTCCCGTCTGGCAATTCTCCGTGACGGAGTGATCTGGCAAACAACCGATCCGACGCGCCTACGATGCGCCGTGCGGTCCGGGCGCGCAAGAGCGGTTTCGGCGCGCGGCGCGCGCTCCGCTCAGCCGGGGAAGGGCGCGCGGCTCGGGCTCACGGACGACGTGGACGGCCAGTCGCGCCGGAGCACCCCGTAGAAGATGACGTCCTCGAACCGGTCGTTCTTCTTCATTGCGCGCGGGCTGAAGCCTTCGCGCTTCATGCCCAGTTTGAGCATCACGCGGCCCGAGGCGGGATTGCGGGCGAAGTGATGTGCCTGGATGCGTTGCAGCCCGAGCACGCGGAAACCGTAGTCGACGAGCACGCCCGCGCCTTCGGTGGCAAAGCCGTGCCGCCAATACGGCACGCCGATCCAGTAGCCGAGTTCGGCGCGCTCGTTCGCCCGGTCGAAGGTGAGTCCCGCGCAGCCGACGAGTTCGCCGTTGTCGCGCAGGGTGAGTGCGAGCACGAGCGCGTGACCGGCCTCCCATTGGGCGGCGTGGGTCGCGATCCACTGCTCGGCCACGCCGTCGCCATAGGGATGCGGCAGGCGCGCGGTGGTGTCGGCGACCTCGGCTGCGCCAGCCAGGCGTTGCACCGCGGTGGCGTCCGCGGACGCGAAGGGACGCAGCCGCAAACGCGGGGTTTCGAGGACAGGCGGGCCCGGCGGGTAGTTCACGGCGGCGCGAAAGTGGTGGCGGTCGCGGTGGCGGGCGAGCCGAAATTCACCCGTTTCCCCTCTGGGGAATTGTGGTTTTCACTCTAGAAAATCGTTGCATCGCACCCGGCGCATTCTAATACGGGAGTCACTATGGCTAAAAAATCTGCTCGCAAACCCAACGCTAAGTTCATGGCCCCGGTCACGCCGGACGCCACCCTCGCTGCGGTCGTCGGCGCCAAGCCGCTCCCGCGCACCGAAATGACCAAGAAGCTCTGGGCCTACATCAAGAAGAACGGTCTCCAGGACAAGAAGAACAAGCGCATGATCAACGCCGACGACGCCCTCAAGGCCGTGTTCGGTGGCAAGGCGCAGGTCAGCATGTTCGACATGACCAAGCTCGTGTCGAAGCACGTTTCCTGAGCGGATTCTCCACTCGCTTTCCCACGACCGCCGCGGATTTTCCGCGGCGGTTTTGTTTTGCCGGTTCCGCGGCGGCGAGGTTGGATGATGTCGTCACCCCGCTCTTGTGAGCTCCTCCCGGTCAACCTTTCGTCTCGCGTTTGTCTGGTTGGTGCTGGCCCTGTTGGGCGGTGCGGCCGGCTGGTGGAGCGCCGCGCGGCATCGCGAGCAACTGCTGGCGGAGATCAAGTCGGTCGCGGTGCGCTGCGCCGTGGCCTTCGTCACCGACGACGTGCGGGTGCTCGACGGTTCGCCGGCCGATCTGGAATCGCCGGCGTATCGCGGCGTGAAGGACCGTTTGCAGCGGCTGCGGGCGGTCGATCCCGGCGTGCGCTTCGTCTATCTTTTCCGCACCGCGGGCGAGCCGGGGCGCGTGATCTTCCTCGCTGATTCGGAGCCCGTCGGTTCGGCGGAGGAATCGCGTCCGGGCGACGATTATCCGGAAGCGCTCAACTCGCCCGGGCTCCAGGCGATCTTGCGCGATGGCCAGCCGGCCACGGAGGGACCGTTGCGCGATTCCTTCGGCGAGTGGGTCACGGCCTACGCCACCGTGGGGCAGACGCCGCCCGGGGCGCCGCGCGTCGTGCTCGGGCTCGATCTTGATGCTTCGAGCTGGCAGCGTGCGATCTGGCGCGAGGGCCTGATCGGCGCGACTTACGTCTGGTTGCTGATCGGCCTGCCGCTCGGCGGCTGGCTCGTGCTGCGCCGCGAGCGCCGCTTCAACCGCGAGATCGTGCGCTTCTCGGCCGCGATCCAGCAAAGCCACTCCGGCATCCTCATCACCAATCTCGACCGGCGCATCGAATATGCCAACGCCGGCTGCGCCGACGCCACGGGCTACGCGTTCGACGAGCTGCTGGGCCAGCCGGCGCGCCTGTTGCTGCCGCGCGACATGGACGAGCGCCTGCGCACGGGCATCGTCGCGCTGGTGCTGGCCGGCGAGCGCTGGCAGGGCGAGTTGCAGATCTGCCGCAAGAACGGCGACATCTTTCCCGCCCGCACGGTGATCTCGCCGGTGCGCGGCGGCGGCGGCGAGTTGACGGGGCTCGTGATGGTGTTCGACGACATCACCGACGTGAAACGCACCGAGCAGGAACTGCGCGTCGCGCGCGACCAGGCGCAGTCCGCCGACCGCGCCAAGGGTGAATTCCTCGCCGTGATGAGCCACGAGCTGCGCACGCCGCTCAACGGCATCATCGGCTTCGCTTCGCTGCTCGGGGACACGCCGCTCAGCGCCGAGCAGAAGGATTACGCGGAGACGATCCGCAAGAGCGGCGAGGCCCTGCTCGCGCTCACGAACGAGCTGCTCGACTACTCCCGCATCGACGCCGGGCGGCTGCGGCTCGATCCGCAACCGTGTTCGCCGCGGCAGGTGGTCGAGGAGGCGGTCGAGCTGCTCTCCGCCCGGGCGGCGGAGAAGAATCTCGAACTCATCGTCACCATCGCGCCCGAAGTGCCGGCGCATGTCCACGCCGACCCGGGCCGCATGCGGCAGATCCTCGTCAATCTCGTGGGCAACGCCATCAAGTTCACGCCGGCCGGCGAGGTGGAGGTCACCGTCGAGGCACGACCGGAGCCGGGGGCGGAGGCACAGGAATGTGTGCGGCTCGATTTCACCGTGCGCGACACCGGCATCGGCATCGCGGCGGAGCAGCAGGAGCGCCTGTTCCTGCCCTTCAGCCAGGTCGATGCCTCCAACACCCGTCGGCACGGCGGCGCGGGACTCGGGCTCGCCATCAGCCGCAGCCTGGTGCGCCTGATGGAGGGCGACATCGAGGTCTCGAGCGCGACGGGGGCGGGTTCGGTGTTCCGTTTCCATCTCGTGGCCCGGGTGCTGGAGCCCGCGCTGCCGCTCGACCTGCTTCCGGCCCGCCGTGTCGCGGTCATCTCGGCCAATGCGCGCGCGCGCCGGCATTACGCGCAGATGCTCCGGAGTTGGGGCCTGCAGGTCGAGGCCCATGAGAACCTGCTGGCGCTCGGGACGCGGGCGGAGCAGGACGTCGTGGTGGTGGACATCGTCGCGCGGGACGCCGCGCTGTGGCCGGCATTGTTGCGCGATCATCCCGCGCTCGCCGGGCGGCTCGTCGTGGGCCTGGCACCGATCTCGATTCCGCCGGCCGTGCGCGAGGAATTGCGCACGGGCTTCCGCTCGCTGCTGAAGAAACCGGTGCGCGACTCGCTGCTGCACGCCGTGCTGCGCGGGCTCTGCAAGACCTGAACCGGGATCATGCCGGAGGTGGGCGTCGGTGTCCCTACGGACGCCTGTCGCCGCTGGGACAGCGGCGACCACCCCATGGTCAGGAACTCATCAGTCGGGAATCGCGTCCAACGGCATGAGTCCGGCTAAGCCGCCCCGGGCCGGCTTTCCGCTTGGAGCGCGCCGGCGCCACGCTACGCTGCGCCGTTCATGACTCCCCGTGCGACGCATCACACCGCCCTGGCCATGCTCCTGCTGGCCAACCTGTTTTGGGGACTCAGTTTTCCCCTCATCAAGGCCATCGGCGCGGCGCACGGGCAGCTCATCCCGGGCAGCGGCAGTTGGTTCATCACCGCGATGTGCATCGCGCCGCGCTTCCTGCTCGGCACGGCGTTCATGCTGGTGATCTCGCGCGCGCAGCTGGCGACGGCCACGCGCTCGGAGGTGCATCAAGGGCTCTTCCTCGGACTCTCGGCGTCGTGCGGCATGCTGTTCCAGACCGACGGCCTGCAGTTCACCAGCGCCTCGACCTCGGCGTTCCTCACGCAGTTCTACGCGCTGATGATCCCGATCTACGTCGCCGCGCGCGCCCGGCGTTGGCCGCGCCCGGTCGTCTGGGTGTGCAGCGTGCTCGTGCTGGCCGGCGTCGCCGTGCTCTCGAATTTCAACTTCCGCGAACTCCACCTCGGGCGCGGCGAACTCGAGACGCTGGTCAGCTCCGGGTTCTTCATGTGGCAGATTCTCGTTTTGGAAAACAAGCGCTACACAGGCAACCGCGTGCTGCCCGTGACGACCGTGATGTTCGCCACCGAGGCGGCGATCTTCACCGTCATGGCGCTCGCCACCGCGCCTTCGCCCGCCGATGTGCTGGTGCCGTGGACCAACGGCCCGTGGCTGGCCTTCACCGTCGTGCTCACGGTGTTTTGCACGATCGGGTCGTTCACGCTGATGAACAAGTGGCAGCCCGCGATCACCGCGACGGAGGCCGGGCTCATCTACTGCACGGAGCCGATTTTCACCTCGGTGATGGCGTTGTTCTTGCCCGGAATTTTCTCTGCATGGGCCGGGTTTCATTACGCCAACGAGACGCTCACCTGGCACCTGCTACTCGGTGGCGGACTCATCACCGCGGCGAACATCCTCATCCAGCTCCGCCCGCCGAAACCCGCCGCCGCGTGAGCGGTTCCGTGGCATGAGGAAACCCGCGGAGCAAGCAGGCGCGTGCGCCGGCAACCACGCTCGTGCTCCGCCCGCCCTGCACTTTCAGCCCGCATCCAGACACGTCCGTCGCCCGTGGCAAAGTAACCTATTAGGTTACTTTGCCGGCATGGCTCCACGTTGGCGTGTCGTGGTTCCCTGACCGGATAAGTTACGAACCGGTGGGGCGGAAACGGCGCGCGATGCGGCGGCGGCGGGCGGCCTGCGTTGCGGGGGCGCGGGTTTCGGCTCAGTGCGGATCGAGTGGGCCGACGGTCGGGGAAGGCGAGTTGTCGGTGCGGACGAATCTGCCGTCACGCAGGAACGCGATCACTTGGGCGTGCACGGCGGAGCGCCAAAGCATCACGGTGTGCGAGTGGGGCAGCACGATGAAGTCGCGCATGCCTTCCAATTTCGCCGACTCGACCGTGACGGCGCCGTCGTGTTGGTCGCCGAGATCCTGGCGGAATAGCGGGTTGAGCGCAGACTGACCCGCGATGACGCCGACCTCGAAATCGGCCGGGCCGAGCAGGCGCGCGATCGCCGCCTCGCCCGTGCCGAGGCGCGGCAGGTTGACCCCCATGAGGGCGCGGAGAAACGCGTTCCGGCTCGAGCGGTCCGCGGCGGCGCTGCCGTGATTGGGCGGGCCGAGCATGACGACGCGACCGAGGTTGGTCGGACGCTGGTCGCGGAGATAGAGGCGCGTCACGAGGCTGCCCATCGAGTGGACGACGAAATGCACGCGCGGCGCGGAGGCGACGTTGCCAGCCCGCAACTGCGCCGGCAGCCACTCGCCGGCGATCTGCTCGATCGGCAGCGTGCGCGACGGGTAGCTGAGGTTGAGCGTGCGGTAGCCGGCCTCTTCCAGCGCAGCCGCGAGCGGGTGCATGACCCAGGCGCCCATGCCGACGCCGTGCAACAACACCACGCACTCGCGCGGATCGGTGTTCGCGGGCGGCTGGGCATGCGCCGGCGTGATCGCCGCGAGCAACAGCAGCAGGATGTGCCAGCGCGCGCGCATGTTCAGCCCGGCAGGAGCGGCGCGGGACGGCGAAGCGAGGCCAGCGCGCGCCACGTCACGGCGCCGATCACGATGGCGCCGCCGACGAGCGCGAGGCCGCTCGGTTTTTCGCCGAGCACCAGCATGACCCAGAGCGGATTGAGCACGGGCTCGATCACGGGGATGAGCACGGCCTCGAGGGCAGTGACGTGCTTCACGGCCTTCGCGTAGAGCAGGTAGGAGACGCCGAGTTGCAGGATGCCGAGCGCGGCGAGCGCGACCCAACTGTCGGCCGGCATCGCCGGCGCTTTCAGCAGCCACGGCAGGCCGATGAGGAACGCGAGCACGTTGCCGAGGATGATCGACTCGATGGGGGAGCCGTCCTTCTGCTTGCGCATCGTGAGCACGAGCGCGGCGAAGGCCATGCCGCTGAAGATCGCCACGGCGTTGCCGAGCAGGCCGCTGAACTTCAGCCCATCGTAGAGGAAGATCGCCATGCCCACGAACACCAGCGCCATGACCGCCCAGTCGCTGCGCTTGGGATGCTCGTGGAGCAGCCACGCGCCGAAGAGCGCGACCCAGACGGGCGCGGTGTATTGGATGAGGATGGCGTTGGCCGCCGTGGTCAGTTTCGTCGCGGTGACGAACGACACGGTCGTGAGCGCGTAGGCGAGGGCGCCGCCGAGCTGCACGGGCGACCAGGTGAAGCGCAGGCGCCGGCCGCACACCGCGGCGAGGAAGAGCGCGGCGATGATCCCGCGTCCACTGGCCACGGCGAGCGGCGGCCACTGCACCCACTTGATGAGCACGCCGCCGAGGCTCCAGAAGAGCGCGGCGGACAGCAGCAGGGCGACGGAACGGTTGTGATCGGGATCTCTCACGGAACCGTCACCCATGAAGCAGAACCGGCCGGAAGAAAACCCCGAATGCGCGTCACCGGATGCCCGGCATTCCGCGTCCTAAAAGGTGGATTCTGCAAAAATCATTACCCGGGAAACGCCGGTTCGTCCGTCTAGTTAACAAGACTCACCTGTCCAAGCCATGGTTGCCCGATCTTCCCGAGCCGTTCTCGTCCCTTTCACCCTGTTGGAGGGCGCCAGCTGCCTGTTGCCGGAGCGGCGGCGCGTGCCGGCGGGCGTGGAGCCGCCTCGCTCTGTGACGGCACCGTGGCTGAGCGCCGCCTGCCCGGTCGCGTCCGTGCCGCTGACGGCGGCCGAGCTCCGCGTGTGCGAATTGATGCTCGAAGGGCTGGCGAACAAGGAAATCGCCTCCGCCCTGGATCGCGCCGAGGCGACGATCAAGAACCAGGTCGCCGCCGTGCTCCGCAAGCACGGCGTGCCTTCGCGGATGCGCCTGATGGCCCTGTATCGCTGATTTGTTGTGGTGTGTGTTCGGGTCCGGTCGGTCTCCGTGCAGCGCGAGGCCGGCCGGATGCCGACTCGCCGCCGGAAATCCCTTAGACGCACGAAGCCGCGCCGGCCGTAAGGAAAATTCTCCCCGGCCCGCTCCGCCGCATTGGTCGCTGGATTTTCGCGCGGGCAGGGCGATACTCGGCTGTCCCCATGCCGCCTGAGGCCAGTCCCGAAACCGTCCGCTGGTTTGCCACGGAAGTGCAGCCGCACCGTCCGGCGCTGCGCGCGTGGCTGCTGGCGCGGTTCCCGACGCTGCCCGATGTGGACGACATCGTGCAGGAAAGTCTCTCGCGGCTCGTGCAGGCGAGGGAAGTCAGCCCCATCCGCTCGGCCAAGGCCCTCCTTTTCACCACGGCGCGCCACCTTGCGCTCGATGCCGTGCGCCGCCAGCGCGTCGTCGCCTTCGAACCCATTACGGACGACACCGATCCGGCCGTCTTAACCGATACGGTCGATGTCGTCGCCTCGGTCGCCAAACAGCAGGAACTCGAACTCTTGACCAAAGCCATCCAGTCACTCCCCGAGCGCGTGCGGCAGATCTTCACGCTGCGCACGGCGTATGGCCTCACGCAGAAGCAGATCGCCGGCAAGCTCGGCGTGTCCGAGAGCACGGTGGAGAAGCAGATGGCGCAAGGCATCCGACGCTGCGCCTCTTTCTTCGCCCGCGGAGGTGCGCGATGAATCCGAAACCGCACGATCCGATCCCCGGGGAAATCCTCGATGCCGCCTCCGTGTGGCTCGCGCGCCGCGACCGCGGCCTGACGGCGGCCGAGCAGGATGACTACATGCAATGGCTCCGCGCCGACCCGCGCCACGCCGAGGCGCTGGCGCAGCACGCCGCCGCGCTCGAGCGCATGATGCAGCTCTACGAGTGGACGCCCGCGCACGACACCGAGCCGAATCCCGATCTCTTCGCGTCCGCGCCGACGCGGACTCGTTCCCGGTGGCGCTGGGCGGCGGGTTCGCTCGCAGCCGCGGCCGCCGTGACGCTCGCGCTCGTCCTTGGGAGACCGGCAGCCGATTCCACGGCAGTCGCCGCGGCGCCCAAGTCCTACCTCCGCGTCAACGAGCGCATGGCCCTGCCTGACGGCTCCCGCGTGGAGCTGAAGGATGGCACGCGGCTCGTCGTGCAATACTCCGAGCGCGAGCGCCGCGTGCAACTCGCCGGCGGCGAGGCTCATTTCAGCGTGTGGAAGGATGCGCAACGACCGTTCGTCGTCGTGGCAGCCGGCGTGGAGGTGCGCGCCGTGGGCACGGCCTTCAACGTCCGCCTCGCCGAGCGCGATCTCTCGGTGCTCGTCACCGAGGGCCGCGTGCAGGTCGAGCCCGTTGCTCCGGCCGGCGCCGCCCCGGTCGCGACGACGCTCATCACGGTCGGCCAGCGCGCCATTGTGGACCTCACGACGCGGCGCACCGCGATCGTGGCCCCACCCATCGTGCAATCCGTCAGCGGCGAGGAGATCGCGCGCGAGCTCGCCTGGCAGGCGCCGCGCCTGCAGTTCGACGAGACGCCGCTCGCCGAGGCGGTGGCCGAGTTCAACCGCCTCAACCGCCACCAGCTCGAGCTCGCCGATCCCGCGCTCGGCGCGCTGCGCATCGGCGGCACGTTCCGCCCCGACAACGTCGAAGGCTTCGTGCGTCTGCTCGACGAGACGCTCGGCCTCCAAGCCGAACCCGCGGGCGAGAACCGCACCCGCCTGCGCCGCGCGCCGTGACGCCTGCCGCGCCGGGTGCTGACACAGTGGCGGCGAGAAAGTGTTACGGGTTGGTCACGGCGCTTCGTCTTGGTAGGAAGCCGGTGCACACCGGCGCACACCAACCCCCATCATGCGCACACTGAGTCAACTGCTCCGCGCCGTCCTGATCGGCGCCCTGATCCTCACCGCGGGCTTCGCGGCGGAAGATGCGAAAAAGACCTACGACATCCCGGCCGGCGACGCCGCCGCGGCCCTGAAACAATTTTCCGCCCTCTCGGGCCGCGAGACGCTCTTCGCCGCCGAGGCGGTGCGCGGCGTGAAGACACCCGCCGTGCGCGGAGAGCTGACCGTGCGGGAGGCGATCGACGCGCTCCTCGCCGACACCGGTCTCATCGCCACCGCCGACGAGAAGTCCGGCGCCATCGCCGTGCGCCGGGAGAGCGCAGTCGAAGCAAAAAACGACGCAAGCCGTCTCGCTGATGCAGAGGCGGCGGATAGCACGCGAACGCGGATCCAGAACGGCACGGTGCAAATGGAGAAGTTCGAGGTCACCGGCACCAAAGTCACCGGCGTCGTCAACCAAGGCATCATCCCGCGCGAGGAGAACCAAGCCGTGCGCTACAGCATCATCTCGCGCGCGGACATCGAGCGCAGCGGCGTCACCAGCTTGAGCGAACTCATGCGGAATGTTTCCAGCAACGCCGAATACAGCAACACACCGGAAGGCCAGCAGGCCGGCCGGGCCGCCACCTCCGGTCAGACCTTCGCCTTTGGCGACCAGATTAATCTGCGCGGGCTCGGCAACGGGCAGACGCTCGTGATGATAAACGGGCGGCGGCTTTATGGCCGCGACGGTTCCGGCAATGGTGCGGGAGCGGACATCGGGCGCATTCCCCTGGCGGCGGTTGAACGGGTGGAGATCCTGCCGGTTTCAGGGTCGGCCATTTATGGTGCCAATTCGGTCGGCGGTGTCGTCAACGTGATCATGCGCAAGGGCTACAGCGGCACCGAAATCGGCACCTATTTCGGCGGCAGCAAAGGCGGCGGCGAAGAATACCGCCTCAACCTCTTTCACGGCCGCTCGTTCAACGAGGGCCGCTCCAATTTTTCGCTCACGCTGGATTACCAGCGGAAGTATGAACTGCTGTCCGGAGAGCGCGCCTATTACCGTCATGCCCTGGCGAACCCGGCCGCACAGCCCCCATCGCCCGCCTTCGTTTCCGAGATTCTGTCTACCTTGACCGGGCCGCTGCCAACGATCCGGACGACCTCGCCCCTGGGCTTGGGCATTCCTTCGAATCCGACGGCCACCCTCGCTACTGTGCCGACGGGTTCGAGCGGCCTCGGACTAACGCCCAATGACTTTAACGCCACCGCTGGCCAAACCGGAGTGTCCACCGTGGCGATTGCTCGGCTGCCGCTGCTGCCGAACATCCAGGGCCGGTCGGCTATCCTTAACTTCGATCATGAGCTATTTGGCGACCGCCTCGGGCTCTACGTCGAGCTGATGGGACGAACGGGCGAACGATACAACACCTTCCCAAGGCCCTCCGCATCCTATTCGCTGTCGGCGACCGATCCGAGAAATCCGTTCCGAACGGGTGTGACCCCCGGGTTTGTGGGCCGCGCGATCACGATAACCCGGGCGACGGAGGATCTGCCGGACTATTACCAAATCGCCCGGGACCGCACCGTGCGCGCGGTCGCCGGATTCCAGGGCAAGTGGACGACCGCGGATGATCGCTCCTTCAACTGGGCCTTGGACGGTTCGTGGGACCGGAATGCGACCGATGCCGATTATGTCACCCCCGTGGCGGGCCTCACCGCGGCCGCGACCGCCGGCATCTACAACTTGCTGCGCGACCTGACCGGGGTTCCGCAGTTTTCGAAGGAGGAGGCAGACAAGTATGCCTACACCTTGCTCGCCCGGAACTTTTCGACCGTTACCGCCGCGAACTTCCGGTTGAACGGCGACCTCATGAGAATGTGGGGCGGGCCGGCGCGGTTTTCGCTCGGTGCCGAGCAGCGCAAGGAGGAATTTTCCACCCGCACTGGGTATACCAATATCGGCGAATACAACGCCCTCCCAGGCGGGGCCGCAGCGCCCGGCGCAAGCCTGGCCCCCGGAGGCAGCCTGGTGTTCTCCAATGTAGTTCCGACGGAGACGGAACGAAACGTCACGGCGGGCTACGCAGAGTTGGTGCTGCCATTAGTCGGCGAGCCCAATCGCCAGCCGTGGCTGCATTCCCTCGAATTGAGCGGCGGTCTGCGCTATGAGAAATACACCGACTTCAAGGCGGCCCGACCGCCCGCGCTCGCAGCCAAAATGGGCGTGACGCGCGATTTTGCGCTCCGCGTCGCCTACATGGAGGGCTTCCAACCGCCGACGCTCGCCCAGCTCGATCCCACGGTGACCACCTCCACCTCGACGGCGACCGCCTATGTGGACGTCCTGCGCCCAGGCCAGCCGCTCCCGAATAGCTACCAGGTTATTGCCTCCGGCAATCCCGACCTCACTCCCGAAACGACGAAAACCTGGGATGTCGGCGTGATCCTAACCCCCCGCTGGCTGCCGGGGTTTACGCTCAACGTGAGTTATTTCCGCTACGACAAGCGGAACAGTATCTCCACCTTGTCGCTGGCGGACGCCATTCTCTTTGATCCGTCGCTCGTCATTCGTGCCGCGCCCACGCCGGCGGACACCGCCGCCGGCATGCCTGGAATCATCACGGGATATTACAGCATCCCGAAAAACTCCACGCGGCTGGAAACCGACGGCGTGGATTTCGACCTGAACTATCGAATTTCCACGGAGCAGTGGGGACAATTCGCGCTTGTCGCGCAGGCCACCTGGAACCGGGAGTTCCTTGCGGAAACGCGACCTGGGATTTTCGCCGCCACCCGCGTCGGCGTGGCCCCGACCAATAGCGCCACGTTCCTGCTGCGGTGGAAAGGCTACGGCGGCATCCAGTGGCAAAAGGGAGTTTGGGCGGCCAGCGTCATGGCCAACTACAGCAGTTCGTTCCAGACCAGCACCACGGAGCCCACCGCGGAGAACCCCACCGGGTCAGGCATCGATGGCGCTTCGATCGGACCGCATTGCACGATCGACACGCAGGTCAGCTATTCAATTCCTTTGGGCGGGAGCGCGGCGTCGAATTGGCGGCGATGGGCGGGTGGCACCAAGTGGAGCCTTGGCGTCCGCAATCTGTTCGACGCTGAGCCGCCAACCTACACGGACCGCCGCCGGAACTACTACTTCCCGCTCGCCGATCCGCGACAGCAGTTCGTGTATCTGCAAATCAAGAAAACCCTCTGAAGCCGCTCGGCTCATCCCGCGCCCGCCCATCCTGGTAGCCCTGCGCTCTGCTAGGCAAAAAATCATTCATGAAATTCCCCGCCCTCCTCCTTATCCTTGCCAGTGCCCTCCTTCCGGCGCGAGCCGCCGAGGTCACGCCGCCGCCCAGTATTTTGGCGGCCGCCGTCGCCCAGGCCGCCACGGCCGACGAAGCCTGGCTCAGTGTCGCGAAGAGCTTTGAATCGAAGTTAAATCCCGATGTCCCGCCGTTTCCCGGCCGGACGCCGCTGGCGGTGTATCGGGTGTGGGGGCTGCGATATTATGCCAGCCTCTACCAGACCGGCACCGCGTTCATGGAGCGGTTTCCTCAGGATCCCCGGCGCTGGCACGTGGTGCTGCAGATGAACGACAAGAGTGGCTGGTTGCGCGACCATGATGAGCCGGAGGTCGCGCGGGCAATCGATGCCCTGGTGAGTGCGGAGCTGCGTGCCGCCTGGCGCGCACGGGCCAAGGCCCTGGCCGAGGAAGGGCTGGTCGCGACCGATACGCCCGCGGAGGTCCGGCTCTATTTCGATATGGGGACGTTTTACCGGATGCGCGGGGCCGCGTCCCAGGCGATCACGACGAAACAGCCGGTCGAGTTCGCGGCCATGCGGACGGAGTTAGACCGCCTGATCGCAAAATATCCCGAGGAGGAAAAGATGGGCGGGTATGTGACCCAATACGTCGGCTTGAAGCAGAAGGCCGGCGCGAGCGCCGATGAGCTTGAGCGGGAATGGCGGAGCCTGGAAAAGTCCGGCAGCGCGTCGGTGCGCAAAGCTGTCGAAACCGGCCTCGTGAAGCTCGTAGCCTACCGCCGTTTCCTCGATCTCAAAAGCCGGCCGCTGGACATCGCGTTTACCGCGGTCGACGCGCGGGCCGTGGACCTGAAGGCGCTGCGCGGCAAGGTGGTGTTGGTTGATTTCTGGGCGACTTGGTGCGCCCCGTGCAAGGAAGAGATTCCGAACATCAAGAAGGTTTATGCGGCCTACCATGAGAAGGGCTTCGAGGTCGTGGGCATTTCGCTGGAAAACGCGGGGCTCACCCCGCAGGACACGCCGGAGCAGAAGGAGGCCAAGCTCGCGAAGGCGAAGACCGTGCTGACGGCATTCACGGCGGCAAACGCCATGCCCTGGCCGCAACATTTCGACGGCAAGTTCTGGAAGAACGACATCTCGATGAAGTATGCGATCACCGCGATTCCCGCGATGTTCCTGCTCGATCAAGAAGGCAATATCGTCACCACGGATGCCCGCGGCCCGAAGCTCGAAGCCGAGGTGAAGCGCCTGCTTGGGTTGTGAAATTGGGCCGGCTACAGCCGGCCTCGGGGAGCAATATGACCATAAACAGTCCGGCTTCAGCCGGACCTGCCCGTCGGCCCGAAAAATTCTTTTAGTGTCCTTCACGGGCTGGGACGTCTAGGGGTGTTGAGCCGACCGCTCTTCTCCCTTTGCCCCCGGATTCCCCCCAGTCCCGTTGGTTCGCCGAGCACGTGCTCCCGCACGAGCCGATGCTGCGGGCTTGGTTGCACAGCCGCTTTCCGGCCGGTGTGGAGATCGACGACGTCGTGCAGGAGGCGTTCTTGCGCGTGATCCGGGCCCACGAGCGGGGCCAGCTCGATTCGCCCAAGGCGTTTCTCTTCGCCACGGCGCGCAATCTCGCGCTCGATCGCATCCGCCACGGGCAGGTCGCGCGCACGACACCTTTAGTGGAAAACGAAGGCTGGGACGTCCTGTATGACGCGGACGACGTCACCGAGACGGTCGCACGCAACCAGGAACTCGAACTCTTGACCGAAGCCATCCAATCATTGCCCGACCGTTGCCGCCAGGTCTTCACTTTGCGGAAGGTTTATGGTATGTCGCAGGCCGACATTGCGGCGAAGCTCGGCATCTCGGAGCACACAGTCTCGGCCCAACTCACCATCGGCGTGCAGAAGTGCACGCAATTCATGGCGAAATACCGCCGCGAAGGGAGCGGCGCTTGAGCGACGCCATGAAATCCCGCGAAGACGAACGCATCGATCACGCTGCCGCCGAGTGGCTCATCCGGCGCGATCACGGCCTGTCGCCGGCGGAGCAGGACGAGTTTTTCCAATGGCTCGCGGCCGATCCGCGGCACGGCGAACGCTTCGCGCAGCACCAGCGCACGTGGAAGGAGTTCAATCTCCTCGCGCAATGGCGTCCTGAGCACAGCACCGAGCCCAACCCCGACCTTCTCGCCAAGCCGCGCCGCGCCCGCCGCTGGCTGGCGTGGGCCGCGCCACTCGCGCTGGCCGCGTCGCTCGCGCTCGGGCTGTTCGTGTGGCAACAAGGCGGCTTGGTTCCTGCCGCCGCCCCACGCGCGGAAACGGGCAGCCGGCAGGGCACGCGCGTCCTCGAGGATGGTTCGACGGTCGAATTGCGCGGCGACAGCGAGATTGCCGTCGCGTTCAGCGACGCTGAGCGGCGCGTGGTTCTCGTGCGCGGCGAGGCGTTCTTCACCGTCGCGAAGAATCCGGCGCGACCTTTTGTCGTGCGTGCGCAGGGCGTCGACGTGCGCGCCGTCGGCACCGCCTTCAACGTCCGGCTCGATCCGGAGCACGTCGAGGTTCTCGTCACCGAGGGCCGCGTGCACGTCACGCCGCCGGCAGCGCCGGCCTCCAGGGCGACGCCTCCGCCGGATCTGCCTTTGGTTGAGGCGGGCCAGCGCGCCGTCGTGCCGCTGGCGACCGCACGCACGCCCAGCGTGGCGCGCGTGGGGGAGGAGGAGATCGCCCGGGCACTCGCCTGGCAGCCCCGCCTGCTCGATTTTGATTCCACGCCGCTCACTGAAGTCGTGGCGGAGTTCAACCGCCGCAATGTCACGCAGCTCGTGCTCGCCGATGACGCGCTCGCCGGCATGCCGATCGTGGCCTCCGTCCGCTCGGACAACGTCGAGGGCTTCGTGCGCTTGCTCGAGGTCAACGGCAGCGTGTGGGCCGAGCGGCGCGACGGGAGAATTTTCCTGCGCGCCGTGCGTTGATATCCCGACTTGCTGCCGGGGCCTCATGCGCCGTTGTTTTATCGCGGGCGGAGGCGGGACGTGTTTGGCGCAAAAACATCGCCTGCTCGCGCGAAGACTCCGCGCCGCGTGGCATAAAACCCGATTTCGCCTTAGTGTGAATTCGCCGCAAATTCGTCTTGGGAGCGAACCCACACACTGATGTCACACCTGCCCCGCATTGGATTCGCGCGCGCCGCCTGTCTCGCCGCGCTGTTTTTCGCCGTCACGCTCTCCGGCTTTGCCGCCGGTGCGGTTCGCTCCTTCGATGTTCCCGCCGGCGACGCTGCCGCGACGCTGAAGCAGGCGGCGAAGCAGGGCGGCGTCGAAATCGTCTTTCCGGCTGCGGTCGTTCGCGGCGTGCGGACGGCGCCGGTCAAGGGGGAATTCACGGCGCGCGACGCGATCAGTCTCATGCTGGCCGACACCGAGCTCGTTCTGGTGCAAGACGAGGAAACCGGCGCGCTGACGGTCAACCGGCTTTCCTCGGAAGCAAAAAACGTCCCAAGCCGTCCCGCTGACGCGGCGACGGCTCCCGCGAACCCGCGCATCGAGGATGGCACCGTCAAGCTGGACACCTTCGAGGTCTTCGGCAGCAAGACGCTGAACATGGATGTGGCGCGCTCGCGCGACGACGCGTTGCCGTATGTCGTGTTCGATCGCCAATCGATCAACAATTCCGGCGCGACTTCGCTTGAGGAATTTTTTCGTCAGCGGCTGACGATGGAGTCGACCGCCCTGTCCGAATCGCAAACTACCTCGAATCTCGGCGGGCGCAGCACGATCAATTTGCGCGGCCTCGGAGCGAACCAGACCCTGATCCTCGTCGACGGTCACCGCATGTCGGGCGTCGTTTCCGTCGGCTCGCCGTCGCAGCCCGACTTGAACGGCATTCCGCTCGCAGCGGTCGAGCGCATCGAGGTGCTGCCGACCAGCGCCGGCGCCATCTACGGCGGCAACGCCACCGGCGGCGTCGTGAACATCATCCTGCGCCGCGACTACTCCGGCGTGGAGCTGAAGCTCACCTACGGCAACACCTTCAAAACCGACGCGGCCACGCGTCAGATCGACCTCAGCGCGGGCGCCACGCTGTTCGGCGGCAAAACGAACCTCCTCATCGCCGCCAGCGCGAGCGATGCCAACCGTCTGCTTGCGCAGGACCGCGATCTGCGCGAACGCGGCCTCGCGCGCATCCTCGCAAACAACCCTGCGTTGATAACGAGCCAGACCGTGCCGCCTGTCGGCAGCACCTCCAACATCCGCAGCACGAACGGCTCGAATCTCGTGCTCGACGACGGCACCTTGCTCAATTCGCCGATCACCTTCGTCCCGATCGGCTACGCGGGAGCCTTCGGCGCTGGCGGTGATAACGGCGTGGCGTTCGTGGCCAACGCCGGTCGCTACAATCTGGAGAACGCGCAGACGATCACCGGCGGCCAGCGCGCGCTGCTGAGCGCGCCGAAGCGCGAGTCGCTCATGGTCACCGTGCGCCACGAATTTTCGGACAAGCTCCAGGCCTTTCTCGAAGTCAGCGGCTCCAACAACACCAGCCGTTACCCGAGCGCGAACTCGAACAGCTTCGTGCTGCCCGGCAACAATCCCTTCAATCCCTTCCAGCAGCAGATCCGCATCACGACCCCCTATTACGGCGTGAATGATCTCGAGGCTTTCACCTCCTCGAAGGACCGCCGGCTCGTCGGCGGCGTGATCGTGCAGCTGCCCGCCGACTGGAAAGGCGAAGTCGACTACATCTGGCACGAGGCGACGTTGCTGAACCAGCGCACGATCATGAGCGATGCGGCGCTGACGCAGGCGGGCGCGGGCGTAACGGCCGGAACGATCAACCTGCTGCGCGACACCATGGCGTATCCGGTCGATTTCCTGCCGTTCTTCGACGAGATCGACGGCGGCCTGCCATCGCGTTCGATCAACCGCTCCATTGCGGCGCGCTTCGCCGGCCCGATTGGAAAATTGCCCGCGGGCCAGCCGATTCTCTCCACGCTCGTCGAACACCGTGATCAGCAATACGGCGGCCCCGGCAGCGGCACGGCGGAGCCGCAAACGCAGCGCGTCAAAAGCGCGTATATGGAAACGAAGTTTCCGCTCGTCGCGTCCGATTTCAATTGGCCGCTCGTGCAGGAACTCGAAGTCCACGTCGCCGCGCGGTGGGATGACTACACCTCGGTCGGGCAGGGGATCGCGACGCCGTTTGGCCCTCCGGGCAGCGGCACGAACAAATTCGATTCGATCAATCCGTCCGCCGGTCTGCGCTGGGTGCTGAACCCCAGCCTGATGGTCCGCGCCAGCTACGGCACCGGCTTCCTCCCGCCGAACGTGAACAACATCGCGCCGACAAGCTTCCCCGGTTTCCCGGGCTTCTACCAGGATCCGCTCCGCGGCAATGAATTCGTCGGCTTCTACGACGAGATCTTCGGCGGCAATCCAAACCTCAAGCCGGAGAAGTCCGAAACCTGGTCCGCCGGTCTCGTGTTCACGCCACCGGAGCTCAAAGGGCTGCGTATCTCGGCCGATTGGACGCGCATCGAAAAGACCGACAATTTCGGGTCGCCCGACGTGTTCGACGTGCTTGCCAATGAGGCCGCCTACCCCGGACGCATCGTGCGCGGCCCCGTGCCTCCAGGCGATCCGTTTGGCGTCGGCCCGATCATCGCGATCGACACGAGCCTGATGAACCTGGCACGCGCGATGGTGGAGACCGTGGACCTCAGCCTCGAATACACGCGCGAACTCCCGTTTGGGCGCGTCGATGTTTTTGCCACGGCCACCTACACCGTGAGCTACGAGACGCAGACGCAGGCGGGCTCGCCGGTCGTCGAGCGTGTGGGTTTCGCCAACAGCGCGCAATCTGCGGCCGGCGGCGGCGCGTATCCGCTGCGCTGGCGGGGCAACACCGGCGTCACCTGGACGCGCGGCCGCCTGCAAGCCGGCTGGTCGCTGCGCTACATCGACGACTACCAGCTCGACACCTTCAGCGCCGCCACGCTGCTCGCCCAGGGCAACGCCGGCCGCATCGAAGACCAGATCTATCACGACGTTTTCGTCAGCTACACGTTCGGCGCACAAGACAGCACCGCCCGCTGGCGCCAGCTGCTCGCCGGCACGCAGCTGCGCCTCGGCGTCCGCAACCTCTTCAACTCCGAGCCGCCCGTCGACGTCAGCAACACCGCGAACTACTACAGCGGCTTCGGCGATCCGCGACTCGCGAACTACACCGTGTCCCTCACCCACCGCTTCTAAACCCTTTCATGAAATCGTTTCTGACCGCCTTTCTTTGTCTCTCCTTTCTGAGCGCGACAGCCTTCGCCGCCGCCCCGGCCGGTCCGGCCGCCTCGGGCAGCGAGGCCGACCAGGCCTGGGCCAAGCTGGAAAAAACGCTGCAAAGCGGTCCCGGCCCCGGCGGCAGCACGCCGGAGGACCGCTTCGTCGCGATCTTCGTCAACATCACGGATTACCTGCGCCTCGCGCAGGATTTCTTCACGCAGCATGCCAGCGACCCGCGGCGTTGGCGTGCCTTCCTCACGGCGAAGGATTTCTACGGCGCGACGCTCAACATGCTCGAACAGCAGGACGCGGCGACACGCCAGCGCGTCGACGCCATCCTCTCGGCCGCGGAGCGTGAAGCGTGGTCGGCGCGCATCGCCGGCTGGGAGCGCGCGTTCAACACCGCCGTCGATGTGCCGGCCGACGTGCGTTACCAGGCGGAGATTGCCGGCTGGTTCGAACAGTCCTTCGCGCTGATGAACCAGAAGCTCGCCGAAGACGCCTCCGCTTGGTCCGGCATCCGCCGCGAACTCGACCGGCTCGCCCTCAAGTTCAGCGACCTGCCCGAAACCGGCGACCTCGTGAAGCATTACACCCGGATTCGTTTCGCGGAGGGCAAGGACACGACCGTGCGCCGCGCCGAGCTGCAATCCCTCGCGGCGCTCGACAACCGCCACGTCAGCGCAGCCGCGCGCGAGCAACTGCAGTTCCTCGATCTCGCGAAGAGTCCGCTCGAACTCGCGTTCACCGCCGCCGACGGCCGCGAAGTCGACCTGAAGAAGCTGCGCGGGAAAGTCGTGCTGATCGATTTCTGGGCGACGTGGTGCATGCCGTGCATCGAGGAGATCCCCACGATCAAGAAGGTCTACGCCCAGTATCACGATCAGGGCTTCGAAGTGGTCGGCATCACGCTCGAAAACCCAAGCTTAGGTCCGAAAGACACGGAAGAGCAGAAGGCAAAGAAGCTCGCGGCCGCGCGCGAGAAGATGCTCGCCTTCACGCGCAAGCACGAGATGCCCTGGCCGCAGCATTTCGACGGCAAGTGGTGGAAGAATGACATCGCCCGCCGCTACGCGATCGACGCGATCCCCGCGATGTTCCTCCTCGATCGCGAAGGCCTCCTCGTCAGCACCAACGCCCGCGGCGAGAAGCTCGAAGCCGAAGTGAAGCGCCTCCTCGGACTTTGAGCGCAGGGTCGCCGGCTCGCGGCGCACACCGGGCGTGGCCTGGTTCGTGGTGCCGCGCGGCCGCCTCCACTCGCGGCTTGTTTTATCCCCGGCGGGGAATTTCTTCCGCGCATGTCCCAAACGCCGCCCCCCGTTGGCTTCGATGCGCAAAACGCCGCCGCTTACGATGACCGCTTTGCGAAGATCAGCGCGCTCAGGGAGTCGCTGTTGTTGCAGACACGCGCGGTGCTCGGCGACCTGCCGGCCGAGGCTCGCATCCTGTGTGTCGGTGCCGGGACCGGTCACGAAGTGCAGGCCTTGGCGACTCATTTCCCGAATTGGAGGTTCACCGTCGTCGAGCCCTCGGCCCCGATGATGGCGCTTTGTCGTCGGCGCGCCGAGGAGCAGGGGTGGACGGATCGGTGCCTGTTTCATTCCGGCTACCTCGACTCGCTCCCGCCGGTGCCGCCGCACCATGCGGCCACCAGTCTGCTCGTATCCCATTTTCTGGTTTCGCCCGAGAAGCGCCGGGAGTTCTTCCGCCAGATCGCGATCCGACTGCGCGATGAGGGCCGGTTGGTGGTGGCCGACTTGTCCGGCGACCGGTCGACGTCGTCCCACGCCCGCTTGGAGGCGGTGTGGTTTCGACTGATGGAGATTGCCGGGGCTGCGCCGGAACAGCACGAGAAAACGCGGGAGGCTTGGCGGAGGGATGTCGGCTTCCTCCCGGTTCCGGAGCTCGAGTCGCTCATCGGATCCGCCGGGTTCGGCGCGCCGCAGTTGTTTTCCCAGTCGCTCCTCATCCGCGCTTGGTTCGCGGAGGTTGAAAGGGAAAGAGCCCAGGGATGACGGGGGATTGGAATTGCTCTGTTCGTGCTAAGACGGACGTGTCGGCGCTTTCCATTAAGGCCGGCCTCAAAAAACTCCCACCCGGGTAAAAGGCCTCGACTTGCGCCGGCGGCGGGCGTGGCTTGGGCACTGTCCCCGCCGTGAGTTCCGAGTCCGACGAGATTTCCCGTTGGTTTGCCGCCGAGGTGCAACCGCACGAGGCGGCGCTGCGAACCTGGCTGCGCGGGCAGTTCCCGCAACTGACCGACGCGGACGACATCGTGCAGGAGGCCTTCGCGCGCGTGCTGCGCGCCCGCGAGCGCGGCGCCGTGCAGACGCCGCGCGCCCTGCTCTTCACCGCCGCCCGGCACGTGGCGATCGACCAGCTGCGGCGGAACAAGATCGTCACCTTCGAGCCGTTAACGGAAAGCCCGGCGTCGCCCGTCTTTTATGACGACGGCCCGGGTGTCGCGGAGAGCGCCGCCCACCGTCAGGAACTCGAAATCTTGACCCACGCCATCCAATCCCTGCCCGACCGCTGCCGCCAGGTGCTCACCCTGCGGAAGATCTACGGCATGGCCCAGAAGGAGATCGCCGCCGAGCTTGGCATCTCCGAGCACACGGTCGAGGTCCATGTCGCCAACGGCATGCGCCGCTGCGCCGACTATCTCGCCCGTCACGGTCTGCCCTGACACCCCGCATGCGTCCCCCTGCTGAATCTTCCCCCACCTCCTCCGCGCCCGATCCGATCGCGGAAGCCGCCGCCGCATGGCTGGCCCGGCGCGATCGCGGCTTCACCGCGGCCGAGCAGGATGCCTATTTGCAATGGCTGCGCGAGGACGCGCGGCACAGCGCCGCCGTCGTCCGTCTCGAAGCGGCCTGGCGTGCGCTGGATCAGTTGCAGGAGTGGCGCCCCGCGCACAGCGACCGGCCCAACCCCGATCTGCTGGCTGTCCGTTCCTCGCGCCGCCTCTGGCGCTGGCTGGCTCCGCTGGCCGTGGCGGCGGCGGTGGCGCTCGGTTTCCTCGCCTGGGCTCCGCTCCACGACGGCGCCGGCACCACGCGCGTCGTGCGGCACTCGGAGGTGCGCACGTTGCCCGACGGCACCGTGGTGGAGCTGAACAAAGGCGCGGAGATCGCGCTCGATTTCTCGGGCCCCGAGCGGCTCGTGCAACTGCTGCGCGGCGAGGCGCATTTCACCGTGGCCAAGCTCGGCCCCGACCGTCCTTTCGTCGTCACCGCTGGCAACGTGCGCGTGCGCGCCGTCGGCACGGTTTTCAACGTCCGCCTGCAAGGCGATGCCGTCGACGTGCTCGTGACCGAGGGCAAGGTCCGCATCGATCCGCCCAAGCCCGCCGATCCCGGTTTCCCGCTCGTGCTCAACGCCGCGATGCTCGTCGCCGGCGAGCGCGCGTCCGTCAACCTCGCCGAGCCCACGCCCGCGCCGCCGACCGTCGTCGCCGCCACGCCGGGCGAGATCGAGGACACGCTCGCGTGGCAGGGCCTGCGCCTGGAGTTCGACGCCACGCCGCTGGCGGAGGCGATCGCGCAGTTCAACCGCCACGGCGAAGCCACGCTCGTCATCGCCGACAGCGAGCTCGCCTCGCTGCGCATCGGCGGCAATTTCCGCGCGGACAACGCCGCGGCCTTCGTGCGCCTGCTCGAATCGGGCTTCAACGTCAGCGTCGAGCCCGACGACCGCGGGCGCCTCGTGTTGCGCGCGTTGCGCTGACCGGGGCCCGGCCGGACTTATGACGTGCCCCGGCGCTGCGCCGGTCCCGCGGGACTAATGGAAATGCGCGCGCCGTCCGTCGCTCCCCGTATCCGGCTTTGTTTCCCGCACCGGTCACCTACGCACACCACATGAATACCCCCCGTCCTCTGTCCACGCTGCGGCGTCGCCTGCGCGCCGCGCTCATGCTGACGTTGCTCGCCACGCTGCCGTGGGGCGCGTCGGCGGCCGAATCGGCCCGCCAGAATTACCAGCTGCCCGCCGGCGATGCGGCGTCCACGCTGCGCGCCTTCTCCAAGCAATCGGGCGAACAGATCGTCTATCCCGTCGACGCCGTGCGCGGCGTGCGGACGCAGGCGGTGAGCGGCGAACTCGGCGCGCGCGAGGCGCTGGAGCGGATGCTCGACGGCACGGGACTCGTGGTCGTGCAGGATTCCGCCACCGGCGCGCTGGCGGTGCAGACGCGCGAGGCCGCGGAGCGCAACGCGCAGACCATGCCGGCCACGGACCTCCGTCCGGCCGTGAAGCTGGCGGAATACCGCGTGCTCGGCACCCGCATCCGGCAGACGGAGACCGCGGGACCTTCGCCGGTGAGCGTCTATGACGCCGACTACATCCGCGCGACCGGTGCGCTGACGCTGGCCGATTTCTTAAATTACCTGCCGCAGAACTACGCGGGCATCTCCGCCGGCCGCAACAGCGCGCCGAACGAGCTGAACCCGGAGTTCGGCCAGCGCACCGAGAATTTCTTCCCGGCCACCAACCTCATCACCGGTGCGGCGTCCGCGCCGCCGGGGCAGACCGGCGTGTCCGGCGTCAGCCTGCGCGGTCTGGGCTCCGGCTCGACGCTCGTGCTCGTCGACGGCCGCCGGGCGGCGCAGTCGGGCGCGGGCAACCGCGGCTCGGATTCGCGGCAGGGTTTCGTCGACCTCAACACGATCCCCTTCGGCATGGTCGAGCGCATCGAGATCAGCACGGACGGGGCCTCGGCCATCTACGGCGCCGATGCGGTGGCGGGCGTCATCAACATCGTGCTCAAGAAGAACTGGGTCGGCAACGAGATCGTCGCCAGCTTCAAGGGCGCCTTCCACGGCGGCGGGCGTGAGCGCGAGATCACGGCGCTGACGGGTTTCTCGCGCGGCAAGCTGCGCGGCACCGCCTCGGTCTCGTATTACGACCGCGCGGACCTGAAGGCCTCGCAGCGCAATTTCTCCAAGAACCAGGACCATCGCGGTATCATCGCCGGCTACGACGCGAGCGGGAATCCGGTGATGGGCCGCGACCTGCGTCTCAACTGGGGCTACCCCTCCGTCGTCCAGGCCCGCACCGGCATGCTCACGGGCTTCTTCCGTCCCGATGGCGTGACGCCCACCAACGTGGCGCTCACCCCGGAAGGCTACGCGACGACCCCGCCGCTGAGCGCTTTCACCGGCGTCGGCCCCGTGCCGCCCAACACGAATGTCTTCGCGACGCAGCAGCGCCGCGGCAACACCTCGGAGTTTCTTGATCTGATCCCTTCGTCCGAGCGCTACAGCTTTGCGGGCAACTTCGATTACACCTTCCACGACAACCTCGATGCCTACGCGAAGTATAGCTACACCGACACGCGCGGGCTCTTCAACACGCAGCCGGCCGTGTCCTCGGCCGCGACTTCCTCGGGCTTCGGCAACGTCGCCACGATCGTGCCCGCCGCCTACAATCCCTTCGGGCAGGACGTCGCGGTCGGCATGATTCACTACGAGTTCGGCTCGATCTGGCAGAAGACCAAGACGCAGGCGCACAGCGCGGTATTCGGCCTGCGCGGCCGGATAGGCCAGAGCTGGGAGTGGGACAGCGGCATCGGTTACCAACACCAGAGCAGCCACCAGCTGCGTCGCGACTTCAACCCCGCCGGCATCACCGCCGCGCTGAACACCGCCGACGATGCGGTGCGCATCAACCCCTTCATCGATGCGCGGGTGGCCGGCTACACGCAGGTCGACCGTTACGAGCGCCTCGCGGTCTATCCGACCGTCGATGCGGAGTCCTCGCTGTTCGACTGGGACTTCGACGCCAACGGCGACCTCTTCGACGTCCCGGGCGGCACGGTGCGGGCGGCCTTCGGCGGCGCTTACAGCCACGCCGAAAACGAGAACGTCGCCGTGAACTACTCGAACGCGGCGACTCCGGTCGCGTCGACGTCCGCGGTGGTGGGCAAGCGCAACAGCTACGCCTTTTTCAGCGAGGTTTCCGTGCCGGTCTTCGGCAAGGCGAACTCCCTTCCGCTCCTGAAGCGTTTCGATATCCAGCTCGCCGGCCGCTACGAGGACTATGACCGGGCCGGCAATACCTTCGTGCCGAAATACGGCATTTCCTGGGCCCCGGTGCAGTCGCTCCTGTTCCGCGCCAGCTACTCCGAGGGCTTCCGCGCGCCCGGTCTCACCGAGTATCAGGTGGCCACTGCCATCTCCACCGGCTCCGTGCTCGACCCGAAACGCACGCCGACGAACACCACCGGCGTCTCGCTGACCCGCGGCTCAAACGGCAACGTCCAGCCGGAGACCTCGAAGAACGAGTTCTACGGCTTGGTGTTCGAGCCGGAGTTCCTGAAGGGTTTCAACTTCCAGGTGAATTACTACCGGACGACGCAGGAAAACGTCATCCAGCTCCTCGGCGCCCAAGCCATCGTCAACAACGAGGCCCTCTTCGCCGATCGCATCACGCGCGCCGCCCCCGACGCCAACGACGTCACGTTGAACCAGCCCGGGCGCATCACCGCCATCGACCAGACCTTCGTCAACTTCGGCGAGGTCGTGAACCACAGCCTCGACTTCGTCGTCGACTACCGCATCCCGCAGAATTCCACCGGTCGCTGGATTCTCAGCCTCGCTTCGACGCGCACGCTCAAGTCAACTCGCCAGCTCGCCCCCGGCGCCCCGCCGGTCGTGGACGAGGACGACACCTACGCGCCGCCGAAGTGGAAGCACACCGCCTCCGTCCTGTGGACGGGCGGAAACTGGAACGGTTCGGTGTTCGTCAGCTACATGGATGGCTTCAAGACCAACCAGTCGGGCAACTCGCTCACATGGACCTATCCCGTGCCTTCGGTCTAGAAGGTCGACCTGCGCGGCGGTTACACGTTCAAGGACGGCGTCTGGCGCGGCTACGCCAAGAATCTCCAAATCCAGGCCGGCATCGGCAACGTCTTCGACAAGGAGCCGCCCTTCTCCGACACCGTCTTCGGCTACAACGGCGGCCTGCACAGCCAGTATGCGATCGGCCGCACCTACGAACTGTCGTTCCGTCTCCCCTTCTGATCCGTCCGCCCAATCCCTCATCTCCGCGACCCGTCGCGCTCCGGCGGGTCGCGTTTCTGCTCTTCTGCCTCATCTTCGTCTCCCGCGCGCCGATGCGCGTCGTTTCCTCCTTTCCTATGCGCTGTTTCCGCTCCCTCGTTCCCCTCGCTCTCGCGCTGCTGTGCGTCGCGGCCCTCCCGGCTCAGACGGTCGAGACCGTCCCTGCCTCCGCTGACGCGTCATCCGCGCGCGTCGCCGGTCCGCAGCCGGGCGAGTTGGCGCCCGATTTCACCGTCACCGGCCCCGACGGGCGCGAGGTGAAGCTGTCCGACTTTCGCGGCAAGGTCGTGATGCTCGACATCTGGGCCACGTGGTGCGGTCCGTGCGTCGCCGCGATGCCGCACAACAGCGAACTCGCCGCGAAGCACGCCGGCGACGGACTCGTCGTGCTCGCGGTCTGCGCCTCCGACACGCGCGAGAACTACGACGGCTGGCTCAAGCGCAACGCCGCCAAATACCGTTTCCTCACCGCGCACGACCGTGCCGGCCGCGACTGGAAGTCCTCCGTGTTCAACACCACCTGGGGCGTCACGGGTTTCCCCACGATCTTCGTCATCGGGCGCGACGGCCGCCTCGTCGGCACCGCCACCGGCGGCGGCACGGGCGAGAATCCCGGCGTCACGCGCCTGCTCGCCCGCGCCGGCCTGCCGGTTTCCACGGCGCATCTGCCGCCCGAGGATGCCGCAACGCCGAAGTCCGTCCCCGCGATGCTCAAAACCGCTGCCGCGCCCGCCACGCCCACGATGCGCTTCGCCAACATGGCGGCGGGCGAAACCGTGCCGGATTTCGAGACGCTCGATACCTCCGGCCGCGCGGTGAAGTTGTCCGATTTCCGCGGCAAGACGGTGTTCATCAGTTTCTGGACCGGCGGCCGCAACCCGCCCGCCGACGTCGCGCAACTGCACGCCGCCTACGCCGAGCAGGGCCTCGCGGTCTGGGCGATCAACACCGCCACGGAACGCGCCGATTTCGAAGGCTGGGCGAAGGAGCACGCCGCCGCGCTCGGCCACGCCGTGTCGTGGGACCCGGCCGGCAAGGCGGTCATGGAGGCGATCTCGCACATGATCTTCGGCGCCGGCATGTATCCGGCGTATTGCGTCGTCGGACCCGATGGCAAACTCGTGGGTGGCATCATCGGCATGGGCCCGCGTGTCAGCAGCCTGTTGCGCGAAATCGTCGGCCGGGCCGGCGTGAAGCTCACCGCCGCTGACCGCGAGGCGGTCGAGCAGATCCTCACCGCCATCCGCACCCAGCCCGCCGCCGCCGCGCCTGCGCGCATGGGCGGCCTGTTGCCCGCGGCCGGCGGCAGTGTCCCCGCGGCTGCGATCGGCGGCATGCAACCGGCGAAGCCCGTTGCCACGCCGGCTCCGCGCCCCGCCACGCTCGCGCCCGGCGCGATCGCTCCGGATTTCACGATGCACACCGTCGCCGACCGCGAGGTGAAGCTCTCGGACTTCAAGGGCAAGGTCGTCATCCTCGATTTCTGGGCCACGTGGTGCGGCCCGTGCATCGCGTCGTTCCCGCACACGCAGGAGATCGCCGCCAAATACAAGGACCAAGGCGTCGTCGTGCTCGCCTCGGGCACGAGCGACACGATCGCGGCATTCAAGAAGTGGATTCCCGCCAACCTCGCCAAGTATCCCGACATGGTCTGGGCCTTCGATCCGCATGAGCGCGGAAGCGCGACGTTCGACGAGCGCGCGTCCAGCAAGCTCTACGCCGTCACCGGCATCCCCACGCAGTTTGTCATCGGGCGCGACGGCAAGGTCGGCGCCGTGATTGTCGGCAACGGCGGCAAGGACGACGCGCGCACCGAGGCTGCGCTCGCTGCCCTCGGCGTGAACGTCGACGCCGCCATCGTGGCGAAGGGCCGCGAGCAGCTCGCCGCCGCCGAGGCCCGCGAGCGCGCCCGCGCGGAGGAGGCGAAGATTCCGCGTCCGCCGTTCCACGAGGATTTCGGCAAATTGAAGGCCGGCGAGATCGCGCCCGAGGTGGAATTGCTCGGACTGGATGGCGCAGGCGTGAAATTCGCCTCCATCGCGAGCGGCCGCGTGAAGGTCATCGGCGTCTGGAGCGGCGGCCACGGTCCGGGCGACGGCTATCTCGCGCAGTGGCGCACGTGGAGCGCGAAGTATCCCGGCGTCGCCTTTGTCGGCGTCGGTGGCTTCGCCGCGCTTGAGGAGGTGCAGGCGTGGAAGACCGCGCGCGGTGCGGATTTTCCTTTCGCGCTCTACGCCGATCCCACCGGACGCCCGCCGCGGCCGGCGAAGGAGATGGACGAGATGACCGACGAGGAGAAGGCGGCCTTCCGCGATGCCTCGCGCGCCCATTACGACAATATCTTCACCGTGAAGCTCGGCGGGATCATGGCGCCCGTGCCCACGACCCTCGTTTTCGATGCCACGGGCAAGCTCGTGGGGTGGAGCGCCGGCTTCGGCGACCAATATTCCGAGGTGCTGGGGAATCTCTTCCTCCGCGCCGGCGTGAATCTCGCCGAGTCCGACCGTCCCGCGCGCGTCTGGACGCCCGAGGAGACGAAGCCCAAGCCGCCCGAGCCGCGCGGCGAAGCGCTCAAGATCGGCGCCGCCGCGCCGGATTTCACCACGCAGACCCTCGACGGCCGCGACGTGAAGCTCTCCGACTATCGCGGCAAGGTCGTCATCCTCGATTTCTGGGCCACATGGTGCGGTCCGTGCATGGCGGCCATGCCGCATACGCAGCAGGTCGCCGCGCAATACAAGGACCAGGGCGTCGTTGTCCTCGGCTCCTGCACGAGCGACACCCGCGCGAAGTTTGAGGAGTGGGTGCGGCGCAACCAGGAGACTTATCCTGACATCGTCTGGTCGCACGATCCCGCCGAGCGCGGGGCCGACCGGGCGTCGAACAAGCTCTACGGCGTGCGCGGCATCCCGACGCAGTTCATCATCGATCGCGAAGGCAAGGTGGTGGACATCGTGATCGGCTACCAGAAAGGCGAAGTCATCCTCGATGCCTCGCTCGCCAAGGCCGGCGTGAAAGTCGCGCCCGAAGTCCTCGCGCAAGCCGCCAAGCAACTCAAAGCCCGCGGCAACTGAGCCGGGATCATGCAGGAGGTGGGCGTCGGTGTCCCTCCCGACGCCGGTCGCCGCTGGGACAGCGGCGACCACCCCATTGGCAGGAGCTCATCAGTCGGGAGTGGCGTCCAACTGCATGAGTCCGGCTCAGCCGCGCGCACTCCTTCGCGCGGGACAAATTCACGCGCGCGCATGCGCATGCGCGGCGTTGTGCACCAACGCCGCGCCGCCCTCGTGCACCCTCACGCCCGCCGCGCCTCGCCGGAAACCGGAATGCCCGCTCTGCCGCGCCCCGTCTTATCCGGCCCGGTGTCAGGGCAATTGACTCCGCGTTGGCGAAAAGTCTCTCGTCTCTCTTCCCTCTCCCTCCAGGACATGGCGTGTCGCGCTGCGGCAAAGTAACCTAATAGGTTACTTTGCCGGCGGGCGGTTACGCGGTGGGAGGGAGCGCGATGCACTTGGCGACCGGCACCGTCGGGCACGGTCCGGCACGGTCCGGCATGGTCCTGCGGCGGCGCGTGAATTCGCGGCCGCACGGAATGGACGCAACTGCGCGGCGGCGCGGAACTGCACGATAGCGCGAATTGCGCTGGGTTGTGCGAAGTTGCGCGGGTGGCTGAGGTTGGGCGAAAGTGTCACCGAACGGATGACACCCGCCCGGCCGGTCAGCGGGCGATCTCGGCGAGTTTCTCGAGGACGATGCCGCCGGTGAGAAGCTCGGGGAGCACGACGGGCTCGGGCTTGCCGGGGGCGTAGATCAGGTTGAAGGGCACGGCGGAGCGGTTCCACTTCGCCAGCTCCTGCGTGATCTGCGGGTCCTTGTTGGTCCAGTCGGCCTTGAAGAGCACCACGCCCTTGGCGCCGAATTCCCGCAGCACATCGGCCGACGAGAAAACCGTGGCCTTGTTCGTCTGGCAGGTGGCGCACCAGCGCGCGGTGAAGTCGACATAGGCGAACTTGCCCGCGGCCTGCGCGGCGGCGACGGCCTCGGGGCTCCATTTCTGCCAAGTCACCTGATAGGCGGCGGCGCCGGTGGCACCGGGCGCAGGAGCCGCGACGGCGCCCTTCGGCCAACCGAGCCAGAGGCCCGCGACCAGCAGCGCGGCGGCAAAGGCGCGTCCGAAGAGTTGCTTGCCGGGTTTGCCCCAGGCCTGGCCGAAGCGGCCGTAGGCCCACGCGGCCATGGCGATGAGGACGAAGGCAAACGCGATCATGAGCAGCGCGTAGTCGTCGTCCGACGTCTGCGCGGCGAGCACCCAAAGCAGCCAGCCGACCGTCGCGTAGAGCGGGAAGGCCATGAACTGCTTGAAGGTCTCCATCCACGCGCCGGGGCGCGGCAGCAGCTTGATCGCCTGCGGGAAGACCGAGAGCAGCAGGTAGGGCGCGGCGAGGCCGAGGGCGATGGCGGTGAACACGAGCAGCGACTCGCCGGCCGAGAGCGCGAGCGCGGCGCCGAGCGCGGGCGCGAGGAACGGCGCGCTGCACGGCGTGGCGACGAGCGTGGCGAGCATGCCGGTGAAGAACGAGCCGGCGAGGCCGTCCTTGCTTTGCAGCGAGGCACCCGCGCCGGTGGCGGAGAGGCCGACCTCGAACAGGCCGCTGAGGTTGAGCGCGAACACGAGCAGGAACGCCGCCATGGCGAACACGAAGGCGGGCGATTGCAGTTGAAAGCCCCAGCCGAGCTGCGATCCGCCGGCGCGCAGCGCGAGCAGCAGCCCGGCGAGCGCCCAGAATGAGACCAACACGCCGACGGCGAACATCACGCCGTGGAGCACGACCTTGGCCTTGTCGCTGCCGGACTGGTTGACGAAGCCCATGATCTTGATGCCGAGCACCGGGAAAACGCAGGGCATGAGGTTGAGGACGAGGCCGCCGAGGAAGGCGAGGAACAGCGTGCCGAGCAGCGAAGCGGGCGCGGCGCCGGACGCAGTCGTCGCGTCGCCGGCGGGCGGAGTGCCGGAGCCACCGGAGGCGTTGGCGGGCGCGTCGGATTTGGTTTCCTTGATCGGCTCGCGCACGACGAAGGGCGTGTCGACGAGCAGCGCGCGGCCTTCGGTGCCGCCGAAGCCCTGGCTGGCGGTGAGCACGCCCTTGAGGCCCGGCGCGGCGGCGTCGGCCTCGGCGGCGGCGGTCAGCGTGAGCACGTAGGTGGAGCCTTCGCGCGTGAGCGGCTGCGCGGGCACGTAGTCGACGACGGCATTCTCGTCGAAGTAGCGCACGTCGCCCAGCTCGGGCGTGGCGCCGGAGCGCGAGGCGAAACGCAGCGTGATCTTGGCGCCGTCGCGTTGGGCGGTGAACGCCCAGTCGGCCGACACCTTGGGCAGGGCGGCGAAGGCGTTGTTGAACAGCCGGGCGATGCTCGTGTCGGGTTGCGGCGGCTCCGCGGTGACGGGGCGCGTGAGCGTGAGCGTGGCATCGCCGGGCATGCAGGAATCCTTGCACATGAGCCACTCGGCGGCGGCCTGCAGCGTGACGTTGCCGCCTGGGACGAGCGACGCGGGCGGCGTGATCTGCGTGAAGATGAACACCTCGCCCTCGTAGCCGTTGCCCGTGACGGTGCCGGCGGTGTCCTTCACGGCGTGCGGTGCGGGCCAGACGATCGGGCCGGCGCTGAAACCCTCGGGGAGCGTCCAAGCGATCGAGGTCGGGTAGCCCGTGCCGGCGTTGATCCAGTAAGTGTGCCAGTGCGGATCGTGCGTGATGCGCAGCGCCACCCAGAACGGTTGTCCGGGCCGGATGGACGCGTCGGCCGCCACGAGGTCGACCGTCACGGCGCCGTTGCGGACGGGGCGGGCGGACAGCGGGGACAGGCTGGCGAGGACCAGCAATAAGCCGAACAGGGCGACGAACGGGCGGAAAAACTTCATGGTATGAACGTGAGAGTAGGGCATCGGGGGATTATTTCAAACGGCGAGGCCAGGCGAGGGGGCGGTCCGGCGGGCGGGAGACTGGCGCGGGTGGCGCGCGGACGGCCCGCGGCGGGCGCCCGTCCCTTTGTTAGACGGATGACGCGGGGTTTTCCGCGAAAAGTTTCGTCGAGTAGTAGCGCTCGGCGCGGTCGCACAGGATGGTGACGATGCGGGCCTCGGGGCCGAGCTTCCGGGCGGTGCGCAGGGCGGCGACGACGTTGGCCCCGGAGGAGGTGCCGACGAGCAGGCCGAATTCGCGGGACAGGCGTTGCGTCATGGCGAGCGCCTCGGCGCTGGAGACCTTTTCCGGCCAGTCCACGTGGACGCCTTGGAGCAGCGGCGGCAGGTAACCGCCAGCGACACCCTCGATGCTGTGGCAGCAGGGCGATTCGCCGCTGAGCATGGCGGCCTCGGCGGGCTCCATCGCCACGATCTTGATGGCGGGATGCGTGGCGCGGAGGGCGCGGCTGGTGCCGTTGAGCGTGCCGCCCGTGCCGTAGCCGCTGACGAAGGCGTCGATGCGGCCGGGGAGCTGCTGGATGATTTCCTGGCCGGTGGTGAGGAAATGATCCTCGGCATTGAGCGGGTTGGCGAACTGGCACGGCAGGAAGATGCGCGGGTCGGCCGCGGCCATGCGCTCGGCCATCTCGATGCCGGTGATGTAGCCGCGGTCGGTGTGGAAAAGCTGCAGCTCGGCGCCGAAGTGCCGCATCAGGTGCCGGCGCTCCACGCTGGCGGTGTCGCTCATCAGGATGCGCACCTTGTAGCCCAGCACGGCGCCGACCATGGCCAGGGCGATGCCGGTGTTGCCGCTGGTGCACTCGAGGATGATCGAGTCGGGGCGCAACCGGCCCTGCGCCCGGGCGTCGAGCAGGATGTGGCGCGCGAGCCGATCCTTGATCGAGCCGCTCGGGTTGAGGAACTCGGCCTTGGCGTAGAGCGTGCAACCGGCGTCCGCGAAGTGCAGCGGGAGCAGCGGCGTGTGGCCGATGAGATCCAGCAACGGCGGCGAGGCCGGCGCGGCGGACGAAGCGGAGACGGGGAGAGGCGAGGGATGGCTCACGGCGAAGGCAGACAAACGGGAAGGGACGGGCGACGCCACGGATTAAATGGCGGCGGACCCGCGAAGGCGCGAGTGTAGCACGCCGCACGCGGGCCGACCATAGGCCGTTGGGACTAACGCGCCGGCGCTCGCGCCGTGATGAGCGAGAAGAGGATGACCCAAAAGCAGTTCACCAGGCAGCAAAGCGGCAGTTGGAGCGGCAGCGGCAGGGCGTAGATGCAGGCCACGGCCGGCACCCACACGCCCCACACGGCGATCATCACCGGCAGCACGCGGCGCAGATACCAGCCCGGGGCGCGCAGGTCACCCAGCGGCGCCGCCCAGCGGAAACCCGCATCCTTCCAACCGTAGAGAATCACCGCCAGCGGCGCGGCCCACACCGGGTTGTAGACGAGTTGGTCCACGGCCGTCTTCGCCGCGATCGTGACGACCTCCGTGCCGTCGCCGAACATCCGCGATTGCAGCCGGTAGAGCAGGTCCACTTCCAGGCCCTTGTAAGCCCAGAACAAAACGAAGAAACCGCCGTGCGTCCACGGGTGGTGCGCCGCCGTGGCCGGATGGAGCCGCAGGTAAAGGAACGGGATGAATCCCGCGAACAGCGCGCTGATGCCGGCGGAAAAGGCGAAACCGCCCGCGGCGCGCCACTCCGCCAGCTGCGCCAGCGCCGCGTGCACGGCCGGCACGCGGTAATACGCGGCGACGACTCCGGCCGCCATCGCCACCAGCACGAGCCCCGGCCACGCGAGCCGTTTCGCGCTCTCCACGCCGGCGCGCCAAGGGGCGGCGGAGGCGGGGAGCGAGGCGGCGGAGTTCGAGGGCATGAAAATCCACCACACACACCGGCGCCATGGGCGGCGAGAGCGAATTCCGCCCGGTGACCGAACGGCCCGGGTCGGGGCTCGCGCAGGCTTCCGGGCGCCGCGCGGCCGATCCGGGCACTGGCTGCGCCCGCCGGGCTCAGCCGGGATCATGCAGGAGGTGGGCGTCGGTGTCCCTACCGACGCCTGTCGCCGCTGGGACAGCGGCGACCACGCAATTGTCACGAGCTCATCAGTCGGGAATCGCGTCCAATTGCATGAGTCCGGCTCAGGCGCCGAGCGCCTCGTCGAGCGCGGCGATGATCTCGTAGACCGGCTCGATGCCGACGGAGAGACGCAGCAACTCCGGCACGAGGCCCGCGCGCGCGAGTTCGTCGCCGCCGCCGCGGTGCGGCAGCAGATCGTAGTGCGCGAGGTAGATGTAAGGGCAGAGGAGCGTCGTCCGCATGCCGAAGCTCGGTCCCTTGGCCAGCGGCACGCGGTCGTAGAAGGACGCGATGGGCCGCTTCAAGGTGAACGACACCACGGCGCCGACCGCTTCCGGGCGGCGCGCGATACGGCGGTAATTCGCGGCAGTCCCTTCCTGCAACGACCACCACACACGCTCGACTGCCGGGTGACTTTCTAGAAACGCCACGACCTGCGGCTTGTTGGCGTTGATGCGCGCGACGACTTCGGCCGCGGAGCCGATCTCGGCAGCCAGGCGCGCGAGATCGCGCGGGTAGGGGGCGTCCAGCCCGGCGGCGACCCGCGTCTGCAACGCCGCCGCGTCGGGCCCGGCCGGGTTGACCACGGCCGCGCCGGCCATGACGTCGCCCTCGTGCGAGGCATACTTGGTGAGGCTGAACGCGACGATGTCCGCGTGCGGCAACACATCGACGTTGAAGGGCGAGGCGATGGCCGGGTCGACGATCACGCGCACCCCGTGGCGGCGCGCGAGCGCGGCGACGGCGGCGAGGTCGGCCGTGTGCAGCAGCGGGTTCGTGGGCGCCTCGGTGATCAGGCCCGCGATGCGCGGCCCGTGCGCGGCCAGCAGTTGCTCCAGCGCGGCGAGGTCGCGCACATCGTGCAACACGAGGTGGTCGTGCGCCGGGTCGGGCGTGAATTTTTTCAGCAATGCGATGGTGTCGAGGTAGAGCCAGCCGAGCTGCACCCAGGCGGTGCGGCCGCGCGGCGCCTGCACTTCGCCGACCGCCCGGAAGGCGGCGTGGATGGCACTCATCCCGCTCGGTGCGAGGTGCAGGTGGCGTTCCGCGCCCGGGAAGCAAGGCCCCAGCACCCGGCGCACCGCCAGCGCGGCATCGCCCTTGAAAGTCGTCTCGGCGCCGGCGGCCGGCAGCCGGCCGAGGCGCACCAGCGCATCCTCCGCGCCCCGCGAGCTGAGCAGCGTGCCGGTGTGTTGCAGCCAGAGCTTCGCCTGCGCCGCGAGCGCTTCGCCGGCGGGATGCAGCACCGCTTCCACGCCCTGCACGCGGACGTGTCGCGCGGGCGCGCCGCCGAGTTGCGCGACGAGGGTCTCCGCGGCCCGGGCGGAGATGAGTGGCCAGAGTTGTTCGCCGGCCTGTGCCACCTCGGCGGTCAGCGCCGCGATGAGTTGTCGCACGAACGGGTGCAGCGCGAAGCGCGGGTAACCCGCCTGCATGCGCGCGGTCACGGCCGGATCGCGTTCTTCGTAACCGATGATGTCCGCCAGCGTGGGCAGGCTGCACGAGACGGAGTGGACCGATCCGGGGATCGGGCAGCCGAGCGGGAGAGGGGTGAACGCGGACATCGGCGGAAGCGTCGTGGGCGGCGGATTACGGGCAACGCACCCCCACGTCACCAGCCTGAATTCCATGTCATATGGCGTCGTCGGATAGGCCGCTCAGGCTATGACTTGTTGCGGGGTTGTGAGTGGTTGCGCCGGGGAGGATGGTCGGCCTCTGCCGATGTCCGTCCGCGCCATCAACGCTGCTTCGCCGCAGTCCTTCATCCTCACCTTGCCCGATCTTCCGCTCGCGCGCGGCGGGCGCGTGCGCCGGCACCGGGCGGCGGCGTGGTGGTGGAGCCGCGAGGGCGACACGCCCGCGCAACCGCAGCCCGGCGTGCCCACGGTGCTGCTCGTGCACGCGCTCACCGGCAGCGCGCAGGCCGGTGGCAAAGGCGGCTGGTGGGAGCCGCTCATCGGCCCCGGTCGTGCGCTCGATCCGGCGAAGGTGCGCCTCGTGTGCTTCAACAACCTCGGCTCCTTCTACGGCAGCAGCGCGCCCGGCATGCCCGGCTGGCCCAAGGGCCGCGCCGTCACGCTCACGAGCATCGACCTCGCGCGCGCGATCCTGCTCGGGCTGGATGCGCTGGGCCTCAAGAGCGTGCAACTCGCCGCGGGTGGCTCGCTCGGCGGCATGGTCGTGCTCGCGCTCGCCGCGCTGGCCCCGAAGCGCTTCGCGCGCATCATGCCGGTGGCGACGACCGCGACTGCGAGCGCCTGGATTGTCGGCTGGAACCACGTCGCTCGCGGCATCCTCCGCCTCGATCCCGGTTACCCGCACCACGGCGCGCGCGGCCTCGAGGTCGCGCGCCAGCTCGCGATGCTCACCTACCGCGCCGAGCCCGGCCTCGCCACCAAGCACAGCGCGACGCGCGGCATCGGCAGCTACCTCGAACACCACGGCAGCAAGCTCCACGGCCGCTTCACCGCCGCGTGCTACGAGTCGCAGCTCGATGCGATGGACCACCACGACCTGACCCGGCCGCTGCCCGGCACCCGCGGCCCGGCGCTCGCCCGCATCCAGGCCCCGGCCCTTGTCGTCGATGTCGACACCGACCAGCTTTTCACCCCCGCGCAATCCACCGCCCTCGCCGCCGCGCTCCGCGCGCACGGCCGGACCGTGCAACGCGCCACCCTCCGCAGCCCGCACGGCCACGACGCCTTTCTGCTCGAATGGGAGCAGTTGGCGCGGTTAGTGCAAAGGGCTCTCCGACTTCCTCCTGCATGAACGTTTCCTGGCAGATCTACAAATTCGGCGGCAGCTCGCTCGGCACTCCGGGCCGGCTGCCCCGTGTGCTCGAGCTCATCGCGCGCGGCCCCCGGCCGCTCGCGGTGGTGGTTTCCGCGCTCGGCGACACGACGGATTGGCTGATCCTCGCCGCGCGTTCCGCCGCCGATGGCGAGATCACCCAGGCCCGCGGCGAACTCGCCCGCGTGCGCGAGCTGGCCGTCTCCACCGCCCGCCCCGTGCTCACCGCGCACGGCTTGCGCGCCTTCAAGGCCGACCTTGACGCTGTGCTCACGCCCGTCGAGCGCACCCTCTCCGGCATCGAGCTGACGCGCGAGTGTTCGCCCCGCTCGCTCGATGCCGTCATCAGCGCCGGCGAACGCATCTCCATCGCGCTCGTCTCCCGCGCCCTCACCGAGCTCGGCGCCCCGTCGGTGCCCGTCGATGCGCGCGACTTCATGGTGACGGACGCGACCTTCGGCTCCGCTGCGGTGGATGTCGCCGCGACGCGCGAGAAGTTCAACGCCCTCCTGCCCGCCTGGTCCGGCGTGGTGCCGCTCATCTCCGGCTTCATCGGCCGCACCCGCGACGGCCACACCACCACGCTCGGCCGCAACGGCTCCGACTACACCGCCACGCTGCTGGCCTCGCTCTTCCGCGCCGAGGCCGTGACGGTGTGGACCGACGTGCTCGGCGTGATGACCGCCGACCCGAACCTCGTGCGCGAGGCCGCGCCCGTCGACCGCCTCTCCTACGACGAGGCGCTCGAGCTGGCCTACTTCGGCACCCGGATGTTCCACTCGCGCACGATCATCCCGCTCCGCGATTGCGGCGCGGCGCTGGTCATCCGCAGCACGACGCAACCGGACGCGCCCGGCACGCGCATCGACGCCACCGGCAATCCCGATCCGGCTCGCCCGACCTGCGTCACGAGCCTGGAAAACCTTTCGCTCATCGGCGTCCAGTCGCGCCGCACCGGCCTCAGCCGTCCGGTGGGCAGCCGCATCGTCGCGGCGCTCGACGCCGAGGGCGTGCGCGTGTGGCTGAGCACCGAGTCGACGCTCGGGCAGACCTTCACCGTCGTCGTGCCCGTGGCGGACGAGCCGCGCGCCGTGGAGATCATGCAGAGTGCGCTCGCCTCCGAGGTGTTGCGCGGCGACCTCACGATCGGTCCGGTGCGCTCGCCGGTGTCGCTGGTCACGCTCGTGGCGGAGTCGATGGTCGCGCGGCCCGACGTGGCCGGCCGCATGTTGCACGCCATCGGCTCGGTGGGTGTCGCGGCCCGTGCGCTGGCGCAGGGCGCCTCGGCGCGCAGCATCTCGTGCGTGGTCGACGCGGCGGACACCGCTCTGGCCGTGCGGACGGTGCACGCGGCCTTCAATCTCGCCCACGCGGAGCTCAACGTGCTTCTGCTCGGCAAGGGCATCGTCGGCGGCAGCCTGCTGCGGCAGTTGACAGCGCACGGCACGGCGCTGCGCTCGCAGCATGACGTGAATGTCCGCCTCGTGGGCCTCGCGGGCAGTCGCGGCGGCATCTTCGACGCGCGCGGCCTCGCGCCGGAGGCGGCGGCGGGCTTGCTCGCCAAGGCCGGGCACGGCCGCGCCGTGGCGGAGCTCTTGCCCGAGCTCGCACGCCTGCCCAACCCGGTGCTGGTCGATTGCACGGCCTCGGCCGGCATGGAGGAAGTTTACATGGCGGCGTTCAAGCAGGGCATCAACGTGGTGTCCGCGAACAAGCAGCCGCTGGCGCTGCCGCGCGAGCAGCGCGACGCCCTGCACGCCGCCGCGCGCCGGCATTTCCGCGTCTATCTCTACGAGACGACCGTCGGTGCGGCGCTGCCCGTCATCGAGACGCTCAAGAACCTCGTGCGCACGGGCGACAACGTCGTGCGGATCGAGGGCGCGTTCTCCGGCACGCTCGGTTATCTCTGCGAACAGCTCACCGCCGGCGTGCCGCTCTCGGCCGCCGTGCGCCGCGCCAAGGAGCTCGGCTACACCGAGCCGCACCCGCGCGACGACCTCTCCGGTCTCGACGTGGCCCGCAAGGCGCTGATCCTTGCCCGCGAACTCGGTCTCAAGCTCGACCTCGCCGACGTGCAGCTGAAGCCTTTCATCCGGGAGGAGCTGCTGCGCGAGGACGATCCGGAGCTGTTCCTGCAGAAACTGGCCGCGGGCGACGCGGAGACCGCGGCGCAGGTGGCGGAGCTCAAGGCCAAGGGCCAGCTGCTGCGCTACCTCGCGCGCATCGAGCCCGGCGCCAACGGCGCTACGGTGACCGTCGCCCCGCTCGGGGTCGACGCCACGCATCCCGCCGCCGGTCTGCGCGGCTCGGAGGCCTTCGTCGCCTTCCACACGGAGCGCTATAGCCAGTATCCGCTGGTCGTGCGCGGCTCGGGCGCGGGCGGCGACGTGACGGCGGCCGGCGTGCTGGCCGACATCCTGCGTCTGGCCCAGAATCTTCGCAGCCGCCGCGAAGGCTGAGCGGCGCGGATTTCCGGGGCCGTCGATCGCGCCGCCCGTCTCGCTTGGGGCGGTCGGGACGACCGTCGCTGCCGCTCCAAGCAGAGTCGTGGCAGGGAACCCCGCCGTCCTAGCCGAAAGGAGGCCCCGCTACGCACGTCTGCGTATGGGCAACGACGGAAAAATCCCCTACGTTGCCGGGGATGAAAGCCACGCTCCTCACCTCAGTTCCCTTGCGCCGGGTCGGCGCCGGCGAGGGCGTGTTGCACATCGGCATCGCGGCGGCGCTCTTCGCCGCGCTGGCGCAACCGCTCGAAGGCGGCTGGGCGGTGCTCGTGACGCTGGCGATGGGCGGTTTCTGGACCGGCTGCTACGTCGTGTTCCGCTACGCGCGTCTGCGCGACTGGTTCGGCGCGTGGGACACGGTCTCCTTCGCGACCGTCGCCAGCTACGCCGTCGTGCTCGCCCTGACCTTCGTCGGCGCGCTCAATCGCTGGGTTTGAGCCGCGCGAGCGAGCGCGTGTGCGGTGCCTCGCGGCGCGAGCAGAGGATGCGTGGCGAACACGCGAGCTTTAATGTGCGGATATGACCAGAAATCGGTGTCTGCGCGCCGCGCGGCCGCCGGATTTTTTGCGGGGATTTTTTCGCCGCAATTTATGCGTAGAAATTTCCGGAATAGCGCAACCGATGGTTAGCGGTGCGGGAGCGTGCGGCGTAAGATGCGCCGCGACTTTTCCTCCACATGACCGCCGCCACTCTTCTTGCCCGTTTCAACCACCGTCATCACGCCCGTCCCGCCATCGCCGCCGCCGACCGCCGCGTCGTGAAGCGCGACGGCTCCACTGTCTCCTGGGACAACGCCAAGGTTGTCCGCGCCGTCGCGCTCGCCTTCTTCGAGGTGAAGCACGGCACGAACGAGAACCCGCATCGCGGGAGCGCCGAGGCGCGCTACGGCCTCGATGTCGACACCTTCGCCCGCTGCCAGGCCATCGGCGCGCGCGTCAGCCGCATGGTCGAGCTGATCTACCGCTCCGGCCGCCACCCGACGATCGACGAGGTGCAGGACACCGTGGAGAAGGCCATCGCCGCCGACGGCGAGTGGGAGGTCGCGCGCGCCTACATCGTTTACCGCGCGAGCAAGGCCGCGCACCGCCTGACGCATTTTCCCGAGAACGGCCTGAGCGACTACATCGCCACGGCCAAGTATGCGCGTTTCCGCCGCGATCTCGGCCGCCGCGAGTCCTTCCCCGAGGCCGCGCGCCGCGTGATGGCGATGCACCTCGAGCACTTCAAGGACCGGCTCACGCAGCGCCTGCCTGCGCCGGACGACAAATCGCCCGCGCAGCCCGGCGACCGCCACCTGCTCGCCGAGTGGCTGGCCGGCGGCACGCTCTCCGATGCGATCCACCGCGCCTTCGGCAGCGTGGCGATGAAGCGCGTGCTGCCCTCGATGCGCTCGCTGCAGTTCGGCGGCGACGCGATCCTCAAGAACCACGCCCGGCTCTTCAACTGCTCCTTCAGCCCGGTCGACCGCGTCGAGTTCTTCCGCGAGTATTTCTTCCTCCTGCTCGCCGGCACGGGCTGCGGCTTCTCGGTGCAGCGCCACCACGTGGAGATGCTGCCCACGCTGCCGCTCCGCGGCGAGGAGATGGAGCTCCGCGTCGAACACTACACGATCGAGGACACGATCGAAGGCTGGGCCGACGCGCTGCATTACCTCGTGCGCAGCCACTGCGAGCGCTTCAAGGCCGAGTTCAACTTCTCCAAGATCCGCCCGCGCGGCGCCGCGCTCGTCACGGCCGGCGGCAAGGCCCCGGGCCACCTGCCGCTGAAGCAGGCCCTGATCGACGTCGAGGCGGTCCTCACCGGCGCCTCCGGTCGCAAGCTGCGCCCGATCGAGGTCTACGACATCTGCATGTTCACCGCGCGCGCCGTGCTTAGCGGCGGCATCCGCCGCTCGGCCACGATCTGCCTCTTCTCGCCCGACGACGACGAGATGATGTCCGCCAAGACCGGCAACTGGTTCGAGAAACACCCGCAACGCTCCGCGTCGAACAACTCCGCCGTGCTCTCGCGCACCCAGGCTGACGACGCGCAGTTCCGCCGTCTCTTCAACGCCCAGAAGGAGTTCGGCGAGCCGGGCTTCTACTTCGCCGATCATCCCGACTACGGCTGCAATCCCTGCTGCGAGATCGGCCTGCACCCGGTCGTCGGCGGCGAGCTCGACGACGAGGTCGAGGTGGCGAAGCTCCGCGCCCTCGGTTACACCGGCTCCGTCGAGCCCGGCACGCGCCTCTCCGGCTGGCAGATGTGCAATCTCAGCACGATCAACGGCGCCGCGCTCCAGACGGTCGACGATTTCTTCGTCGCCTGCATCCAGGCCGCGGTGATCGGCACGCTCCAGGCCGCCTACACCGACATCCCGTATCTCGGGCCGGTGACGCGCTACCTCAACGAGCGCGACGCGCTGCTCGGCGTCTCCATCTGCGGGTTCATGGACAACCCCGAGATCCTCTTCAACCCCGAGGTGCTCGAACGCGGCGCGTGCCTGTGCCGCGCGGCCAACGAGATCGTCGCGAAGGTCATCGGCATCCGCCCGGCCGCGCGCGTCACCTGCGTGAAACCCGAAGGCACCGCCTCGCTCCTGCTCGGCGCGGCCTCCGGCATCCACCCGCACCACGCCCGCCACTACTTCCGGCGCGTGCAGGCGAACCGCAAGGACCCCGTTTACCGGCACTTCCGCTCGCTCAACCCGCACATGACCGAGGCCTCGGTCTACCGCCCCGAGATGGACGACGTCATCACGTTCCCCGTCGAGGCGCCGCCGCACGCCATCCTGCGCGACGAGGTCAGCGCGGTGGAGTTCCTCCACTTTGTGCAGCTCGTCCAGCAGCACTGGGTGCTCAACGGCGAGGTCGCGCACTCGCGTTCGCCCGGCCTGCACCACAACGTCTCCAACACCTGCACCGTGAAGGCGGAGGAGTGGAACGCCGTGGCCGACTTCATCTGGAAGTATCGCGAGCACTTCACCGGCGTCGCGCTGCTCGGCCACGATGGCGACAAGCGCTACCCGCAGGCGCCGCGTGAGGCCGTGACGACGGCGGACGATTTCGCCAAGTGGAACCGCCTCCGCTACGTGCCGGTGAACTACACCGAGCTCGCGGAAAATTCCGACGAGACGAAGCTCAAGGAAGTCGTCGCCTGCGCCGGCGGCGCCTGCGAGCTGACCTGAGCGGTGGAAATCCATGGTCCACTTGAAGAGGTCGCAAGGATCTGACGGCGCTGTGGCTTAACTAAGCGCTTCCGCTTGCGCCTTGCCCAGTCACTCTGCGTCGATCCGACTCGGCGTGGTGGTCTGTTGGCCGGTGGCCAATTGTTCCGCCATGCACAAGCCGGGTGCGTTGTATCGTGCCTCGGCTGGCGCGCAGGCTGCGCCATCGCGTCAATTGATAGAAAGGTGTCGAAGTTCACGTCGCGTTTACGCGTGCGAGAGGGTTTACGCTCGCCGAGACGGCCAAAATTCGTGCAAGATTTTTAACACGTTGTTTTGAGGGCCACAAAGCAACGACTACGTTTATGAAATCTGTCTGTTGGACAAGAAGGCCCGGGAGTTGGTTGATTCGAATCGCCGGCGTGGCATTGCTCGCGTCCATCTGCCCGGCACAGACTGAGACATCTGCCGTGGGTGCGGCGCGCTATTCAGAAATCGCGCGCAAGAAGCGGCAGTTGAGTGATCATTCTGTCACGGTCGTGAAAATTCGCCCGCCAACGTTGCTCACCGCACCGGCGTCGCTTGCGGCTCATGTGCTGTCCGAAGAGGAGCGGGCGGTAGCCGAACGTCGAGCGAAGAAAAGCTACGAGAGCCTCACCTTGTCCGGCACGGTGTATCTTGATGGTGATCGAGTCCTGACGGAGTTGACCTGGACAGTCGACGAGCGTCGATACCGCGCCTTCTCCACTGCCGATTTCCGATTGCTGACGCAAATCATGGAACTTGAAACGGAATCGTCCGTTTACCTGTGGTTCCCCTTCATCGCCGCCACCGAAGGCTGGCCTGGCGATGCAATTACCGCGCTCGCGCAGCTTGGCAAAAACGGCAAAGAAGCCGACTACCTGATCGAAGGCGACGTCGGCGAGGTCAATGCGCACATGGATGATGCGTTGGACTACCTTCACGCCTATTACGAACTGAACAAACCAAGTCTGCGCGCCGCTTTTCTGAAAAGGGAGGCAGAGCAGGAGGAGCGCGACCTGCAGCCCGTTGCGCCCCCGGCAAGCAAGATGATCTATTTCTGGCCGGGCAAAGCGAAACCTTAACTGCGATCCTCCATGTTGCACCGCGTTCTGCTTTTGCTCGCATTATTTCCCGTCGCCCCGGCTTGGGCCGCTTCGATGACTTATGAGGACGTTGACGCCTTGGAGCAGCACCTAGCCGTCGATAATTCGACTGTGCCGTCAATCTGGACATATTCCTGGCGCTCGCAGCCCGACTGCCACTACCTCGTTCAAGTCAGCACGGACCTGCAAAATTGGGCTTTTCTTGCCGCCTACAATCCGAGCGGAACCGGTGAAATCTTCGTCATTCATCTCCCGGAAGAAGCCGCGCCCACGCTTTTCATCCGGTTGATCCGGTTCAGTCCGCTGGACGAAACGGACTCATCGGAAGACGTGGACGGCAACGATTTGCCGGACCCGTGGGAGCGATACTATTGGGATGTAACGGGCCAAGATCCCAATGCTGATCCCGACAATGACGACCTGAACAATCGCGAGGAATTCCGGCACGGCACAAACCCGTTGCTCGGCGACACGGACGACGACGGGATGCCGGATGGCTGGGAAGTGGCTCACGGCCTGAATCCAAAGTCCTCGTCCGATGCAGTCGAGGACCCCGACGGTGACGGCCTCACGAATCTTCAGGAATACGTGGCCGGCTCCAGCCCGCAGGATTATTACAACGGCAACGCGCCGTTCCCATTCTTCATCGATTTTGAAACGAGTGAAGGGTTCGTTGCCGGGCCTCTCCAAGGACAGAAAGGCTGGCGCGCCACCCCCGGAGTCATGATTGCCAGCCAAGGGCGCATCAACGGCGCGCTGAGCGTGAGTATCCCCGACTCTGCTAATCCCGAACGGATCGATTTCTTTCCGCCGCCGAGTCCTTCCTCGGAGAAAATTCTCTTCGTAGATTTCTACCTCGCTCCCGTGGTCGGCACGACCCCAGACGAGAGCGTCATCTTCGATTGCTCGGGCGCCCGTGTCGCCTACGTCAAGAACGGCCTCCTCGGAGAATTCCACGTCTTCGATGGCAACGGCAGCGGGACAGGCGTCTGGCGTCGGATCGAATACAACTACACCGTAGACTTCGATCCCTTCAACGGCATGGCGGAGTGGGAGCCCGAATTCTGTGTCCGCTTCGATTTCAACCGAAAGTGCTGGGATCTGCAGATCGATGGCGTGGCCGTGGCTGCCAATCTCGGCTTGCTCAATCAAGACATCAGTGCGCTCGGTAAACTGACAGTCTTTGGCCACACGGCATCGCCCGTCTATTTCGACAGCTTGTTGATCACGGCAGACAACCCGGGCTTCACCGACGTCGACAAGGACAACATGCCCGACGACTGGGAGACGCTCGCTGGTCTGGACCCGCTGATCGACGATCGCGATGGAGATGCGGACGGGGACGGCGCGACCAATATCCATGAATACATTTCCGATACCCTGCTCGATCATGCCGATTCCGATGGTGACGGACTGTTGGACGGGTTCGAAATCCGCCACCGGCTCGATCCGTTGATCCCCACTGAACCAACCGACGAAGACGGCGATGGGGTCTCCCAAATCCTGGAAGCGATTAACGGCACCGATCCGAACGATTACTACAACGGAGCCACGCCGCAGATCACCATCCTGAGCGGGGAAGGAAATCCCGACGGCGAGTTTGTTGCGCTGATCCACAAACCCGACGGGACGCCGTATCCGAGCGCCCCGGTGACATTCGAGGTGCCGATAGAGAGCGCGGCCCTCGCCGGCAATCCCGACAGCACCATTACGCATCAGCTCATCAGCACCCGAGCGGACGAGTCCGGCATCGTGCGCGTCTATCTTCGCCCGGTCACTCCCGAGCCTTGAACCAATCCCCATGCGTGCGACGCTCTCCGTTACTCTGACCTTGCTGGCTGCCGGCAGCTCGTTCGTCCAGGCGCAGACCATCAATCTAAAAGCAGGCAAAGCGCAGTCGAGCGCGCCGGTGCAAAACCGCATCGCGACCGAACTGCCGCCAGCGCCCGATCTCGCGACGGCCTATTTCTACGTCGAGAAGCTGCCCTTGATGTTACCCGGCGGCGGAACGTTTTTGGCTTCCACCTATGCACTGAACAACGCCGATCACATTTTCGGCGTCGGCGGGGGCACAGTTCCTATTATCTGGAACGGCTCCTCCGTCGTTTTTTCCGGTCCGTCCAACTACCGCATTAGTTCTGTGTCCGTGGGGAAGCTCAACGATTTCTCGGACCTCGTGGTCAATCGCGTCACCGGCGGACCGGAAGGGGCTGTGTTCTCCTTTGCCGAATCGGCGGGCTTCACATTGCAACGCACGCTTGCGGGGCGGGTCGTTCATCTGATCAACGATGCCGGCTGGCTGGTCGCGACCGAACCCGACGACCGGTGGGATAACGAGGAAGGATATTGGGGCCGGCATTACATTCTGCGTGGTTCGGCAGAAACACCAATCAAGCTCCCGCATGACGCGACTCGCGGTGCCGTTTTTTCCGACCAAAATCTATTCGGCGAGATCGTCGGCAGCGCGGATCCCAATTTTGGCAACACGGGCGCTCGTGCCATTTACGTCGCTCCGGATGGCCAATTCCGCTGGCTGCCCGGCGATGCGATCTTTGACCAAGCCCATGCGATCAACGTGCATGGTCAGATTGTGGGACAAACCGCCGTGCCGGACGGGCCTTTTTATGCCTCGTCCGACCTGCCCGCGTTCTGGGAGAACGGTCGCGGCGGAAAAATTGAAACTCTTCCAACGGGAAGCATCGGTTACGAGTATGCCTACGCGAATGGCATCAATCGCTGGGGGCAGATCGTCGGCCATACGTCTCAGGGCGCCGGGCTATGGATCAACAAGAAGCAGGTTGATTTGACGGGGCGGCTCATCAACCCCGATAATCTCACCGTCGCGAATCTCAAGGATATCAACGATGATGGCGTCATGCTCGGCGAGACGAATTTCCCGAATTACGCGTCGTTTCGCTTGCGCCCCGTATGGCCTAAACTGGCGGTTGACGCGAACCGCGACGGAGTGATTCAAACGAGCGTCAATGACGTTTCCGATACGACCTCGACCGCAGCGCCATACCACTTCTGGGCCAATGATGATGATGACGACGGGGACGACAAGCGCGCGGCCGCCGACGACATCCCCTTGCCGGAAGGCGACAGCAAGCGCGACTCCGAGAATACCAAGGTCGACGGCATCCGCGACCTGGAGGACTTCTTCCCGGTCTTCTTCGACATCAAGCAGCTCCTCTCGATGCTGCCGCCGGGAACGAACGACCTCGCCTATTATTTGAAGCACGAGGACTCCGCGCTCGGCGTGGTCTTTACGAGCTACACGCGAGCCCAGGCCTTCGACTATCTCCGTGGCTCGCCCACGGCGCTCGATACCGGCTTTGGGCCGGCGCTCACGCAAAAGGCAGGCGATGCCACAGTCGTGAAAATCACGGCGGCGGGCGTGAACATCTCGACCGCAGGCCAGCCCACGGCGAGCCCGGCCTTCTTCGACCGCATCAGAAACAACGACGGCGGCGTGTTGCTCGTCGAGGCCAGCAAGGCGACGATCAAACCGCTCGTGCTGGAGGTGCGCAAAAGCGGCATCGTGATCGCAGAAATCTCGCTGCCTCTGAAAGTCGATCCGGTCGAGACGATGTTCCGATACGTCAACCTGCGCTCCTTCGCGCACGGCACGCCCATCGCCGCGAACAACCAAGGCCCCGGCTACGGCTCCACCACGCCCACCGCCGCGCCCAACGATCCCTTCACGACGGCGAGCAACCGCAAGAACATGGTCTTCGTTCACGGCTACAACGTGAACGGCGAGGGCGCGCGCGGGGCGGCAGCGACTGCCTTCAAGCGCTTCTACTGGTCCGGCTCCAAAGCGAAATTTTACGCCGTGCTCTGGCGCGGCGACGACGGGCAGGGCGCGGGCATCGCCCCGGCGGGCGCCACCCCGGACTACCACCGCAACGTCGGCCACGCTTGGCAGCAGGGGCCGCTCTTCCGCGACTTCCTCGGCACGCTCCAAGGCGACACCGCGATCATGGCTCACAGCCTCGGAAACGGGGTGACGAAAGTGGCTCTGACCCGTGCCCGCGATCCCAACAATCCCGCGCGTCTCATCCCGGCTTCGAAGCCAGCGACGGTGAAACATTACTTCGCCGTGGACTCAGCGCTGCCGCTTGAGGCGACATCGGCCAGCGACATCACGACCGAGAGCAAGAGCCGGATGCGGCACTCCTGGTGGGCGGAATACGACAGCCAGGAGCGTCTTTGGCCCACCCACTGGCACAAGCTGTTCGAGGGGACGGGCGACGGGCGCGAGGGCCTCACCTGGCAAAACGTCTTCGCCAATCTGGAGGTAGGCACCAACTTTTACTCCTCAGGCGAGGAGGTGCTGGCCAATCCGGTGAACGACAGCATGCCGGTGTGGGAACCGCTCTTCTTCGCCGGTCTGCGCGCCTGGATCGCCCAGGAAAAACACAAGGGTGGCAACGGTGTGGCGGCCTCCTTCTTCCGTTCCTGGACGGCCGGCTGGGTGGAAAACGAAGCGTGGTATGTGCCCATTGTGCCGACGCCGCCCTATGGGTCTCCGCAGACTCGCCGACGCTTCGCCTCCGAGGCGCAGGACGTGGCCGCGCCCAACGGCGTGCCCACGTCCGCACTCGCCAGCGAACCCTTTTTCCAGCGCTTCCAAGCGAGCGAAAGCGGCGGTTTTTATCCGGGCTACCAAGGCTCCCGGCTCCATGCGCCAATCGGCGACACCAATGCCGACGACGAGGCCCGGAAACTCGTCACCGTCGCCAAGTGCCTCGGCGAGGCTATTCCGGCGCTGTCTTATCCGCAGGGCAGCAACCCGGCGAGCGCCTTCACGGGGCCGGGGATGGGCGGTAACTTTAATCTAAACGATGACTACGATCCAAACACTGGCTTGGGGTTTAAGAATAGCTGGCCTACGTCCCGACCAAGGAACGATTGGCTTCACAGCGACTGCCTAGATGTATCCTACATCTTTCACTTTCGATTTTACGATCGCATGAAAATCAACGGAGGACTTTAATGAAAACACTCTTAACTTCGGCCCTCTGTGGATGGGCGCTTCTTGTATCGCCCGGATGCGTGATCGCACAGGAACTCGTGATGCCTGCTGTCCCAATCACGGTTGAGGCGCATGTGCGCGACCCGGAAAGAAGTCCCGTAGAGCATGCCACGGTATATCTAGCTTTGCCGCGCTACGGTTATCAGGAAAATAAAGGGCAGAAGATCAAAGCTCAGACCAACAAGGAAGGCGTCGCCATCGTGTCGGGAACCGCCCAGCAGGATTATGCAGTTAGCGTTGAGAAATCTGGCTTTTATCGGACTCAAGGTCCGCACCGCGGTATAAACGACGAAAAGAGCTTCCAAGAATACGCGGTCGGCGTGCAGAAGATCGACTTGGAGCTGCGCCCGGTCCGAAATCCCATCTTGGGCATCAGAAAAGGTGTTGATCGTGAACCGCTGCCCTCGACCGACGGTCCGATGAGCTTCGATCTTGAAATCGGCGATTGGGTAGCCCCGCACGGCAAAGGCCGCACGGCTGATTTTATCTTCGAACTGGACGGGCGCTTCACTTCGAGCAGGGACTACGACCAGAAGTTTACGCTCCGGTTTAGTAGGCTGCAGGACGGCATCACCGTCTTCAAACATCCGAAGAACATCGGCTCGGCCTTGAAGTGGCCGTATGAAGCGCCGCTCTCCGGCTACGAGTCTTCGCGGACTTGGATTTTGAAATGGAGCATCAAGGAGGGCGGCCGGGGAACGACCATCGATCTAGGTGGAGAAACCAACTACCTCTTCCGCGTGCGCAGTGAAGTGGACGAAAAGGGCAACGTCGTCCGTGCACTGTATGGAGTCGTGAGCGGTGATTTTATCCCGGTGGGCGGAAACAACGAGATCGGCCGGAACGTGAGCTTCACGTATGCGTTGAATCCGGATTGGACGCGCAACCTCGAGTTTGACCCGGTGAAGACGGCGTCGTCTCCACGCTGAATTTCGGAGAGCTACGCGGCGCACATCGTAAAGACGGTCAAGTCGTGTCACGGCGTGTGATTCTTGCCCCTGTTTCCGGCCTGCGGGGCGCCGCGTTGCGCCGGGCGGCAACCGTAGAAATACGCCATGCTCGCGCGCTCCGGCGGCTCGCTTTTGTGGCGTGCGCTTCAAGACTCGCGCGCATGTCCCGCTCCCGTTTACCCCACGTCTCCCTCGCTCTCCTTGCGTGTCTGCTCACCTTGCCGCTCGCGGCGCAAACG
>JAMPXH010000112.1 GCA_023701285.1 Candidatus Didemnitutus sp.
CCTGCTCCTGCCAGTGGAGGAGCGTGTGCACCTCGACTGCGAGCGCCGCCACGCCGAGCAACAGCGCGAAGAACAGCAGGGGATTGCGTTTCAGCCAGTCCATGGGTCAGAGCGGACGCGCGGGGTCTGCGACGAGCACGAAGTCGAAATGCAGGATGCCCGGCTGGCGGTTGTCGAAGCGCTCGTTCTCCACCGCCGAGACGTAGGGCGAGTCCACGATGCTGCCGAGCAACGCGGTGACACGCTGGTAGATGTCGGGGCTCACGTTCGCGAGCGGGTTGGTCTTGTCGAGCATCCGGCCGGAGATGGCGATGCGCAGCGGCGCGCCGGGATCGCCGGGCGAAGATGCCAGCTGCATGCGCTCGAGCCAGACGTCCTCGACCTTGACCAACCGCTCCTGCAAGTCCGCCAGCAGGCCGACCCAGTTGCCGCGCCGGCCGTGCACGCTCTGGAGCGCGGCGAGCTGGCGGCGTGTCTCCTCCAGCCGCTGAAGGTTGGCCCGATTCTGCGCCTCGCGGGCCCGCAGCGGCGCAATCACCGCGGCCACCTCGGCGCTCTTGCGCTGGGTCTCGAGGGCGAGGCTGCGGTAGTGCCACAAAGGCGGCACCAGCGCCGCCACAGTCAAGGCGATCGCAGCGAAGAGCCAAGGCTGGCGGCGCCGGGTCGTCTCCTGCCGGCGCAGGCGCGGCAGCAGGAGGTTCAACGCCGTGGCGGTGTCGAGCAGGCGAATCTGCGCCGCGCCGACGAGTTCCGCCAGCGTGGCGGCATGCCCCGCCGGATCGCCCGCGGCGGCGGTGTGCGCGATCTCGATCCCCTGCAACGGATCGAAGGTCCGCACCGGGATGTTCAATTTGGCGGCGAGCGTCTCACCGAGGCCGGTCAACCGGGCGCCTCCGCCCGTGAGCCACACCTCGCCGGGACTGGCGCTGGCGGACTGCCGGCGGAAATGCAGCATCGACCGCGTGATCTCCTGCGCCAGCCGCATGGCGAACGCCTCCATCGCCGGCGCGACGAGCGCCTGGCTGCGGTCGGACAGCTTCAGGGCCTCGGCCTCCGCGAAATCGCAATCCTGGCTCTCCACAAGCATCTGCGTGACGGACTGGCCACCGAGCGTGAGGGTGCGCGATTGCTGGCGCGCCGGCTCGGTCAGCAGCAACGTGGTGGAGCGGGCCCCGATGCTCAGCGCCAACGCCGACGCGGAGGAGGCCGTCACAGCGCGCACCGCCGCACCGAGCGCCGGCGCCGGCGGCAGCAGCGCCTGCGGGATGAAGCCCGCCTGCTCCAGCGCGCGGCAGAGCGTCTCGACCGCGTCGAGTTTCGCCGCGCAGAGCATCACTTCGAGATCCAGATCGGTTTCGCCGGTCACCGCGTGGTCCCACACCACGTCGTTCAGCGCGTAAGGGATGTTCTGCTGGGCCTCGAAGCGCACGACCTTCTCGCGCTTGGCGGCGTCGACCCGCGGCGTGCGGATGAATTTCGTCAGCACCAGATGACCGGGCAGCACGACCGCGACGGGGCCGCGGTATTTCACGCGCGAGCGCAACGCGCCCAAGGCCCGGACCAGCCCCTCGCCGCCCTCGTCCTCGTGTCCGGGCTCCGCCGCGAGTGGCTCGGAGGCGAACTGCTCCAGCTTCAGGCGCCCCCGCCCTGCCTTGGTGAAAAGGCCGATGGCCAGATGGCTCGCACCGCAATCGATGACGGCTGCTCGGGACAAAGACATGGGTGCGGGATAAGGGCGCCGGGAGTCTTCCCGCAGCCCGCGCAGCGGCAAGGTTTTATTGGCCGCCGGTCCGGACGCGCGGCGCCTGGCGGCCAGAGAGACTTTCGCGCGCGCCGGTAGGACTTACTTTGACGTTGCCCGCCGGGGCCGGTCGGGTGTGTTGGTTGATCCGACCATGTCGCTTACGCCCTTTCGCAGCCAGTTGATCGCAGATGTCGGCATTTCCTTCGGCGACGAAGGCAAGGGCCGCCTGATCCCGGAGGTCGTGCACGAGCTGCAGGGCACGCCGGCCGCGGTGTCGGTGGTGTTCAAGGTCAACGGCGGTTCGAACTCCGGCCACACCGCCGGCGGCATCAAGCTCAACCTCCTGCCCGCCGGCGTGGTCGAGCAAAGCGTGGCGCACCTCGCCATCGGCGCCGGCGTCGTGGCCGATCCGCGCAAGATCCTCTGGGAAGGCCGGCCGCTGGAACAGAAGGGCTACGCGATCTTCAACCGCCTCGTCGTCGACGAGCGCGCGATGGTCTCCGATTTCTCCCACCGCCTGCTCGATCTCGCTTGGGAGGATTACCGCGTGAACATCCTCCAGGAGGAGCCGCGCGGCTCCACCGGCCGCGGCATCACGCCCGCCTACCAGGACGAGACCGGCCAGTGGCAGATCACGTTCGCCGATTTCCTCGGCGGACCGAATTTCTTCGCCCGCAAGCTCGCCGCGCGCGCCGACCGCGCCTGCCGCACGATCCAGCACGTCTGCCAGGTCAGCCCCGCGACCTGGGACGGCTTCTTCGCCAAACTCTCCGCCGCCGAGCAGCGGGCCAACGCCGAGGCGATCGAGCTCGGGCTCTTCACCCCGGCCGATTTCGACTTCAACCGCTTCCGCGGCGCGCAACCCTTCTCGCTCAACGTCGAGGAACTCACCCGCGTCTACTGGGAGGCGGGCCAGCAGCTCCGCGCCAACATCGGCGAGGTGCGCGAGCTGGTGCTGCGCGAGCTCGCGGCCGGCCGCTCCATCGTCGGCGAGTTCGGCCAGGCCTTCTGGCTCGACAAGCGCCACGGCTTCTCGCCCAACGTCACCGCCTCGCACACCTACACGCCGGAATTTTTCGAGAGCGCGGGCGTGCCGGTGCAGCCCATCCACACCTTCGCCGTCGCCAAGGCCTACGACACCAAGGTCGGCACGCATACCTTCCTCACCCAGATGGACGACGCGCTGCCCATTTGCCAGAAGTTGAAACAGATCGAGTTCGGCACCACCACCGGACGCCAACGCATGGTCGGTTGGTATGACGCCGTGGAAAAAGGCGACGCGCTCCGCTACGGCGGCTATCAGGATCTCATGATCAACAAGATCGACGCGCTCACCGGCGCGCCCGAGCTGTTGATCTGCACCGCCTACGAGGATGCGGCCGGCCGGCGCCACGTGCACGTGCCCCGCAACGAGGCGCTGCGCAAGACGCTGCGGCCGGTCTACACGCGGCACGCCGGCTGGGAACAGGACATCTCCGGTGTGCGCAGCTTCGGCGAGCTCCCCCGCCCCGCCCAGCTCTACACCGCCGCGATGGTGCGCTCCCTGATCGAGGTCGCCTACGGCGCCCACCTGCCGGCGATTTTGCCCAACCTCCGCTACCTCGGCGTGGGCCCCGGCCCGTCGCAGATCATCAAGGACGTTCCCTCCACGTCCGAGCTGATGCGGCTGCGTTGACGCGCGGCGCGACCGGCCGCCGCCGGTCTGGCACGCGGGCATGAAAAAGCCGGGCTGGCCCGCCCGGCTTGCTTGGATTGTGCGTTTGGCGAACGAAGGCTCAGCCGCGCTTTTTGACGAGCCCGAGCTCCTTCTTGATATTCTGCACGCTCGGGAGCGAAATGTTGAGCGACTTGGCGATCTGCGAGCCCGTCTTGCCGTCCTGCACCATCGCCTTGAGCTTCTGCTTCGTCTCGGCGGTGATCGTGGCGCGCGGCTTGCGGCCACCGGAGACCGCGGCCGACTTGGGGCGGGCACCCGAGGAACCCGCGGCGGCACGCAGCGCATCGATGAACGCGTTCATCGACTTGAAACCATACTTGCCCGGCAAGGCGAGCAGCTTGGCGTTGAAGCGTCCGAGCTCTTTTTCGAGCTGCGCCATCTGCTTCTGATATTGGCGCAATTTCTGCAATTTATCGGTGACCATAGAAGGAAACTAAATCCGCCCGCTTCGCGGTTGCAAGTCGCATATAGGACCGCCAAACGGCCCTTGCGGCATCCGTCTAAAAGTCCTGCAAAGCCGACTCTCCCGCCCCTCGACGCGGCTCCAGTTGCGCCAGGATCTCGCCGAGCAAATAAATGGAACCCGTAACGACAATAATATCGTCCGGTCCACCCACGGTGCACACATCGGGCCGGGGAAAGAGGCCTTCCAAAGTCGCGCGGTGCAGGCGTGGCCGCAGCGCCTCGCCGGCCAGCGTTTCGAGTTCCTCGTAACTGCAGGCGCGGGCCTGATGCGGCGGCACGAGATAAACCTCGCCGGCGAATCGTTCGATCACATCCAGCAGCGCCCGCGCGCGGAATTCGCCCATCACTCCGGTGACGACGACCGGCTTGCGGCCGGTCTCGGCGACGAGGCGACGGAGGTTGTTCTCCAACACCTGCGCGCCCTCGGGATTGTGCGACGCGTCGAGGATGAGCGTGCGGCCGCCGCACACGGTGCGTTGCCAGCGTCCCGGCCAGTCGACCCGCTGCAAACCGGCCGCGATCGCCGCCGCGTCGAGCCGCGGGAGGCGCGGCGCGAGCAGGCGCGCCGCCAGCGTGGCCGTGGCGGCGTTCCACCGCTGGTAATCGCCCTCGAGGTTCGTGCGCGGGTATTCGCCCAAGTCCTCGCCGAACACCTCGCGCACCGACCACAGCCGCGCCTGCCGTTCGCGCGCGACCTCGCGCACGACGACCTCCGCCTCGGCGGGCAACCGGCCCATGACGACCGGGCGGCCGGGCTTGATGATGCCGGCCTTCTCGCGCGCGATCTTGGCGACGTTGTCGCCCAGTTGCTCCATGTGATCGAGACCGATGGACGTGATGACGGCCACCTCCGGCTCGACGATGTTCGTGGCATCGAGCCGCCCACCCATGCCCACCTCGATGACCGCGGCCTGCACCTCCCGACGGGCAAACTGGAGGAACGCCATCGCGGTCATGAATTCAAAGAAGCTCGGATGCTCGTCGAGCCCGGTCGCACCCAGCCGCGCGGCGACCGGCATGAGTTCGTTCACGTAGGCGACGATCTCCGCCTCCGTCAGCAGCCGCCGGTCCACCTGCACGCGCTCGCCGAGGCGCACCAGATGCGGCGAAGTATAGAGGCCGGTGCGGTAACCGGCCGCGCGCAGCATGGACTCCACCATCGCGGAGACGGAGCCCTTGCCGTTCGTCCCGGCGATGTGCACGACCGGACAACGGCGCTCGGGATGACCGATGGCCTCCGCCAGCGCAGCCATGCGGTCGACGCCGAACTTCACGCCGACGGATTTCAGCGCGAAGAGAAATTCGGTGGCCGCCGGATAATCGGCGAAACGCGGCACCGGCGACATGCGCGAGGCCTCAGCCCGCCGCGGACGCCGACTCCGTGGCTCGCGCGTGCGAACGGGGTTTCTTGCCGAGGTGCAACGCCTGCAGGAGATCGCGCAGGCGGTCGCGCATCTCGGTGCGCGGCACGATCTGGTCGACGAGACCGTGTTTGAGCAGGAATTCCGCGGTCTGGAAGCCCGGCGGCAGCGTCTGCTTCGTCGTCTCCTTGATCACGCGCGCACCGGCGAAGCCGATGAGGGCGCCCGGCTCGGCGATGATGATGTCGCCCAACGTGGCGAAGGAGGCCGTGACGCCCCCCGTGGTGGGATGCGTGAGGATCGAGATGAAGGGCAGCTTCGCCTCCGCGAGCCGGCCGAGCGCCGCGCTGGTCTTGGCCATCTGCATGAGGCTGTAGATGCCCTCCTGCATGCGCGCGCCGCCGGATGAACTCACGATCAGACAGGGGCATTTCTCCTCGAGCGCGCGCTCGATGGCGCGGGTGATCTTCTCGCCGACCGCCGCGCCCATGGCGCCGCCGCAGAAGCGGAAATCCATCACCGCCACCGACACCGGGATGCCGTGGATCTTGCCCGTGCCGCAGATCACCGCCTCGGGCAGGCCGCTCTCCTTCTCGTATTTCTTGATGCGGTCGGGATAAGCGGCGGAATCGACGAACTTGAGCGGATCGGCCGACTTCACGCCGGCGTCGTGTTCCACGAAGGTCCCTTCGTCCAACAGCCCGGCGATGCGCTGGCGCGAGCCGATCGGGAAATGGTAGCCGCTCTTCGGCACGACCATGAGGTTGGCCTCGAGATCCTTGTTGAAGATGATTTCGCCGGAGACCGGACACTTGGTCCACAGGCCCTCCGGGATGTTCTTCTTCTTCTTGGGCGTGGACAGTTTCGGTTTGGAGAAGTGAGTCATGCGCGAGAATCAGCCGTGACCAAAGGTGACGACATCGAGGTTCAACGCCCCTGCATCCCGCAGGACTGCGGCGCAGGCATTGAGCGTGGAACCCGTGGTGAAGACGTCATCGATGAGCAGGTAATGATGGCCGGGGGTTATGACTGCGCCGGGGGCCATGGCAAAGGCATTTTTGAGGTTCTCCCGGCGGGTTTCCCGGTCGAAATGCGTCTGCGAAAGGGTGTCGATCCGCCGCACCAGCAACTCAGCCACCTGCGCGCCGTCCGCCGCGGCCTGCACGGCGCACTCGGCGAGCAGGCGGCTCTGGTTGTAGCCGCGCTCGCGCTCCTTGCGCGGATGCAAGGGCACGGGCACGATCACCGTCCCGCGCAGATATTCCCCGTAGCCGGGTGCACGCCGCATGATGGTGACGATATCCTCCAGCACATGCAGCGCATGATGGTATTTGAGGGCGTGCACCAGGCTGCGGCCGGAGCCTTTCAGCAGCACCGCCGTCTTGCCGCGCCCGAACACCGGCACGAGCGACTCGCAATGCTCGCAGAGACGATTCTCCTCCATGACGCCGTAGAACGGATGCCCGCACGTCGAGCAATGCGGCTCGTGCACGAGGTGCAGCTGCTGCTGGCAGGGCCCGCAGAGATGGCGCATACCGGCCGCGTTTTTCTCCACGCCTTGGCCGCAAGCCACGCACGCGCGCGGGAACACGACATCGACGACCCCGCGACCGAGCGTGCGGACGGTGTGGACGAGAGACATGGCGGAGCGCGAAGGACGCGGAAGGAAAACGCGGCGTGGGTTCAGTAGAAAACCTTGACCAGGAAGAGCCCGTGCGGCGGCGCGGTCTGCACCTGCGGCGTGCGCCGCGCCGTTTGCAGCAGCGCCGCCACGTCGCGCGGGGCAAGTTTGCCGAGCCCGACGTTGACCAGCGTGCCGGTGAGGCTGCGCACCATTTTGTAGAGAAACCCGTCCGCCTCGAACACCAACCGCACGCGCCGGCCGCGCCGCACGATCTCGAGCCGCCGCAGGTCGCGCACGGCGGTCTCGCGCTCCGTGCCACCCTCGGCGGCGAAGGCCTTGAAGTCGTGCTTCCCGCGCAACGCCGCCGCGGCCTCGCCGATCGCGCCCCAGTCGAGCTCGCGCTCCAACGACCAGCAGTAGCGCGTCGCGAACGGGTCCGCCTCACCGAGGAAAATTTCGTAGCGATACGTTTTTCCGCGCGCCGAGAACCGCGCGTGAAAATCCACCGGCGCCCGCCGCACGCTCTTCAACTGGATCGAGCCGGGTAGTCCGGCGCGGAGCGCGAGGCGCAGTTTCTCGGCGCCGTGCGACCACGCAGCATCGAAGTGAAAGACCTGTCCGAGCGCGTGCACGCCGGCGTCGGTGCGCCCGCTGCCGTGGATGCGCAAGTCGGTCTTCAGCACCGCGCGCAGCCGACGCTCGATCACGTCCTGGATCGCGTTGCCGCTGGGCTGGCTCTGCCAGCCGTCGAACGCGCCGCCGTCGTAGGCGACGACGCACTTCCACCGCGGGAGCTGCTGGGCTTCGGTGTCCACTGCGCCGGAGTGTTAGGAGGTCCCGCGCCCGGTGTCCACCTGCGGTTCCGGAGCGTTCATTCGGGTGGCGCCAGCGGCGGATTCCGCTGGTCGAGAAAATCCTGCAGGATGATCGTCGCCGCCCGCGAATCGATCAGGCCGCTGTCGCGCACGCCGCGGCGGTCCTTTTTCTTGATCGACGATTCCGCCGCATAACTGGTGAGCGTCTCATCGATCAGGTGCACCGGCAGCGCGAACCGCGCCTTGAGTTCGGCCACGAAGGCCTCGACTTCCTTCGCCTTGAAGCCGGCCGAGCCGTCCATGTTGTAGGGATAACCGACCACGAGGTCCGTGATGCGGCGCGCCTTGATCGCCTCGCCGAGCTTCGCCCAGCGCGCCTCCCCGGCCGCCTCGAGCACTGCGGGCAGCGGCGTCGCCACGCCGACCTCGTCGCCGTGGGCGAGCCCGATGCGCTTGGCGCCGTAGTCGATGCCGAGGCAGCGCATGCGCGGTCAGAGGAAGCGCTTCTTCTCCGCGTCGGTTTCCAACCGCTTGAGGAGCGCCTTGATTTCCTGCGCCTTGTCCTTGGCGCAGACCAGCGTGGCGTCGGCGGTATGCACGACCACCAGGTCGCTCACGCCGACGACGGCGGTGAGGTGGCCGCCCGTCGAGACGACGATGTTGTTCGCGCCACCTTCGACCATTGCGAGCGCCCGCAGGACGTTGCCGGCGGAGTCCTTGGGAAAGTGGTTGGCGACCGCCGGCCAGGCGCCGACGTCGTCCCAGTCGAAGGTCGCGGGCACGACGACGACGTTGGTCGATTTTTCCATCAGCGCGTAGTCGACGGAGATTTTCTTCAGTTGCGGATAACCTTCCGCGAGCGCCTGCGCCCAGCCCACGGTGCGCGCCGCCGTCTCCATCGCGGCCAGGCCGGCATGCAGTTCGGGCGCATGCTGCCGCAACGCCGCTTCCACGACCGGCACGCGCCAGACGAACATGCCGGCGTTCCAGAAATAGCGGCCGGTGGCGAGGTAACCCTGCGCGGTGGCGAGGTCGGGTTTTTCGACGAAGCGCTTCACCGCCAGCACCGCGCGTCCCGCGATGGTCTTCCACGGCCCGGCCTGCTCGATGTAGCCGAAGCCCGTGGCGGGCTCGGTGGGCTGGATGCCGAGCGTGACCAGCACGTCGTCCGCCTCGGCCGCGGCGAACGCGGTCTCCAGCAGGCGTCCGTATTCCGCGGTGTCATGGATGACATGGTCCGCCGGCAACATCGCGAAGGCGGCGCCAGGCGAGCGCTGTTTGACCAACAGGGTCGCGAGCCCGGTGGCTGCAGCGGTGTCGCGCCCCATCGGCTCCGCCACGAGGTTCTCCGCTGGTAGTTGCGGGCAAGCCGCGCGCACACCGGCGAGCTGGGCCTGGGTGGTGATGACAAAGATGTTTTCCCGCGGCACGACCCCGGCCACGCGCGCGACGGTCTGCGTGAGCATGGGGGTCTCGCCGACAATCGGCAGGAGGTGCTTCGGCGTGGTGGTGCGGGAGGCTGGCCAGAAACGCTCGCCGCGCCCGCCCGCCATGATGACAACGTATCGATCAGCCATTATCCCCTGACGATTCGGCCGGGCCCGGACCCGTCAATGGTGAACTGGGTTTGCATTTCGCGCCCTCCCACCCAAGCTGCCGCACTCCACACACCCATGCCCACTCCGCTCGAAATCGACGTCGTCACCGCCGCCACTCTTCAGCGCTCCGGCGCCCTGCTGCTCGATGTGCGCGAGCCGGCGGAGATTGCCACCGTGGCGGTCGCCGGCAGCGTGCACATCCCCATGGGCGAGGTGCCGGCCCGCCTGGCCGAGATCCCGACCGACCGGCAGGTCCTCGTGCTCTGCCATCACGGCGGCCGGAGCGCCCGGGTGACGCAGTTCCTCCGGGCCAACGGCTTGGCCAACACCACCAACGTCGCCGGCGGCATCGATGCCTGGGCCTGCCAGGTGGACTCCACCCTGCCGCGTTATTGAGCTTCCTTTCGCCGGGCTTGACTCCCGCCCCACCTTCCGGACAAATCCCCGCTCACTCATTTACCAAACCCATGGGCAAACAATACAACAAGGTCATCAAAAAGAAACGCCGCCTCGCTTACATGAAGCGCAAGAACGCCGCCTCCAAGGCCAAGGCGAAGAAGAAGTAAGCCCCGGCGCCCAACGCCCCTTTCCTTCGCGCCCGCACCCGCGGGCGCATTTTGTTTATGTCGATCAAGGTCAGCCTCATCTCCCTCGGTTGCGCGAAGAATCTCGTCGATAGCGAGATCATGGTCGGTCATCTGCACAAGGCCGGCATGCAGGTCATTCCCGAAGCGGAGAAGGCCGACGTCGTGATCGTCAACACCTGCTCCTTCATCGACTCCTCCAAGGAGGAATCGATCGGCCACATCCTCGAGATCAACCAGCAGCGCGGCCTGCGCAAGCGCCGCAAGGAACAGAAACTGATCGTCGCCGGCTGCATGTCGCAGCGCTTCTCGAAGGACCTCCCCGGCGCCCTGCCCGAAGTCGATGCCTTCATCGGCCTCGACCAGGTCACCAAGGTCGCACCGATCATCGAGGAGATCTACGCCAAGGAACGCGGCAAGAAGGACGCGCCCGCCAATTTCATCGAGGGCCGCTCGACCTGGATTCCCGACTACGACACGCCGCGCTTCCGCCTCACGCCGGCCCATTTCGCCTACATCAAGATCGCCGAGGGCTGCAACCACCCGTGCACCTTCTGCATCATCCCGCAGATCCGCGGCCGCCACCGGAGCCGCACCGTCGAGAGCGTCGTCGCCGAGGCCCGCCAGCTCGTGAAGGAAGGCGTGAAGGAGATCAACCTGATCTCCCAGGACACGACCTTCTTCGGCATGGACACCTGGGAGCAGCGCCCGAATCCGCGCACGCCTGTCGACTCCTCGCGCGGCACCGCGCTCACGACCCTGCTGCGCGAGCTCAACGCCATCGAGGGCGATTTCTGGATCCGCCTCCTCTACACGCACCCCGCGCACTGGTCCGACGAACTCATCAAGACCATCGCCGAGTGCCCGAAGGTCGCCCGCTACATCGACATCCCGCTCCAGCACATCAGCGACCACATGCTCGGCCTGATGCAACGCGAGACGAGCGGCGCCTACATCCGCGATCTGATCAAACGCATCCGCGCCGGCATCCCCGGCATCGCCGTGCGCACCACATTCATCGTCGGTTTCCCCGGCGAGACCGAGGCCGACGTCGAGGAGCTCTGCCAGTTCATCCGCGAGACGAAGTTCGAACGCCTCGGCGTCTTCAAATACTCGCAGGAAGAAGGCACCCGCGCCGCGAAGATGACCGACCAACTCGCGCCCAAGGTGAAGGAAGCCCGCTGGCACAAGACGATGGCGCTCCAGCAGGAAATCGCCCGTGAAGTCTCCAAGACCTACGTCGGCCGCAAACTCCGCGTGCTCGTCGAGGAGCCTGGCGTCGCCCGCGGCGAGGCCGACGCGCCCGACATCGACGGCCGCGTCTACGTCCCGAAGAGCCTGCCCGTCGGCCGCTTCGCCGAGGTCACGATCAACTCCTTCCACGACTACGACCTGCTCGCGCTGCCCAAGGGCGACGAACCCGTCGTCTACAAGGTCGCGAAGCAGGCGCAGTAATCGGCCGGCGCGATAGTCGAGTCGCCAACGGTAGTCGCGCCGCCAACGATAATCGCGCCGCCAACGGCTCGAGGTAGGGCGAGTTCTCCGAACGAGCCGAAAAATGACCGCACCGAGACTGGTTCCCGCAACGTGGGACG